>JBDTKU010000092.1:0-5403 GCA_039935135.1 Ginsengibacter sp. | reverse complement strand
TCTTTCTTTTTTCTCAATTATCATTCTTTTGCCGGATCATCTCTTTTACTTTTTCAATTTTAGTATCAACACCATACAAAATGTCGCGCCAGTTTGGACCCACATAAACGTCAGGTGGTACGCCGGTTCCTTTCACCGGAACATGCTTGTATTGCACCAACCTGAAAAAAGGGAGCCGCACCCTGAGCTTTGTATTGGGCAAGGTGATATCAGGGATCATAATTCCTGAATTGCCATACCAACCTCCGCCGGTTTCTTCGCCCACCAGCTTGATGTTGTCCTGTCCTTTTACGGCGTTACAAAAAATTGATGAAGCAGAAAAAGTGAGGCCATTGGTGAGAACATAGACATTGCCGTTGAAATGATTTTTGCGTTTTGGTTTGAAAGTATGATCCTCCCAATAGCCAAAATGATATTTGCCATCTTTACCCTTATGCGTAACGAAAAATAATCCAATGTTATTGAAAAAACTTTTTGAAATATAGCGGGAATAGGGCGACAGTTTATTGCTGATGGCCATTACCGTGTCTGCTACTTTAAAAGAAGTGTTGCGCAGGAATTTGGTTAGAAATACAGAGTTGATAATATCACCACCACCATTAATTCTCAGGTCGATGACAAGATTCTTAGTTTCATTCTTTCTTAATTCCCGAAAGGAACTTCGGAAGAATTTTTTCAAATGTCCTTTCGAAAATCCGTTCACCGTCATTAATGCGAATGAAGAATCAAATTGTAAAGAGCGAATACGGGCGAGTTTTTCCTGTCGGGTGTATTTTACTTCATTTCTTTTTTTCAGGATCTTTTTTGCCTGAAGCGTATCGGCACCCGGATCAAAATAAGGAATTACGGAATTTTTAGAGTGTCCGGTACTGTCCGTATAATCGACCCGGTAACTTTTATACAACCCAAAAATATTTCGGTGATAATAGGGAAAATCGGCACTAAGCCGGATGTAATTTATATTTTGCGAATAGCCATCTTTTACCAAAAAATGAAACATATAATTGATCATTTCCTGATTTTTTATACCGTTGATGGAAGAAATAAAGGAACCATTTTTTATCAGCCTGGTTTTAAGATTAAGGTTGCCCACTACCATCATTGTATCTTTCCAGGTTTTTAAATAAAGAGGAAAGGAAGGAATGACTTTGTTTTTTATAAAATGATTCCATCCTCTGCTCATGTTGAAACTGGTATGCCCGCAATGAATTACAGAAGTGAGCGGCGCGATGATCTTCCATCCAAACTGAAGCTCTGTCATTGAATCCTGGATGGCCTTATATCCGGCATTAAAATAAAAATCCATGCTGTCTTTAGGAGTGTACCAATATAGAGAAGGGTGTTTTTTTTCTAAAATATTTCGTAATAATGTGTAATCTTGCTGCAGTTGCTGTTTTGAATATTTTTCATTCGGGTTATAATTTCTGGAGGCCGAGCAGGAAAATAAAAACGGAAGAATAATCAAAATATATGGTGGCCTCATGATGTATAATCCTGTAAAAGTGTTACGATATAATTTGATTTGATTCTAACATTATTTAAGTGCGTTCCATCCCTGGGCAGTAAGTGGATGTGTGTTTCCTCCTTTAGTGATAATAACGGAACCCTTTTCTTTTTCAGTAATGTACCCAACAATACTAATGTTGGGATTTTCGGAAATCTTATCAAAATCTTTTTGATCTGCTGAGAAAAGCAATTCATAATCTTCGCCACCACTAAGTGCGCATGCTGTGGGATCCAGTTCAAGCTTATAAGCAAATTGCCGTGCCATTTCATTTATAGGAATTTTTTCTTCGTATAAAACGCAGCCCGCTTCGCTCTTTTTGCAAATGTGTAAAAGCTCGCTGCTAAGGCCATCACTGATGTCAATCATGGAAGTCGGTTGTATTTCTTTTTCTGCAAAAAATTCTATGATATCTTTTCTTGCTTCCGGCTTTAAAATTCGTCCTACGATGTGGTCCTGGTTTTCGAGATCGGGTTGAACTCCTTTAGTTTCGAGGAAAACTTTTTTTTCTCTTTCGAGCAATGTCAATCCTAAAAATGCACCTCCCAGTTCTCCGCTCACGCAAAGTAGGTCGCCTTTTTTTGCGCCACTTCTTGTAACGAATTTATCAGGCGCTACTTCACCAATTGCGGTAACGCAAATAATGAAGCCTTTTTGTGAAGAAGTGGTGTCGCCGCCTACCAGGTCAACATTGTATTTGTCACAAGCCGCATAAACCCCTTCATAAAATTCATTAAGCGCTTCTACACTAAAACGATTGCTGAATGCAATGCTCATGGTTATTTGCGCGGGGGATGCGTTCATCGCATACACATCACTGAGGTTTACGATTACACTTTTATAACCCAGATGTTTTAGCGGTGTGTACATCAAATCGAAGTGAATGCCTTCCACCAGCATGTCCGTAGTTACTACGGTTTGCTTTCCGAAATGGTCCATCACTGCGGCATCATCACCGACAGATAAAATAGTGGAAGCATTTCTGGTTTCGTTATTTTTTGTGAGGTAATCTATCAGGCCAAATTCGCCAAGTGAAGAAACTTCTGTTCTTTCAGTGTCCATTATTTTATTTTAAAAAATTGAAAGTATAGTAAACAAAGTTAAATGCTATTTTTTGAAGCAGTAATAATCCTAAAAAGAAAAGGCCCCATGCATTTGCATGAAGGCCCCAACTAAACATCCAAAAAGATTCAGATGTACATGATGAAGGTGAAATCATTGTGGGCTTTTTGTTCGCAATTACTTTGATGCAAAACGGTTCCTTTATTTAATTTGTCTATTTTTTTATTGATCTCGTCTTTTTCTTTTTGGAGCGAATCTTTCATCCTGTTTACTTCTTTTTGCTGTACAGATTTTAAAGAGTCCATTTTTAGTTCCATCGTCTGAATTTGCTTTTCCTGCACATTTTTTAATGAATCAATGTTTCGATTGTAACGATAACCACCATCAATGTCATTTGTAGAAGGGGAAACCGAATTATTATTATCTGAATTATTGTTCCAATCTTCATTATCGCTATCTGAGCGACTTCCGTCAAGCCTGTAAAGCCCGTCTTCTTTCATTAAATATTTTTCTCCATAAGAAAAATCATAATCATTATCAACGTTATTATTATTATAATACCAATCGCTTCCTCCCCAAAAACCACCAAATCTTACACGGTTTCCGTATCCAAAATTCTTATCTATTTTAATATAATGCCCAACCGGAACGGCAATGGTAACTTCCACATATTGGTTGCGGAATTTATCAGTTGTATTAATGGTAATCGCCCTGTCCAACATTAATATAGAATCATTTTGACTAACATTAAAATTGATTAGGGGAAGCAAAGTATCAGCCGCTCTCCTGGTTCTGCCGTTACACATTTTTAACACACTTACCATAAAACTATCGGTGGGAGCTTTGATAATTCTCACTCTTACATTTCCTATGAAAGCAGTATCCATAGAACCATACGACCCGAATGGCTCAAAATTAAACCAGCCAATTCTTCGATAATTTATATTTTGAAAAGGTTTCACTTCCAGGCTTTTTACAGTGGGATTTTGAAGAGTAACCACGTCTTCATTTAAAGAGCTGATGCTTCTAAAATCTTGCCCCACAGAAGCTATTAAGGAAACGAAACAAACAATGCCTAATATCCAAAGACTCACAAATGACCAGCGCATTAATTTATTTGTCTTTTTAATGCGTGCAAATCTTCTGATGATAAATGTGATGATGCCAATCACTGGAACCGCAATAAAGAAAATTAATGTTCCCCACGCAAAGACGGTTTGCCATCCCGGACTTAATACAAAATCCTTTAGTGGAAACAGTCCAATGGCAACGGTTGCAATTGAAAACAAGGCTACAATAATCGCTAATGCTACGCAGCCTAGAATGAAATACATGAATATTTTAAAGAGCGTGGTTATTATATTTCCTAACGCACCTGATGAACGGCTGGCCGCATAATGAATGTCTTTGCCAATTTCAGCGCCCTTTTCTCCTGCAGCATGACCGGCTTCCATTCCCATTTTGCCAATTTTTTCCCCCATTTCTTTTCCCATCTTTCCTACTCTTTCGCCTACTTCCTGCATTTCTTTCAAAACAGAATTTTTGATAGAATTAAGATCTACTTTTTCACCTTTCATCTCAAGCTTTTCTGAGGTAGTGTTTGCCTCAGGAATTACCAGCCACAAAATAATATAGATGATAAAACTGCCGGGGCTAAACGAAAAACTTAAAAAATTAGGAAAACTCAGCGGCCCAAAATGTCCCCACCTGAAAAAGAAAGTAATAAAAGGAATTAAAAATATAAACCTGGGTAACCATGGATTTACGTCAAAATAACTGCCCATTCCATTGCACACACCGCCTAAAATTTTCCCGTCCGGATTTCTGTATAACCTTTTGCGGACGCCGTTTTCAACCATGCTGCTTCCGGGAACAAACATCCAAAGAAGAATATAGGCCAGAAATCCAACGCCAGAAATCAGAAATACAATTCTTACAATTACGGGGTCTATTCCGAAGTAAGCTGCGATGCCACTACAAACACCGCCAAGTATTTTGTGATTCTCGTCACGGTAAAGTCGTTTGCCTTTCCAGCTCCAATCGCTTTGGAAATGGCTTTCACTTTTTTCTTTTTTTGAATCGCCGGATTGAGTATTTCCGCTTTCCATTGAATCGTCTTTATCTGCTTCTTCAAAATCTTCGGGGCGCCCCATGTTGCGGATGATGGAGTTTACGTCGTCATCGGTAATGCAGGTGCTTCCTCCTTTCAAACGTTCCTGGAACAACTCGCTGATGCGGCTTTCAATGTCATTGATGATTTCATCTTTTCCTTCTTCATTGGCAAAATAGCGGCGCAAGCTCTCTATATATTGTTGCAGCAATTCATAAGAACTTTCTTCTATCGGCACTATCGCACCCTGAAAATTTATATTGATTACCTTTTTCATTTTAATTCTATTTATTGGTTGTTAAGTTGTTTACTGCTCTTTGTTTTTGCCCGTGATAGTTTCCACCGCTCCCGCAAGTTCCAGCCAGGTAGTTTCCAATTCTTCATAAAATTTTGCTCCTTTTTCTGTCAGAGAAAAATATTTTCTTGGCGGGCCGCTGTTGCTTTCTACCCAGCGATAAGTTAAAAACTCGGCATTTTTTAATCTTGTCAGCAAAGGATATAATGTTCCTTCCAGGATATTGAGATTGGCCGATTTCATCATATCAATAATATCACTCGGATAGGCTTCTCCTAATTTTATTATAGACAAAATGCAAAACTCCAAAACCCCTTTTCGCATCTGGCTTACTGTGTTTTCAATATTCATTTTCGTGGTTTTAATCTGGAACTTTTAAATTTCTTGGACAAAGATAAGGTGTTTAATAATACTATGCAATACATACTACCT
>JBDTKU010000091.1:0-9916 GCA_039935135.1 Ginsengibacter sp. | reverse complement strand
GGTGGATTGGGCGGCTTCCTGGTGATATAAGAATTGAAAGAGAAAGCTTTCGATTTTATTTCCCACTTATGACGATGATCATTCTAAGCATAGTGGTTACACTTCTTGTTACTATTTTTAAAAAATTTTTCTAAATGTTTGGGCAGTTAAATAAATTAACAAAGCTGTTTCTTTTTAATTGTGGCACAAAAATTTCTGACAAAAAATTATTATTAATTCTAAATTAAAATATCATGGCAAAGTATGGGAAAAAGGCAGAAGAAAAAGTTCATAAGGCCTTGCACGAAATGAAAGAAGGAAAACTAAAGAGCGGCAAAAGCGATAAAAAAGTTACCAGCCGCAAACAAGCCATTGCCATCGGGCTGTCAGAAGCAAGAGAAGAAGGCGATAAGGTTCCTAAGAAAAAGAAATGAGCAGCTATCCTGAAAAGTAAACTCCCGTTTAAAAAATAAAATATGCACTTTATTCTCAAACTATTGATAGACGCTGGTTTACTTTTTATTCTTGCATCTGTTTTGCCCGGCGTTTCTATAAAAAATTATGGAAATGCGATTTTCATTATACTGGTGCTGGGCCTCTTAAATGCAACGGTAGGATTCGTTTTAAGATTGCCTCTTAATATTCTTACGTTAGGTTTACTTTCTTTTTTTGTAAAAGTTTTTGTTTCCGGAATTTTGATCAAATTCGCTTCCAATCTATTTAAAGGATTTAAAGTCAGGACCTGGACTACAGCCTTTATTCTTGCTTTTGCCATCGCGGTTTTAAGTACTGGTTTAGATTTTATTTTCTAAATTTTGAATAAAGTCAAAATAAAAATATTTGCTAAAAGTCTGTTTACTGGCAGTTACAAATCTTCACCATTCATCAAAGAGTTAATTCCTTTTAGCTCATCTTTCTTAATTTTATCATTTTTAATGAAACAATAACTTACCAATTTATGAAACGATTTTTTTACACGATGGCATTTTTAATTTTTGCTGCTCCCACCTTTTTAAATGCGCAAAAATTATATATGCCCCGCAATATCAAAATTGCATATAACAATGGCACACGTTCTATGCAAGGCCCTCCAGGAAAAAATTATTGGCAAAACCATGGAAAATACGAAATCAATGAAACCATTACGCCTTCAACAAGAATAGTAGCAGGAGATGAAAGCATTGTATATACAAATAACAGCCCTGATACTTTGCATGTTTTAGTAATACGATTTGTGAATAATGTACATAAGCCAACTTCACCAAGAGGTAGCCAGTCAAGTGAAAACTTTTTTACAACAGGCCTGGATATAACTTCATTTTCTGTGAATGGCCAGGTGTATGATGTGAACAGTAAAAACTGGGGGACTGTGGGAATTGTGAGATTAAAAGAACCTTTACTCCCCCATTCTTCTGCCAACGTAAATATTTCGTGGAATTATCCATTGAGCAAACAAGATGGACGTGAGGGTCAGATAGACAGCACTACTTTTTACGTCGCTTACAGTTATCCACGCATCTCTGTTTATGATGATTATAATGGGTGGGATATTTTGCCTCATACATTGCGACAGGAATTTTACAATGATTTCAACGATTATACACTCTCCGTAAAAGCGCCCAAAAATTATGTGGTGTGGGCCACCGGTGATTTGGAAAATCCAGATGAAGTTTTGCAACCAACTTTCTCAAAAAGATTAAAAGATTCTTACACGTCAAATGACGTGATCCATATAGCTAACCTAAAGGAAATGAAGGAGGGAAAGGTAACGCAGCAGAATGAATGGAATACCTGGAAATTTAGTGCCAGCCACATCACTGATGTTTGTTATGCAATAAGTGATCATTATGTTTGGGATGCATCGAGCGTGGTTGTGGATGCAAAAAACAATCGCCGTGCAAGTGTCCAGGCAGCTTATAATGATACAGCTTTGGATTTTCACCATTCTGTAAAATGGTCGCAAAATGCATTAAAATATTTTTCTTCGAAATGGCCGGGCGTTTCTTATCCATTTCCTAAAATGACTGCCTTCCAGGGCCATGCTGATATGGAATACCCGATGATGGTAAATGATGCAACAGTCAGCGATACACGAAGATTTGGTGAACAAGGTTTCAAATTTGCACAAATGGTGCAGGACCACGAAATAGCTCATACTTATTTTCCATTTTACATGGGTACTAATGAAAAAAGATACGCATATATGGATGAGGGTTGGGCTACTACTTTTGAATATTTGATCGGCCAGGAAGAAAATGGTAAAGCTTATGCGGATTCAGTGTACAAAATGTTTCGCATCCACAAGTACATCACTGACCCTTCCACAGAGCAAGACCAGCCGATCATTACAATGTCAACACAGGTGAGTGGTGCGGGATATGGAAATAATTCTTATGGAAAAGCTTCTTTGAGTTATCTCGCTTTAAAAGATTACCTGGGAGATAGTACTTTCAAAAAAGCATTGCATTATTACATGAATGCATGGAATGGAAAACATCCAATTCCATGGGATTATTTTAATTGTATGAGTACAGGTTCAGGCAAGGATTTAAATTGGTTTTTCAACAATTGGTTTTTTACAAACAATTATATAGACCTGAAAGTAGATACGATAAAAAGGGAAAAAGATTTTTACACCGTGAACGTAAAAAATGTGGGAGGATTTGCTATCCCGTTCGATATAAAAATATTATATGCAGACGGACAAACCGCTACAATGCACGAGACGCCCGCAGTTTGGAAAAACAACCAAAAAGGCCAGGTGTTCAAAATATCTTCTAAAAAAATCATAAAATCGGTGGAGGTGGATGGAGGAATCTATATGGATTATACCCCCGGGGATAATATCTGGAAACAATAGATTTTAAAAATTAAAAATCAAACAGGCGCACAAAAAAGTACGCCTGTTGATTTTTGTAGCAAAATAAGAATTAGGCTTATTTGTGGCTTTACTACAAAAATTAACTTCCTGCTTCTTAATTGGCAAATCATTATTGGTTTTATTTATTTCTTTGAAAAGATTCTAAATTTTAAAGTGGTTCTTAAAATTTTTTAGGGTTATATAAGAAGTTTTGAATTATCTATATTAACTTCGCAGCCTATTCTCAAAAATGAAACAATCTTTTTCCCATATTGCCCTTTCTGCTCCTGCATTGATTGGCATTTCTACAATTACCCCTACAACCCGCTAAGGGTTGTACATTTTCATATCATCCACTGGGCTTTTGCCGCATTCCTTCGGGGAAAATAATTCAATCCATCAAAATCAAATAGTAAGAAAATATGCGTGTTTTAAAATTCGGCGGCTCATCTGTAGCAAACGCTGAAAATATTAATAAGATAGTTGCCATTTTAGAAGATCGTCTAAAAAATGAGAAGTTGATTGTCGTGGTTTCTGCATTAGGAGGCACTACAGACGCACTTTTAAACAGCGTGATTCTTGCTTCTGAAGGAAAAGAAGAATATAAAGATCAATTGCACAAAATCGAAAGCCGCCATCTTGAATTGACAAAGCAATTGATTCCCGTTGCGCAGCAGAGCCATTTGTTGAGCATGGTAAAACAACATTGTAATCAAATTGAAGATATTTGTAACGGCGTATTTTTGTTACAGGAATTAACTTCAAGGACGAAAGACAGAATTATGAGCTATGGTGAATTATTATCCTCTCATATCATTTCTGCCAAATTCGAATCAATCGGTCTTAAAAATAAGTGGATTGATGCAAGAAAAATAATAACCACCAATTCCAACTATGAAAACGCGGTTGTAAATTTTGAAATTTCTAACCCAAAAATTCAATCCTGCTTTTCCGAAGCGAAAGAATCATTTTTTCTTATTCCGGGTTTTATAGCGTCTGACGTAACCGGCGTCACCACTACGTTAGGAAGAGGTGGTTCTGATTATACTGCCTCCATTATTGCCGCAGCAGTTGATGCAACCGCGCTTGAAATATGGACAGACGTAAGTGGAATGATGACCGCTGATCCACGCCTCGTTTCTCATGCTAAAATAATTCCTAAAGTATTGTACCGCGAAGCAATGGAGCTTTCTCATTTTGGGGCCAAAGTAGTTTATCCACCCACTATTCAACCGGTGATGATAAAAAATATTCCTGTTTGGATAAAGAGCACTTTCTCGCCGGAGCACCATGGAACCTTAATTGAAAATACTTCTGATCACAAAAACGGGGACAGCGTACGTGGAATTTCCAGCATCAATAAAATTGCATTGCTAAGCCTTGAAGGAAGCGGAATGGCAGGTATTCCAGGGTTTTCAAAAAGGTTGTTTGAAGCATTAGCAAACGAACAAATAAATGTGATTCTTATTACGCAAAGTTCCTCAGAGCATTCCATCTGTGTAGGCATCGAAGAAGCGTTTGCCATAAAAGCAAAAACAGCGGTTGATAAAGAGTTTGCTTTTGAAATTGAACGGATGAAACTGGAGCCCCTGATAGTTGAAAAAAATCTTGCAATAATTGCTTTGGTGGGCGATAAAATGAAAAGTCATCCAGGCATCAGCGGAAAAATGTTTAGCGCTTTGGGAAGAAATGGTATCAATGTAAGAGCCATTTCGCAGGGGTCGTCTGAAAGAAACATATCTGCGGTCATTTTTGTCAATGATGTAAAGAAAGCAGTGAATGTTCTTCATGAAGAATTTTTTGAAACCACCTACAAGCAGGTGAACCTGTTTGTGGCTGGAGTCGGAAATGTAGGCTCACGGCTGCTTTCTCAACTACAGCAACAACAGAACTATCTTCAAAAGAACTTCCGCTTGTCCATAAGGGTTGTGGGGATTGCGAATAGCAAAAAGATGTTATTCGAAGACAATGGAATCGATCTCAACCGCTGGCAGGAACTTTTGCAGGAGTCGGACTCAATGGATCTTTCTGAATTTGTAAATTCAATCAAAACAAAAAATTTCCGTAATTCCGTTTTTGTGGATGTTACTGCCAACAATGATGTGGCCAGCCATTATGAAGAGATCCTTAAAAAAAGTGTAACAATTGTTGCCTGCAATAAGATCGCGGCTTCATCTTCTTATAGCTATTATGAAAAATTAAAAAGCCGGTCAAGAGAATTTAACGTCCAATTTCTTTTTGAAACAAACGTGGGCGCTGGTTTACCGGTTATAGGAACATTAAATGATCTTTTATTGAGTGGTGATAAAGTAAATAAAATTGAGGCCGTATTAAGTGGCACTTTAAATTTTGTTTTTAATAATTACGATGGCAAAAAAACTTTTTCAAAAGTGGTAAGACAAGCCCAGGAAGAAGGATTTACCGAACCTGATCCTCGTCTTGACCTGAGCGGTGTGGATGTGGTTAGAAAGATCATGATTCTTGCCCGTGAATCGGGTGAAAAAATTGAAATGGAAGATGTTACCAACAATGTTTTTTTGCCAGCCGAATGCATGGAAGGCTCCGTAGAAGATTTTTACCAGTGTATGGAAAAGCATGAGCCACATTTCACAAGCATTTTGGACGAAGCTAACAAAGCAGGAAAGAAATTAAAATTTGTCGCTACTTATGAAAAAGGGAAAGCCAGCGTAGGCCTGCAACAAGTAGATTCAAGCCACGATTTCTATCATTTGTATGGAAAAGATAATGTGGTGGCGTTCTATACAAATCGTTATATAGGACAACCATTAGTGGTGAAAGGAGCAGGCGCGGGCGCTGAAGTAACTGCTTCAGGTGTATTCGCCGATATCATTAGAGCGGTAAGGATTTAAAAATTAAAAAATGAAAGAAATAAAAGTGTTGGCTCCGGCTACTATTGCCAACCTCGTTTGTGGATTTGATATCCTGGGAATGGCTTTAAAAGAGCCATATGATGAAATGACTTTGTCATTAAGTGATGAGCCTGGAATAATTATTAAACATACAGATGAATATAATTTACCGGAGGATCCCGGACAAAATGTTTCGGGCGTTGCGCTGCAGGCTTTTATGGAAGAATATAAAAAACCAGTGGGTTTTCACCTTACCATTCATAAGAATATAAAACCAGGTAGTGGCCTTGGTTCCAGCGCAGCCAGTTCTGCAGGAGCGGTAGTAGCTGCCAACCATTTGTTGGGAAATATTTTCTCAAAAGACGACCTTGTTCGTTTTGCTATGAATGGCGAAAAAGTTGCCGGAGGTGTAAAACACGCAGACAATGTTTCCCCTTGCATTTATGGAGGCGTCACTTTGGTGCGTTCTATTTTCCCTTTGGATATTATTCCTTTAAATGCTCCTGATCTTTTTATCACGATCGTACATCCACAAATAGAAGTTCGCACTTCTGATTCAAGGCAAATCTTAAGAAAAGATATTCAACTAAAAGATGCCATTAAACAATGGGGAAATATTGGTGGACTGATCATGGGTTTTATGAATAGCGATTTTGCATTGATTGGGCGCTCAATGGAAGATGTACTCATTGAGCCGGTGCGAAGTATTTTAATCCCTGGTTTTGATGAAGTAAAAACGAAATGCAAAGAAGCAGGAAGCATTGGTGGAGGAATTTCCGGATCGGGTCCATCCATTTTTATGGTGAATAAAGATCACGACACTGCCGTTCACGCGGAGGATATCATGAAAGGTATTTACGAAAAAATAGGGGTAGATTATAAAACGTATGTAACCTCTATCAACACTATGGGAGTAAAAATTTTAGACGTATAATTTTTTGTAAAAAGAAAAGAAAATGAAATATTACAGTCTTAATAAAATCGCTCCTGCTGCAAGTTTCAAAGAAGCAACGGTCAGGGGATTAGCGCCTGATAAAGGTTTATATTTTCCTGAAAATATCCCTTCACACAACGCTGATTTTTATGCTGACATTGAAAATTATTCAGATGAAGAAATTGCTTTAAAAATAATCGAACCTTATGTGAGCGATGAAATCCCTGTAGCAGAATTAAAAAGAATCGTAGAGGAAACCATCAATTTTAAAATTCCACTTCAGCCAATAAATGAAGAAATTTTCTCATTGGAATTATACCACGGCCCTACCCTTGCTTTTAAAGATATTGGTGCGAGATTCATGAGCCGGTGCCTTGGATATTTTGTTAAAAATAATGATAAAAAAGTAACTGTTCTGGTTGCTACTTCGGGAGATACCGGCGGCGCAGTGGCCAATGGTTTTTATAATGTGGATGGCGTTGAAGTAGTAATCTTATATCCTTCCGGCAAAGTGAGCAGTGTGCAGGAAAAGCAGTTGGTCACCTTAGGAAATAACATTCGTGCCATAGAAGTAAATGGAAATTTTGATGATTGCCAGCAAATGGTGAAAAATGCTTTTTCGGATAAAACATTGAATGAAAAATTATTTCTCACATCTGCCAATTCAATAAATGTGGCGCGATGGCTGCCGCAACAATTCTATTATTTATTTGCATGGAAACAATGGACTGATAAAAATAATCCACCGGTGATCAGCGTGCCGAGTGGAAATTTTGGAAATATTTGCGCCGGAATTTTGGCACATGTTTCGGGCATGCCGGTTCAGCATTTTATCGCTGCCTGCAACGCCAACAAAGTTATCCCTGAATTTTTAGCCACTCAGAATTATCAACCTAAAAAAGCAATTGCTACTATTTCAAATGCAATGGACGTAGGTGATCCAAGCAATTTTGTAAGAATTCTTGAATTGTTTCATCATCAATTTAAAGACCTTACCCATGCATTAAGCAGCGTAAGTATTTCTGATGAAGAAACCCGCGAGGCCATAAGTGAGGTTTATCAAAAAGAAAAATATTTATTAGATCCTCACGGGGCTGTTGCTTACGTGGCTTTGAAGAACTTCCTGGAAAAACATCCCGGACAAAAAGGCTATCTCCTCGAAACAGCGCATCCTGTAAAATTTTATGATGTCGTAGAACAGGTGATCAATGAAAAAATTCCTGTTCCGCAGAGTGTCCAGTCAATTTTATCCAAAGAAAAACTAAGTATTTCAATGGAAGCAAACTTTCAGGATTTGAAAGAATTTTTATTAAAGCTGTAAAATAAAAATCATTGTTAAAAGTTGGTTTACTGTCGGAAGTTTATTAAAAAAATAAAATTTATTATTTCCGGAAGGTGAGTTTGAATTTCCATGAAATTATCGTCAAATTCAAGTTTAATACAAAAGGAAATCCTTTCCCTGCCAAGATTATTGCAATACGTTTTCTGCGCTTTTTATTTTAAAATGCATTCTCATTTGGTTTCCATTTGTAAAGGAAAATTTACAATCCACTAACGCAGATTCCGGTAATTTTGAAAAAGATTTTAAACTAAACTTTATACATCATGTTAAGCATTGTTCTGAAACCTATCCTTCTTCTCTCCATGCCTGGAGAATCTGAATGGTTATTGATCCTTCTCGTTATTTTATTATTTTTTGGAGGTAAAAAGATTCCTGATTTGATGCGCGGCATCGGCAAGGGAGTAAGGGAATTTAATGACGCCAAAGAGCATGTGAAAAGTGAAATAGAAGCCGGAATGAAAGAAAAAGATGTGGCACCAAAAGAGATCGTTAATACTGCCGCCGCTCCGGAGGTAGCTTCCACTCCTATCGCAACTGCCACCGCTTCTCAGAATTCATAATTTTTTTTTAGTTTTTTAGTAATAATAAAATACCCCTGGGTTTCCAGGGGTATTTTTATAACATCTTGTTTGAAAAGCCGTCAATTGACAAATTGGTGATCCAGTCCTCTGAAATCAACAGGAACTAATTTGCTTACGCCGGGTTCCTGCATAGTAACCCCGTAGATCACATCCACCGAAGCCATCGTCATCTTATTGTGTGTAACAATGATAAACTGTGATTCCTTGCTGAATTTCCTGATCATTTGTGTGAACTTTCCTACGTTAGCATCATCAAGTGGCGCGTCCACTTCGTCCAAAATACAAAATGGCGCTGGCTTAATTAAATAAATGGAAAACAACAACGCAATAGCTGTCAGTGTTTTTTCTCCACCACTTAACTGGTTAATGCCGGTAGGCCTTTTCCCTTTTGGCTTCGCAATAATATCGATTCCTGTATCCGCAAGGTTTTCCGGATTCTCAAGTACCATATCCGCAGTATCATCGTCTGTGAACAAAGCTTTAAACACATTTTGAAAATTCTCTCTAACCTTGTTGAAGGTTTCCAGGAACTTTTGATTGGCTGTAGTTTCCACTTCCTGGATGGTTTGCATCAAAGATTCTTTTGCATTCACCAGGTCGTTTTTTTGTTCGCCAATAAAATCAAATCGCTTTTTCATTTCAGTAAATGCTTCGATGGCAGTCGGGTTAATTTCGCCCATGTTTTCCAACCTTTTTTTCATTCGATCACACTTTTCCTGCAAATCTTCCAAAGCAATGCTGGTGGTTCTTTCTTCATCAAGAATAGCATCCAAATCTACTTTGAATTCCACGCTCAATCTTTCTTTCATTCCCGCTAAGTGCAATTTCAATTCATTTAGCTTATCCTTAATTTCATTTAAGGAATGGTCAATTTGTTCTTTTGCTTTTTGTTTTTGCCGAAGCTCAGTTTCCTTTTCACTTAACTCATTCCTAAGATTGTAGTAAGCCTGGTCTGCTTCATTTAATTTCCGCTCCTCCACTTCTTTATTTTTCAAAAAAGTAAGCACCTCACCTTCAAGTCTTTTTAATTCCTCAGAAGTAACCGTAATATTTTCAAGCGCTTCTTTCAATTGAACATTGCTGTGTTCTGATTGAACTTTAAGATCGTTGAATTGCCTGTTCTTAAATTCAAGTTCCTGGTTAATAGAATTTACTTTGCTTTGCTGCCTTGTTAATTGCAGATTATGTTCGTTGAATAATGAATTCGCACTATTATATTCCTGTTCCGCTTTTATAAACTCTTCGCCAATAGATTTCATTTTTTCATCGTGCTCTTTCACCCTCTCTGAAAGATCACTTAAAGTGGAACGTGTATCTTCAATATCATCCTGATGCTGTGCCAGTTGATCT
>JBDTKU010000090.1:0-4663 GCA_039935135.1 Ginsengibacter sp. | reverse complement strand
TTTTATCTATTAATTCCTGGTACATTTATTTTTGTAGTTATTTTTTTTTGATTTATTAAAATTAAAATTCATCATTCATATTTCACCATTCGCCACCTCATCTCTTGCTTTCAAATTGCTTAGGCTGTTTATACCAATCTTCTTCAGGCAAAGATTTAAAATAATCATAAGTCATTTTCAATCCTTCTGCTCTACTAACTTTTGGTTGCCAGTTTAAAAGTTTTTTAGCCAAACTAATATCCGGCTGGCGTTGCTTAGGGTCATCCTGGGGCAAAGGCTTATAAATAATTTTTTGTTTTGAGTTGGTTAATTTGATCACTTCTTCCGCAAATTCCTTTAAAGTAATCTGGTCAGGATTTCCAATATTTACGGGACGATCATAGTCGCTCATTAGCAAACGATAAATTCCTTCCACCAAATCATCCACGTAACAAAAACTCCTTGTCTGGCTGCCATCGCCAAAAACGGTAAGATCTTCGCCCCGTAAAGCCTGCCCTATAAAAGCTGGTAAAGCTCTTCCATCATTCAATCTCATTCGTGGGCCATAAGTATTAAATATCCTTACAATCCTCGTTTCCAGTTTGTGAAAAGTATGATAGGCAGTGGTGATCGCCTCCTGGAAACGTTTGGCTTCATCATAAACCCCTCGTGGACCAATAGGGTTTACATTGCCCCAATAATCTTCTGTCTGTGGGTGAACCAATGGATCGCCATACACTTCGCTGGTAGATGCAACCAAAATCCTTGCTTTCTTTGTCAGTGCCAATCCCAAACAATTATGAGTTCCGAGTGAACCCACTTTTAAAGTCTGGATTGGGATTTTCAAATAATCAATTGGACTGGCCGGAGAGGCAAAATGAAGTATGTAATCTAATCTACCGGAAACATGGATAAATTTTGAAACATCACAATGATAAAATTCAAAATTTTCCAATTTAAAAAGATGTTGAATATTTTTTAGATCGCCGGTGATTAGGTTATCCATTCCGACCACATCCATTCCTTCTTTGATAAACCTGTCACAAAGATGGGAACCAAGGAAACCCGCTGCGCCCGTTATAAGAATTCTTTTGTTTGACACTTTCGTTTGTCGATTATTGATTATTAATTATTAAATTATGGCTTTGATTTTCAATTAGCACATTAGCTAATCAGCACATTTTCACGTTAGCTAATTACCCTCCTTCCCACGCTTTCATAATGAAAATCGCATTCTTCCATTTTATCCAATTGAAAAAGATTGCGGCCATCAAAAATCGCTGGCTTTTTCAGAAGTGATTTTATTCTATTAAAATCCGGGGTCCTAAATTCGCTCCATTCGGTTGCAATAATCAATGCATCTGCCTTGTCCAAAGCTTCATATTGACCTTCTGCATAAGTAATTTTATCTCCCAATTCTTTTTTCACATTAGCCATTGCTTCAGGATCGTAAGCCACCACAGTTGCACCCGCTTTTAAAAGTTCCTTTATAATATACAAAGCAGGAGCTTCGCGAATATCATCTGTATTAGGTTTAAAAGCAAGACCCCACAAGGCAATTTTTTTCCCTTTTAAATTGTTTTTAAAGTAGGCTTTAATTTTAGGCATGAGGTGAACTTTCTGATCTTCATTCACCTCCATCACAGCCTCAAGAATTTTAAACTGATAATCGGCTTGCTGCGAAGATTTCACCAAAGCTTGTACATCTTTGGGAAAACAACTTCCTCCATATCCGATGCCCGGAAACAAAAACCGGCGACCTATTCTTTCATCACTTCCAATCCCTTTTCTCACCATATCCACATCGGCACCAAGCTTTTCGCAAAGCTGGGCTATTTCATTCATAAAGGAAATTTTGGTGGCTAAAAATGAATTAGCAGCATACTTAGTAAGCTCTGCAGATCTTTCATCCATGTAAATTATTGGATTTCCCTGCCTCACAAAAGGTCCATATAATTCACCTACAATCTTTTTTGCTTTTTCAGAAGAAGTCCCAATGACCACGCGATCAGGCTTCATGAAATCATCCACTGCCACCCCTTCACGTAAGAATTCAGGATTACTTACTACATCAAATAATTTTTCAGGAGTTTCCAGTCCCGCTTCTTTTGCGCTTTTTAAAATAGCCTGTTTTACTTTATCTGCAGTTCCAACAGGAACCGTGCTTTTATCAATTACAATTTTATAAGATCCTTTTTTAAGAAGCCTTCCCATTTTATCTGCTACATCCAATACATACCTAAGATCTGCAGAACCGTCTTCACCGGGAGGAGTAGGCAATGCGAGGAAAATAACCTTGGCATTTTTGATCCCGTCTGCCAGCGATGTGGTAAATTTCAGGCGGCCTTCTTTGCTGTTTCTTTCAAAAAGTTTTTCCAGCCCGGGTTCAAAAATGGTGATTTTTCCGGAGGATAGTTTTTTTACTTTCTCTTCATCAATATCCACACAAATCACGCTGTTGCCCGTTTCTGCAAAACAAGTGCCTGTGACCAATCCTACATATCCTGTTCCTATAACTGCAATGTTCATTCTTGTTTATTTACGTATTCTAATACTTTTTTGGTTATGCAATCCTGTTGTTCTTCATCCAGTTCTGTGTGCATGGGCAACGAAACTACGCGATGAGTGAGCCAGTCAGTTTTTTCCAAATCATAATTTCCACCGCCAAACGCTGCAAACATTTTTTGTTTATGCGCCGGCACTGGATAATAAATCATTGATGGAATATTATTTTCTGCCAGAAAAGCCACAAGTCCATCACGAAAACTTTCCGGGTCATTATCATTTTCAAGTATCAATGTGTACTGATGAAATACATGTTTACTATAGCCTGCCCGAAAAGGAGTGGTGATTTTTTTATTTCCTTCAAATGCCTGGTCATAAAAATCCGCCGCTTTTCTCCTGGCATCAATGTAACGGTCCAATAACGGTAATTTAATATTTAATATTGCCGCCTGCAATGCATCAAGCCGGGAATTGCAACCAACCACATCATGGTAATACCTTTTGCTTTGCCCGTGATTGGCAATCATTTTTATTTTTACGGCAAGGTCATCGTCATTAGTACAAACAGCGCCGCCATCGCCATAGCAACCCAGGTTTTTACTGGGGAAAAATGAAGTACAACTTATATCACCAATATTTCCGGTCTTTTTAGTGGTGCCATCTTTAAAAGTATATTCACTTCCAATAGCTTGTGCATTATCTTCTATAACATACAGATTATGTTCTTTTGCGATAGACATTATCTCTTCCATCTGGCAAGATTGTCCATATAAATGAACCGGAACGATTGCTTTCGTTTTCGGCGTAATCGCTTTTTTGATCGCCTCCGGATCTATACAAAATGTTTTAGGATCAACTTCTACAAAAACAGGTTTTAACCTCAATAAAGCAATTACCTCTGTAGTAGCCACGTAAGTAAATGAAGGCGTTATCACTTCATCTCCAGGCTGAAGCCCCAGCGCCATCATAGCGATTTGAAGCGCATCTGTGCCATTGGCGCAGGGAATTACATGTTTTACCCCCAAATATTCTGCAAGATTTTTGGAAAAATCATTTACCTGCGGTCCGCCAATAAAAGCCGTGCTATCAAGAACTCCGGCAACAGCAGCATCTATTTTTTCTTTTATGTGTAAATACTGTTGCTTTAAATCCACCATGTGAATGGGTTTCATAAGGCCTTTTTTTTAAGTGTGCAAAGATAGGGATAGAATAGAATAAAAGTTAATTGAATACGCTTCAACATGGTAATTCAGCAGCAAACGAAGTTTTAACCATAATTCCTGTTTTAAAAAATTAGCCTTTAGATTTGTAACTAAAACAGTAAGTTTTGATCATCTTCTACCATCTCTTCCTCTGGGTTTATAAAGCAGGAATTCATATAGTTTCATTGGGCAATAAGAAAGCAAAACTCTGGATAAGAGGAAGGAAAGGTATTTTTAAAAATTTACGAAAAACGGTTTCAGGGATTGCCGGTGAAAAAATTATCTGGATGCATTGCGCCAGTCTGGGCGAATTTGAACAAGGAAGGCCGGTTTTGCAAAAATTGAAGGAAACCCATTCCAATATTAAAATTATTATCAGTTTTTTCTCGCCTTCCGGTTTTGAAATTGTCAAAAACAACAAAGAATTTCCAAATGTTTTTTATCAGCCAATGGATTCAAAATTGCATGCGGAAAAATGGATGGATATTTTGAAACCTGATCTTATTTTGTGGGTAAAATATGAATATTGGCATTATTATCTGCATGAAATCCAGAAACGAAAAATTCCACTTTTGATGGTTTCCGGCATTTACAGGGAAAGCCAGACATTTTACAAATGGTATGGTGGATTTTACAGGAACATGTTGAAACCATTTACTCATTTTTTTGTGCAGAATGAAAGTTCGAAAGAATGGTTGGAAAAAATAGTTGCCGGAGAAAAAATTTCTGTTTCGGGAGATACGAGATGCGACCGCGTAATTAATATCGTAAATAATTTCACGGAGGTTGCTGGTATCGCTGATTTTTGTAGTGATAAAAAAGTGATAGTAGCAGGTAGTACGTGGGAAGAGGACGAAGCAGAATGGACGCATTACGTGAAGGAACACCCGGAGATAAAATTTATAATCGCCCCTCACGAAATTGATCAAGAAAATCTAAAGGACGTACAAAAACAATTTGCTGGCTCTGTTTTATAT
>JBDTKU010000089.1:0-8145 GCA_039935135.1 Ginsengibacter sp. | reverse complement strand
TGGGCAACCGAAAGATTAAAAGAATACATCATCAAAGGTTTCACAATGGATGATGAAAGATTGAAAAACCCTAATAATATTTTTGGGAAAGATTATTTTGAAGAGCAGCTTGCCCGAATCCGCGATATACGCAGCAGCGAAAGAAGATTTTATCAAAAAATAACCGATATCTATTCACAATGCAGCGCTGATTACAGTAAGGATACAGATATAACAAAGAAATTTTTTGCAACCGTGCAAAACAAACTGCATTGGGCAATTACAGGACAGACAGCAGCAGAAATAATTTCTTCCAAAGCTGATAGTGAGAAAGAAAATATGGGGCTTACTACCTGGAAGAATGCACCAAAAGGCAGCATCAGAAAAACAGACGTAAGTATTGCAAAAAATTATTTGAATGAAAAAGAATTAAATGGACTGAACCGGATTGTAACGATGTATCTTGATTATGCCGAAAACCAGGCTGGTAAAGGTGTAGTGATGTACATGAAAGACTGGATAAAAAAATTAGATGCCTTTTTGCAATTTAATGAAGAAGCCATTCTGAAAGATGCAGGCAGGGTGACACATGAAGTGGCATTAGCATTGGCGGAAAAAGAATTTGAAAAATTCCACACTAAACAGAATAAAAATATTGAAAGCGATTTTGACAAAGTGGTTAAGAAAATTGAATAAAAATCCTGAATAAAGAAACGGTATTATGCGCATTTTTAGTCTTTGGATAACAAGATTAAAAAATCTGCTTATTTATTTGTTTACTCTTAAATACGTGATTTTTATTTCGACATAAAAAATTCCGAATTACAGTTTACTTGCTAACTTAAAAATCAAAAGGCGAAGCTGTTCACTTCGCCTTTCGTATTCCAATTGAAAAGATAATATTAGAATGTCAATTCGGGCCATCCTTCGCGGTAAGTACGTTTCACAAACTGGTTAGCCGCATCAAAGTTGGTCACTTTCATGTTTTCTGCATCCCATTGAAGTGTGATGCCACGTCCCGGATAAGTAAATCCTTTTCCATCAGCAGTAGGTTCTCTGTAATCAAAACTGCGGATTGCCAGGTTAGCCATTAATATACTTTGCGTTAGTGGAACGGCATATTCTACGAATGGTGAATCCACTTCCATGTTTCCGTATCCTGCGAGACAGGCCTCTACCCATTGTCCGTAGTGGCCATTCTCACCACCCGGCACTCGGGGATATTTTTTGGCCACGTTCACTTCCTTGGTACGTGAAGTAGGTAACAATTGTGGATCTTCTCCATAAACTCCACACATCATTTTACCTTTGGTGCCTTCGAAGATCACACCATTTCCTTTATCACCATTGCCACCCATTACTTCATTAGGGCCTAATTCTGCAGGACGGGGAGGTTGAATTCCACCATCCATCCAATTTACACTAACATCCTGGCCACTTTTCCCTTTAAATTTCAAATGAGAAGAAGATGAAACAGGCCCGCTTTTAGGATAATAGGCTTGTTGCCAGTTATCTACATAAGGCGTACTTACGCTACTTACCACTTCTGTTGCATATTGAAGTCCAAGCACTTTAAACACAGGGCCAACAATATGGCAAGCCATATCACCGATGGCACCGGTACCGAAATCCCACCATCCTCTCCAGTTGAAAGGCGCAATCATATCTTCATAAGGATGCTCCTGCGCAGTTCCCAACCAAAGATCCCAACTAAGTCCAGCGGGTACGGGTGGATTTTTGGTTGACCATGGAATTCCTTGTGGCCAAACCGGGCGATTGGTCCAGCAATGAACGGTATGCACTTCACCAATAATTCCTGCTTCATACCATTCTCTTAATTGACGTACACCATCGCCTGAAGTTCCCTGGTCGCCCATTTGGGTAACCACTTTATAACGTTTTGCGGCTTCGCCCATCATGTGAGCTTCCCAAATATCGTGAGTTAATGGTTTTTGTACGTAAACATGCTTGCCCAATTGCATCGCATGAAATCCCACTGTCGCGTGGTTATGATCCGGAATACCCACATCGACTGCGTCAAAATTTTTATGCTCTTTTTCAAACATTTCCCGCCAGTCATGATAAAATTTGGCTTTGGGAAATAATTTACGATTCTGCACTGCCTGGCGCTCATCTACGTCGCAGAGAAAAGCGATTTCTGCTTTTCCTGTTTTGGCAAAATGACGCTGATCATCACCACCCTTACCTCCGGCGCCTACGCCCGCGATTAATAGTTTATCGCTCGGCGCTACAAAGCCTCTTCCTAATACATGGCGCGGCACAATATAGAAACCTGCAGCGGCAAGAGAAGTATTGCGGATAAACTTTCTTCTGGAAACGGATGACTCCTTACTAACCTGTTTTTTTTCTGTCATGGAACCTGTATTTTAATTTTTAAAAAATAAGATATTCAATTTTCTACCCCAAATATATAATTATAAAAAATAAAAGGGTTGGTAAAATAGTTCTTTACCTGAATAAAAACAGCGCTTTTTTTTCCAAAAATGGCAGAAAGAATTCAAATGATATTGCTTGCCAATTGTTTCAAATAAGAAAATAAAAGTTGATCTTATTTGTCGGTTCACTGTTGAAACCTCAAAATAATAATTGAAGATATTTGTTGGGTTACTGCTAATCGACTACCGATTTGAAACTCTATAGTTTTAATTTTCTGTAACTTGGTATATTAAAAATTTTAAATTATTATGGACGAAAAAGAGTTGGCCACAAAAGTGGTAAATCATTTAATTGCACATGATCTTTTCAGTAAATGGCTGGGAGTGGAAGTACTTGACACCAGCGAAGGCTATAGTAAAATAAAAATGACAGTAAGAAAGGAAATGATCAATGGATTTGGAATTGTTCATGGCGGTGTCGCCTTTTCTCTTGCTGACAGCGCGTTTGCGTTTGCCTGTAACAATCGTAATAATTTATCAGTGGCGCTGGATACTTCTATTAATTTTATAAAACCTGTTTATGTAGAAGATGTTTTAATTGCAGAAGCCAAAGAAATTCACAATGGAAGATCTACTGGTATTTATCAAATATCAATTTTCAATCAAAAAGATCAATTGGTAGCTTTGTTTAAGGGAACCTGTTTTAGAACGGGCAAAAATTTGATCTGATCTTTTTAAAAAATAATTATGGTTTACCAGTTTAAAGAATTTATTCCTGTGATCGATGAATCTGCTTTTATTCATCCCCAGTCTGCGGTGACGGGGAATGTAATTATTGGCAAAAATGTGTACATCGGTCCGGGCGCGGCCATCAGGGGAGATTTTGGAAAAATAATTATCGAAGATGGGTGCAATGTGCAGGAAAATTGCACGATCCATATGTTTCCCGGAGTAACAGTTCTTTTAAAAGAAAACGCGCATATCGGCCATGGCGCTATTATTCACGGAGCCACAATTGGTAGAAATTGTATGATAGGAATGAACGCGGTTATCATGGACGATGTGATCCTGGAGGAGGAATGCATTGTTGGCGCATTAAGTTTTGTAAAAGCTGATCAGCACATTCCTGCAAGAAGTTTATTGGTGGGTAATCCAGCAAAAATTATAAGGCAAATTTCTGATGAAATGATCGCGTGGAAATCCGAAGGAACAAAAATTTATCAGCAATTAGCGATGGATATGAAAAATGAGTGGAAGGTTTGCGAGCCATTAAGAAAAGCGCCTGTAGAAATTCATAATTCTGAAAAAGCTTACAAAACCTGGGATGAGATAAAGAAGAAAAAATTATAGATTGATAATTTTTTCTCAATACCAAATATATTTTATGGAATTCAAAATATGGATCAATATCTTTTTTGCGTAAAGTAGTACAATTCACTACCTTTCGCAAAAATTATCTACTGTTGATTTCTGCTAACAATTATAACAAACTGGAAAATTGGGTAAACCAATGCCTTTCAAAAGGGAAAATGGCATTTAGTTTAAATGAAATCAAGTACGCATTTCCAAAGGATACTGCAATATCAGTGAAATTTAGTTTAAACAGATTAGCTCAAAAGCAAAAGATTCTCTCAATTTTCAAAGGATACTATTTAATAATTCCTCCACAATATTCATCAAAAGGAATCTTACCGGCATCAATGTTTATTGACGGATTGATGAAATTCCTGGACCGGAAATATTACGTAGGACTATTAAGCGCAGCAGCTTTACATGGCGCATCTCATCAGCAGCCCCAGGAATATTTTGTGGTTACACGCTATCCTGTATTAAGGGCGACCAACAAAAAAGGGCTTAAAATTAATTACATCAGTACGATGCAACTTCCGCTAGAAACATTGATCGAAAAAAAGAAGACCGAAACAGGTTATATCGCAATTTCCAACCCGTTACTTACTGCAATTGATTTGATTAATTATGAAAAAAGAATTGGGGGTTTGAACAGGGCGTCAATAGTTATCAACGAACTAGTTGAAACAATAAAACCAAATGACGTGAATATGGAATTGATAAAATATGCGGCTACATCAACCTTGCAGCGGTTTGGGTTTATACTTGAAGAAATTCTAAATAAAAAAGAGCTTGCTGATAAAATTTTTTCTCTCTGTAAAAAAAAGGGAACTACGTTTAATTTAATACCTCTGAAAAGTTCAGGGAAAAAAAGTTCAAAAAAAATAAATGAAAGATGGAAAATTATGATTAACACAGAAATTGAAATTGACGAATGATACCACAGTCATACATAACAGAATGGGGTAACTCGGTTCCGTGGCAAACAAATGAGCAGGTGGAACAAGATCTGGCAATTTGCAGGGCATTGGTTGAAATTTTCAAAGATCCTTTTCTTGCAGAAAGCCTGGCTTTCAGAGGAGGAACTGCTTTGCACAAATTATACTTACAACCTCAATCAAGGTACTCAGAAGATATTGATTTGGTTCAGATGCGTTCGGAACCGATAAAGGAAACCATAATCCATTTGCAAAACGCACTCTCATTTCTTGGAAAATCAAATGTTTTACAGAAAAAAGGAAATAACACAATTTCTTACCGTTTCGAATCGGAGTTTGCCCCGGTTCAAAATCTAAAACTTAAAATTGAAACAAATTGCCGCGAGCACTTTACAGTTATGGATTGGGAGAAAAAAAGTTTTTCAGTAAAGTCTTCGTGGTTCGAAGGAGAATGCAATCTGACAACTTACAAGTTGGAGGAATTATTAGGAACCAAACTCAGGGCACTATATCAGCGAAGAAAAGGAAGGGATTTGTTTGATTTATGGAAAGCGTTTACAAACACGAGAGTAAACCCTGTACCAATTGTAAAATGTTACAAAGAATACATGAAATTTTCTTTAGACAAACCTATTCCGACAAAGAAGGAATTTTTAATGAATATCGAAAAGAAAAAAACAGACAAAGAATTTCTGGGAGATACAGTTGCATTGCTCAGACCCGGTGAAAAATATAACCAGGAAGAGGCTTTCAAAATAGTGGTTAATCAGCTAATCCAACTTATGTAATTATTGTAACTTTTACGTAAAATCATTTCACATCAGATTAAAATCCTTGAATCAGAATGAGACCAGGAAAAAGCATAATTTTTCTACTGAGGCTGATTCATGTTCCAAACCACTTTTCCATCCTTCGCCTCCTTAAAAAAGCCCCGCAATTTGCCATCACCTCTTCCTGTGAATCCGCCGTCCGGAAATCCCAAAATATTGCACGCACTGTCAAACACGATATTAAATTTGTCGCAGCAATGTGCTTTCATATAGTAAACCGTTTTATCGTGATAGCTGTAACGGGTGACTGATTGAGGTTCCCCTACACCTGGATTGGCGGCCATCGAATCAATTTTTGAACGCAGGCAGGAGGGAAGTTCATTATTAACTTCCACTTTTTTATGAGCAGCGCAGGCAAACAAAAATACTGTTAGGATAAAACTTATTATTTTAATCATAATTATTTCCTGTAACATTACAAAAAAGGTTTCTAAAAACTTTACGAAATTTACCTGGATGGAAAAATCAAATTTTATTGATCTTATAAAAATATTTTGCAGAAGCGGGCATGGTGGTGCAGGAAGCAGGCATTTTCTCAGGAATAAACTTACGGCATTTGGTGGCCCTGATGGAGGCGATGGTGGCCGGGGCGGGCACATCATTTTAAAAGGGAATAAAAATCTGTGGACACTTTTGCATTTGCGCTATTTTAAAAATGTTTTTGCAGACAATGGCGAAAACGGAAGCAAAAATAATTGCACTGGCCATGATGGAAAAGATGTGATCATAGAAGTGCCATTGGGAACGATCGCCACTATTGAAGAAACCGGCAAACAGGTGGAAATATTGGAAGATGGCGAAGAAAAAATCCTGATGGACGGGGGCCGGGGTGGCCAGGGCAACTCTCATTTTGCTACGCCGACTAACCAGGCACCTCAGCACTCACAGCCGGGAGAACCGGGCGAAGAAAGCTTTGTAGTTTTGGAACTGAAAGTGCTGGCAGATGTAGGTTTGGTAGGATTTCCGAATGCAGGAAAATCAACTTTGCTTTCCGTAATCACGGCCGCTAAACCAAAGATTGCCGATTATGCGTTTACTACATTGACACCTCAACTCGGCATGGTTCCTTACCGGGATAATAAAAGTTTTTGTATTGCAGATTTACCTGGAATTATCGAAGGCGCAGCAGAGGGGAAAGGGCTTGGTCACCGGTTTTTGAGACACATAGAAAGAAATCCTGTTTTGCTTTTTGTAATTCCTGCGGATAGTAAAGATCATGGTGAAGAATTTCAAATTCTTCAGAACGAATTGAAAGAATACAATCCCGAATTGTTGGATAAAAAATTTTTGATTGCCATCAGCAAAAGCGACATGCTGGATGAGGAATTGAAAGAAGCGATTGAAAAAGAATTGCCTTCAACTATTCCTCATCTTTTTATATCATCAATTACCAACAAGGGACTTTTTGAACTGAAGGACATGCTATGGCGCGAATTAACAGAAGGTCTTTAAATTAAAAATATTTTTGTTTATTTATTTTTTCCGGAATGAGCCGTAAAATTTTATTTTTTATTAATCCTGTTTCAGGAACAAGAAGTAAGACAGATTTAGAAAAAAAGATCATTAAAAAATGTGAGGAACAGCATATTTATTTCGAAATTTTATTTACCTCAAAGGAAGGAGATTATAGTTTTTTGCATGACAGAATTCTCAACGAAAATATTACCGACATTGCAATTGCCGGGGGGGATGGAAGCATAAGACATATTGTGGCCGCCGTTCTGAATTCAGAGGTAAATATTGGAATTATTCCTCTTGGTTCTGGAAACGGTTTGGCCAAAACAGCCGGCATTCCTAAATCTGTTGACAAAGCAATTGATGTGATTTTGGCGGGCAAATCCAGTGCCACTGATGTTTTTCTCATCAATAATGAATTGAGTACTCATGTCTGTGGGCTTGGCTTTGACGCGAAAGTGGCACATGATTTTGCAGGATCGAAAAAACGCGGTTTATATTCTTATACCAAAATTGCTTTACAAAATTTTAGTTCTGCGAAGACTTATCCTTTCGCTATAGAAGCAGAAGGAAAAAAAATGAGGGTAGAAGCTTTTTTGATCTGCATTGCCAACAGCAACCAGTTTGGTAATAATTTTAAAGTAGCACCCAAAGCAAGCATTTGCGATGGCTTGCTGGATATTGTGATAGTAAAAAAATCCAGCAAACCAAAAGTGGTTTTATCTTTTATCAATCAGTTATTGTCCGGAAAAGTGCGAAACCCACAATCAAAAAATTTTAATCAAAATAATATCCTCTATTTTCAAACCAGGGGATTAAAAATAGAAAATCCGAAGTTGGCTCCTTATCATATTGACGGAGATCCTGCGGATACTTCAAAGCTATTTTCAGTGGAGATTTTACCGTCTGCCTATAAATTACTCCATCCTTAAAACCTTTTTTATTTTTTAGAAACGATAAGCATATCCTATGCCAACGGTTCCTGCACCTGCTTGATTCTTTCCATTCTCAGTTCCCTTCTGAATATTTAAGAATCCGAAATTGCCGCCACCTTCCAGGAAAATACTATTTTGGTTAAAGTGATAGGCGATACCCAAATTGCCTGAGACACCAAAGTTGAAAGTATTCAATTGGTTTTTGATGTCGTTATTGTCATTAAAAGATTGTGGGCCCGGTGATAGTTGTTGTTGTCCCTGT
>JBDTKU010000088.1:0-6305 GCA_039935135.1 Ginsengibacter sp. | reverse complement strand
TAAGAAATTTCCACTTCACCTTCTACAGGAAAATAAATGAGTTGGCCGATGGGCATTCCTGCATAAATTTTTACGGGGATTTTACAGGAAATTTCCAAAGTCCAGTGGCCACAAAACCCCACATCTCCTTTTCCTGCTGTTGCGTGAATGTCAATGCCCAGGCGGCCTGTAGATGATTTTCCTTCGAGGAAAGGAACGTGCGCATGTGTTTCAGTATATTCATCAGTTACTCCAAGATACAATTCATTGGGCTGCAAAATGATACCTTCTTCCGGAATTTCAAAATGCTGTATTTCGTTATGCTTTTTTGCGTCAAGCATTTTGTCTTTATAAACCGCCAGGCTTTTTCCCAAATGGACATCGTAACTGTTGGATCCTAAATTTTCGCGATCGTAAGGTTTGATTATTATAGTTTGCTTTTCAATTTCTTCTAAAATCCTCTTGTCAGATAAAATCATTTAATTGCGGTTATTTTTATGGTTGCAAAATAATTCATCAAATTGCAAAAAGACAAATAAATATTGATTCATGCCCTTGTTTTATCAACATACTATCAACCAAGTCACCGAACTCGCCGTTTGGAAGATTGCAGAACCCGAAGATTTTTTTTTAGAAAAGGTTTCTGTACAAAAGGAAATTACTCATCCGCATAAGCGACTGCAACATCTTGCAGGCCGTTATCTGCTGCAAATTTTGAATCCTGGTTTTCCATTTGAACTAATTGCTATTGCGGAATCCAGGAAGCCGTTATTATCAAATGGAAAGCTGCATTTTTCCATTTCTCATTGTGCTGATTTTGCAGCAGCTATCATCAGTAAGGATAAATCAGTGGGGATAGATGTGGAATTGATAACCCCCAAAATAGAAAGCATTAAAAATAAATTTTTATCCCAAATGGAAATAGACCTTATTTCAAAAAAAAGTGATGAGTTTAAATTCATGAACTACGAATTGCTTACGCTTTGCTGGAGCACCAAAGAATCTATTTTTAAATGGTATGGGAAAAAGCAGGTTGACTTCAAAAAGAATATGATCATTGATAATTTATTTTTTGAAAATCATCATGGAATGATAGAGTCGCATTTTCAAAAGCAGCACCGCACTGATCTTACAGTTGAATTTAAGTTCTTCGAAGATCTTTGTCTCACCTGGGTTTTATGAAAATAAAAATCCTGCTTTTTTATCGGTTTACTGTCAGTGAACACAAATCATGCTGTCTTTATCATATCTTGGAAGAAACCATGAACCATCATGATCGCCGGTGACCTCTCCATGCAAATGAATGGTTTCATCCCCTTCAGGAAAATGAATCATAATGGTGATATAATAAGTCGGAGCCACAAAACTGTCTAAGGTAGGCGTTTCTAATATAATCCCACAGCGTTTGGGGCCTTCCGTTGGATCGGTAGTTTTCCCATCGCCTGTATTGGTTTTGGTACAGGCAAATCCTGAAAGAATAAGTCCCACAAGCAGTATCTTTTTCATTGATTATTTCGGATAGGTCTGTTTATAAAATTCGATAGATTCGTTGATGATATCAAACGCAATCTCTTTTTCCTGGAAATCATTTATCTCTACTTTTTTTTGCTCCAACACTTTGTATTGCTCAAAATAATTCTTCAACACTTTAAAAATATGTGGCGGCACTTCATCAAGACTTTTTATATAGTTCACTGAAGGATCATTTACCGCTACTGCAATTATTTTATCATCAATCAAATCAGTATCTATCATTTGCATATTGCCAATTACGAGTGCTTTTACAAGGCATAACGGCTGTATCGGTTCTGAACACATCACCAGGATATCCAGCGGATCACCATCTTTACCCAAAGTCTGCGGAATAAATCCATAGTTTACCGGGTAATGAAATGAAGAATAAATGACGCGGTCTAATTTCAATAAACCGGTCGGTTTATCTATTTCATATTTGGATTTGGAACCCTGCGGAATTTCAATGAGTGCGTTGACAATTTTCGGAGCTTCTTCGCCAAAAGACGCGCCATGCCATGGATGTAAAACGTACATAATGTTGGTTTATTATTATTTAAAAGAGGAATTTGCATTTAGAATTATTACACTTCTATTCACCATTCACTATTCACCATTCACTTTCCTGACTTATAACGAATCACCTGGGCTTTTTCAATAGTAATCAATCCTCCTGACTTCGATTCTTCAAATAGTTGCTCCACGGTTTTTATAAATTCATTTATTTTTTCGAGCGTATCCACAATTTCAACTATTATGGGAAGGTCGGAAGAAATATCGAAAAGTTTGGAAGAATGAATTTTACTGTTTGCTCCAAAGCCCATGATGCCCCTCAATACCGTAGCACCTGAAAGTCCTTGTTTTTTTGCTTCAAAAACAATTGTTTCATAAAGCGGCTTTTGGTAGTGTTTGTCGGATTCTCCCAAAAAAATCCGAAGAAGCTTGGCGTCAGGATTGTTAACCATCATTATAAATATTTTATTAATGAAATTCCTGCAATGGTAGCTGCCAGTCCAATGATCACGCTAAAAGCGACATAAAAAAATGCAGGAACGTATTCCGCTTCGCGAAGCATACTCACGGTTTCATTTGAAAATGAAGAAAAGGTGGTAAACCCTCCCATAATTCCCGTGGCCAAAAACATTCGCCATATCGGGGAAACATTTCCTTTATCACTCAAAGCATAAATAGCGCCTATCAAAAAACATCCTAAAATATTGACAAACATGGTGCCATAAGGAAAGGTGGAAAGAAATTTATTTTGAATAAATAAAGTGATCAAATACCGGGAAATGCCACCAATAAAACTTCCTAACCCGACAGCAAGAATAATTTTCATTTTTTCAATTTGTGTTTTAAAGTGTGGTATTTTAATTATCGGTAAATGTAAATTTAAAATCTACCAACCAATCTTTATTTTGTTTTACCAATTTAATCTTTGAGGGCTTGTTTTTATAACTGTTGGAATAATAAATAATATCAACCGAATCTGATTTTGCAATGGACGAATCAATAATAATATTTGCATTCCGGTAGCCCTGCCGGGTTTCAGCATCAAGCTTATTGTTGAAATTTTTAAGCCCCTGAAAATATTCCATATTGGTGCTGTCTTTTAATAAATATTTTTCAGCAACATTATAATCTCCTTTTAAAGAAGCTTCTATAAATCCTCTTCCGGAAGTAAGAGGATCGCTTTTGTCAAGATTTTCATTATTACTGCATGATGTAGCAAAGAGAGTAACTATTGACAGTATGATCAAAGGGCGTTTCATTTATTATTTTAAGGATGAAGGTAAATATCTTTAAGCTCAAAATAAAAAAACACCTTCTTTCGAAGATGCTTTTTCATTTTATTTTAAGAGTCGATATATTATTTTTCTTCTTTTATTGGCTATCGTTAGTGCTGCCATCACTTTGCCTTTTATGCATATTTTGCATAGCGCTGTCCATCTTCTCTCTTATTTCCGGGCTGTTCATATCCATTCCATGGTCCTTCATCTTTTTGTTGGCCATATCTGTGAGAGTTGTCATGTCAAAAGCAACCTTCCAATCTCCTTTTTCTTTTTTCAATTGAAAATCGGTTGACTCATTAGATTTTGAATCCGTTACTGAAACAGAAGCTTTATCGCCATCTACTACTGCAGATCCGATTTTCATATTATTTACTAATTCCATCATCTTATCAGCATGATCATTCCCATTCCCATTTTGCATGCTCTGCATTCCCATTTCCATCATGCTTATCATTCCATCACTGTCTTGCGTAGCAAGTGTTTTGGCTTTTGTAAAGTCTTTTTGAGACATTGCTGTTAAGAAACTGTGAAGCACTTCTTTGGGATCTTCCTTTCCCGCTGATTGGCAGCCTGAAAAGATTAAAAAAGAAATGGTAATTGCGGCTATAAACATCTTCTTCATAAATGTTTTTCTTTTAAATGTTTTACAAAAGTAATTTTTATTTGAAAAACGGAATTTTCGAAAAATCAAAAAAGCGGCACCATGGCCGCCCCTGATATTTATTTTAGATTTTCCATTTCCTTTAATTTTTCTTTATCGTAGGCCCTGATGATGGCTTTAACTAATTTATGTCTTACCACATCTTCTTCATCCAACACCACATGACCGATGCCCTCAATATTAGCAAGAATACGTACCGATTTTTCAAGCCCGCTTTTCACTTTTGGCGGAAGGTCTATTTGGGTAACATCGCCAGTGATGATTGCTTTTGCACTCGCGCCGATTCTTGTTAAAAACATTTTTAACTGAAGATCGGTGGCGTTTTGTGCTTCATCCAAAATGATAAAAGCATTGTCAAGCGTACGGCCACGCATATACGCTAACGGGGCAATTTCAATGGCTCTTGTTGTCATATAATATCCCAGTTTGTCAGCAGGAATCATATCATCCAGCGCATCATAAAGCGGCCTTAGATACGGATCAATTTTTTCTTTCAGATCACCGGGAAGAAAACCCAGGTTTTCTCCGGCTTCTACGGCCGGCCTGGTAAGAATGATTTTCTTTACCTGTTTATTTTTCAATGCTCTCACCGCAAGAGCAACGGCCGTATAGGTTTTACCGGTACCTGCGGGGCCGATGGCGAATACGATATCATTTTTATCAATAGAGGCTACCATTTTTTTCTGGTTGGAAGTTCTGGCCCTTACGCTTTTGCCATGTGGGCCAAAAACCAAAACGTCGCTTTGGTTTTTTTCCAAAAAATGGTCAATAACTTTTTCATCGTCGCCTCCTAAAATTTGCTCGAAATAATTTTCACTCATGTTACCGTTTCTTTCGATGTATTGAACGGCCAAATTGATTTTATCTTTTGCGATTTCGATTTGTTCAGGAGCGCCACTTAGTTTGATCTGCGTGCCGCGGCTAAGAATTTTAAGAAGTGGAAATTTCTTTTTAAGTAGGTCAAGTTTGCTGTTATTAACTCCGAAAAATTCAATTGGGTTAACTGTTTCGAGGTTTATAATTGTTTCTGTCAATACGGATATTTTAATAGGTAAATAAAATAAGGTTAGTTTATTCTCAAATATAGAAAACTGAAATCCATATTCACTAATTTACTTATTCACATCAGAAGAAAAATGTTAAAAACTTCTATGCCGTTTAAAAAATAAATAATCGGGAGGTGAATCTTTTGTAATACTTTCGAAAAAAAAATTGTAAATAATGAAAAAAAGTATTGTAGTAGTGTTTGTATGCCTGGTGTGCGTTTTTTCCTTCCAGGCTTTTACAGCGCATCAACAGCCGCAATGGGAAAATTTAAAAATATTGCCACAGGATATTTCCAAAGATGGCCTTGATAGCGTGATGCATCATTTTACTCATTCATTGGGCGTAAAATGTTCCTACTGCCATGTCAAAGATCGCGCAACTGACAAAATGGATTTTCCTAATGATTTAAAACCCGAAAAACAAATTGCACGCAAAATGATGTTAATGGCCATCGATATCAACAAAAATCATTTTCAGCAAATCGCAGAAATGATGGACAGCGGAAAAATGGCTTCAAATACAAATGCTTCTGACGTAAGTTATATGTTGAAATATGTGACTTGCTACACTTGCCATCATGGCGATCCTCATCCCGAAAATAATCCTCCAAAGGAAATGGAGAATGGCAAATCGCCAATGCCGCCTCAGCCTCAGGCTAATAAAAATTGATAATTGAATTTTAGATACAAATCATAATTGCAGGGAAAGGAAACTTTCCCTGGTTTATTTAAAACCATCATCACAGTAAACAAATAAATAATTGCGATTCTTATTCTATTTCAAATAAAAATACCTGCCCCCTTTCCAGGGGATTAAAATTATTATCTACAATAAAAAGGAGTGATCTTTTTCCGTTAGACAGAGTAGGGCCAAAGGTTACTCCTTCAATGTTATCAATAAAAATACCTAAATTGTCCATGTTTAAGAGCAATTTTTTACTGACCAACTTTATTCCTTTTTTCCCTTTTAATGCATCAATGTTTTGAATGTTTTCAGCCCCTGAAAGATCTGCCAGGAATACTTTTATCGTGCACGAAAGCCTGCCCGTAGAATAGGATCTCTCTACCACTATCAATTTGTCATCGTCCACTGATAAAATATCAGAGATGCCATTTATTTTAAAGCCGCCTGGTGTAATAGGTGGATAGGCGACAGGATCAATTTTATAGGCATACTGGCCTACGGGTTTTCTTGACTCTATATTATATTTGATCATTCTTATGATGGCGCTTGAATCGCCGGGACCCGCAGCGGGACCATCTTGCAGTAAAGGTGTTTCCACACTTACCAACAAAGATTTATAATCATTCATA
>JBDTKU010000087.1:0-12674 GCA_039935135.1 Ginsengibacter sp. | reverse complement strand
GCGGGAAAGTTGCCTGCTTCGCTGATGCCCAAAGCGGATCTTGCAATTAAAAACCCAATAGTACTTTTTACGAGTGCATGTCCCATTGAAGCAAAGCTCCAAAGGGCAAGAGCTACAGCATACCCGACTTTAGTGCCTACTTTATCAATGAACCTTCCGGCGATCAACATCCCTATTGCATAAGAAAGCTGGAAGGCAATAACTATATCAGAATAATCAGATTCTGTCCAGTTAAAACGGATTTCCAGATCATTTTTTAATAAACTGATTACTGACCTGTCGAGATAATTAATAGTGGTAGCGAAAAAGAGCAAAGAACAAATTGTCCAGCGATATTTACCCACTTGTTTGTTTACGTTAGCAGCAGCAGAGGAAAGACCGCTTGTTGGAAGAATTTCAGACATTGGTAGTTTTTAAAATTAATAATTACATTCTCTTATTAATGGAGACACGTTAAATTAGAGTTTACAAAATAGTTAATCTTTTTAAAAGTAACTACTCGATTTTTATCATCTTGTTTCAAAACCAAAGTAATCTTGCATTTTGTAATCAGTAGGATCCTAAAATTGAAGCATAAGATCCCTTATCAAAGCATTTCTGAGTAAGAGATTTGCAATTGTAACCATAGAATTTTTAAAAACCATAGTATTTGTCATTTTTATTTACGCAAACGTTTCCAAAGCAAAATTATAATCAGAGATATTTACTTGCCTTGACCGACAGGCAGGTTCGATTTATTTTTTAAAATATTTTTCATCCAGGTTGCTGCAAGTGGCGGCCACGCTTCGGCTGCAGGATTTCCTTTTCTTAAGCCATACCCATGTCCTCCTTTAGGATATACATGCAATTCCGTTGGCACTTTTGCCTCATGAAGCGCGTAGGCTAAACTTAATGGCAATCCAATTGGATCATCATTGGTAACAAATAAAAACATCGGTGGGTCATCTTTTTCAACAGGCAATTGCGGAATCAATTTGTGATCAGGTCCCCTGGATAATGGACCTGGGTAAATCAATAAAGCAAAATCAGGCCGGCATGAAATGGAATCCATATTGTCCACCGGGATATAGGTTTTATTATTAAAATTAGTAGCAGCACGCGCAGCCAGGTTACCTCCGGCCGAAAAGCCCATCACGCCTATTTTGTCGGTATCAATTCCCCACTCTGCTGCATTATTTCTTACTAATCGAATGGCTCTTTGAATATCCTGGAGTGACGCTTTTTGCTTGTCAGGAACCCTGTATTGCAATAGAAAAGCAGTCACCCCGATCTTGTTCAACCAAAGTGCAACTTCAGTTCCTTCAAGATTCATAGCAAGGTATTTATTGCCACCGCCAGGACATATAATTATTCCGGCATTAGTTGTGCTAACCGTATTTGAACGATAAACCGAAATAACAGGATCAGTAATATCTGTGAATCTTATAACATTACCACTCGTATCCGGATAAAGTTGAGCAGGATGCTTTGCACTGTCCTCACCAGGCACCTTGTCCATCCATAAGTGAATAACCTGGGTGCTTTGGGAAAAACTTTCTGTAAAAAGAAACGCCATCAATAAAAACAATGCTGTCTTTTTCATAAAAAGTGCTTTTAAAATTTCCATTTAAAAAAAGGTTTGCAATAGAACTCATCTTCTGACTTTTGGAAAGTTCATTCCAACTTTGATATCATTTATCGGGCATTCAATATTCGTAATGTAACCGCCTTAGCCTTTAATAATCTCTGCCGCTTTTTATTATTGACTGTTATTGTAAATAATAAATTCTTTCCAATAGGCAACCGTCTGGGTTTTGCTTGATTTAATGAATAAAAAAAATGACGGATTTGTTGAAAATTTAAAAAGAATTGAAATACCCTGTAAGCTGATACTACATAAACTATTGGACGATTGAAGCCTGATTTTTAATTGCATTAAACCAACAAATAAAACAGATTTATATTTTGTTGGATTTAAAGGCTCACTCCTCTCTTCCATGGAATAAAGTCATTTTGTTTATGCCTTACCGCACTTGCTTCAATTTCGCAGCTTGCTACTTTTATTACATAATCCAAAATTCTTTCACCCGCTTCTTCTACAGTTTCTTCGCCTTCAATAATAGTTCCGGTATTGATATCAATAATATCATTCATCTTGTTATACAAGATGGTATTGGTCGAAAGTTTGATCACCGGTGCAATGGGATTGCCTGTTGGCGTTCCTAAACCGGTTGTAAACAAAACTATGTTGGCTCCGGAACCTACTTCCGCAGTGGTGCTTTCCACATCATTTCCGGGAGTACAAAGCAAGTTCAAGCCTGGTTTTGTCACCATATTCGGATAATCCAAAACGTCTGTAACGGGCGATGTGCCTCCTTTTTTTGCGGCTCCTGCAGACTTGATGGCATCAGTAATAAGGCCATCTTTTATATTTCCCGGAGAAGGGTTCATATCAAAACCTGAACCTACTGCTTTAGCTCTTTCGTTGTAAGTTTTCATCAGGGTTCCAAAACGAAGAGCGGTTTCCTGGTCAATACAACGATCGCTCAAATTTTGTTCTACTCCACATAATTCAGGAAATTCCGCCAGAACAACAGTGCCGCCAAGTGCTACTAAAAGATCGGATGTATAACCAATTGCAGGGTTTGCTGAAATTCCGCTGAAACCATCAGAGCCACCACATTCAAGCCCAATAGTTAATTTACTGAGAGGTGCGGGTTTCCTTTCAATTTTATTGGCTTCGATCAAACCTGCAAAGGTTTGTTTGATAGCTTTTGAGATCAGGTCTGATCCTATTCCAATTTGCTGCTGTTCGAGAATATACAGCGGCTTCGAAAAATTTTTATCTCTTTTTTTTATTTCTTCCTGCAAAATTCCAATTTGTGCGTTCTGGCAACCAAGGCTTAAAACTGTTGCCCCTGCTACGTTTGCATTGGTAATGTATCCTGCAAGCAAACCACATAAAGCCTGTGCGTCATCGCGTGTTCCACCGCATCCGCCTTCATGTGCTAAAAATTTGACCCCATCTACATTAGGAAAAACTCTTTGCATTTTTTCTTCTTCCACATTGGTCGATACGTCCGCATCAAGGATGTCTTCAATATTTCTTCCCTCTTTATAGAGTTCAATCAATTTGGAAACTTCCAATTTTTTATTTTGGTTTCTTCCATAGCCTAATTCATTTACTAATGCTTCACGCAACACTTCCAAATTCCTGTTTTCACAAAAAACCAAAGGAATTACCAGCCAGTAATTGGCCGTGCCTACTTTGCCGTCTGCACGGTGAAATCCATTAAAAGTCCTGTTTACAAATTTGGAGACATCCGGCTTATGCCAGGTAGTTTTTCTGTCACCCACTTCAAATCCACTGGCGGCGTGCTTTACATTAGAGGTGGTTATTCTTCCTCCTTTGGGAATTTCAGTTTCTGCTTTACCTACCAGTACGCCATACATAAAGACTTCATCGCCAGGTTGCATATCTTTTATGACAAATTTGTGTTTTGCGGGAACCCTGTTAATTATCACGTAGTCATGTCCGTTATACTCCACTTTTTCATTTACAGCCAGGTCAGTTAATGCCACTAAAACATTATCTGCCGGATGAATCATCATCACTTTCTGTTTCATAATTATTTAGCTGATTTTTTAGAATAAACCGCTAAGGTAGCTTTCATTCCATTATTTATAATACTATTTAAATTATTGTTTACAGCTTTTGAAAAACCTTTTAGTTGTGAAAGATCTTCTCCCCAAATAGAAATATCTCTTAAAACTTCGTTTACTACTTCTTCAACATTATTGCTTTTCCAAAAACGATAGAATTTATCCGCTGAAGGATCTTCAATTAAATATTCTATTCCATTTGCCTCTCCAAAGTATTCGTTTCCTTTTTGGGTTATCGCTTTCATAAAATATAGATAAGCCGCAAAACCCAAAGCAAATAAATCCGGAGCAGAATTATTTTTTTTATAATAATTCAACAATAAAGGAATGCAACGCATCCGAATTTTTGATGTATAGTTTAATGTGATATTGATCCAATGATGCCCGATATGAGGATTTCTGAAACGGTCGAGCACTTTAGAAATGAAATTTTGTTTTGTGGAATCATCTATTTCATAAGGGATAGATGGTGCAATTTCATTTCGCATCAAATCTTCAATAAAAGAAGAAAATGTTTCGTCCTGCATCGCTTTATAAACTGTATCAAAACCCGCGAGAAAAGCAAGCCCGCAGGTTAATGTGTGACTGCCATTTAAAACACGCAATTTTAATTCACGATATAAATCAATATCCGGTTCTATCGCCACTCCATCATCAGCTTCAGCAAATGACAGGATATTTTTAATCTTCTCATCACCCTCAATCGCCCAAAGGCTGTACACTTCAGACACAATTAGAAGGTCATCACTATAACCCAATTCACTTTCAATTTCATCACGAATTGCTTTTTCCGGCATGCCTGTCACAATTCTATCCACCAAAGAATTGCAAAAAGAATTGTGGTTTTCAATCCATTCAATAAAATCATCTTCAAGCGAATTCAGGTGCGCTAATTCCAAGACAATGGATTCCAGTTTTTTCCCATTTTCTAAAATGAGTTCCGTAGGAATGATTACGAGGCCGCTCTCCTTGCTTCCTTTGAAAGCTTTAAATCTTTCATATAAAAAGGCCAGTAATTTTCCGGGATAAGAAACCGGCGGATGTTTGCTGATATCTTCTTTCACCAATTGAATTCCTACTTCAGTGGTGTTGGAAATAATGATTTGCATGTTTTCATTATGCGCGCATTTCAAAACTTCTGCCCAATCATCATGTGCAGTTAAGACACGGCTTATAGCAGCGCAAATAATATCCTGTTTCACTCTTTTCCCATTCTGAATGCCGCGTTCACACAAGGTGTACAATCCATCCTGCTTATCGAATGCAGCGGTGTCTCCTTTTGATGTGGATTTTATCACAACGATTCTGCCGTTAAATATTCCGACTTTATTCGCTGCGTCAATAAAATAATCGGGTAAGCCGCGAAGCAAGACGCCGGTTCCGAATTGCAAAACCCTTTCCGGCAATTCAAAAATTTTCTCTTCAGGAATTGATAATTTTTTAGAATCTACATTTTTTAAAGTAAAGTGTGATAATTTCATTTTTAATTATTTCTTTTTGACTTTTAATTTAATTACCTGGTGGATAAAATATATTGATATGTATGGTACAAAATAAAAAACACACTTTTTTATTGGTTTACTGTACTTACTTTGCCAAGCTACCCAAACACTTATTATCATTCACATTCGATACAAGGACTTTTAATTTGTTTTAGCAAAGATTAAAAAAAGTACCGGGAAGTTCAATTATAAAAAGATAGCTTATTTTTTAAATCCTTTGTTATGAATAACCAGGCTCCATTTGAAAATTTAATGCCAACAACAATTAGCAACGTTAGTAATATTCTGTAATAATTTTTGATATTTCTATGCAAACGTTCCCGTTAGCGTTTATCTCTGAATCATATTCCTTTGCTGTTCCACGGCGCGTAAATCCATGGCAGGTCTTCTATTTCCTCGTTCTACTTTTGATTTTCACAGCCAGTTAATTTGAACAGGATATTTTAATTTCTCTTTAAAATCTTTCAAATATCTAAACCATTCTTCGCTGTTCTTAATTAATCCTGCTTTATCCCACGCGGCACCGGTATAGTAGGTAAAAGATTTTTTTGAAGTTGCCTTTAAAATAGTGAGCAAATGATGATCTTTTACCTGCATATTTAAAACAGGCTCTTCCATTATTGAACCAATCCCTAAAGTGCCATCTTTCCCATGCTGTGGCTCCCAATATCCCATGATGCCGTTTTTTTCATTGAGCAACATGCTTCCATTTTCTTTTCGTTTAACAATACCGATAACCACCGGCATTTCATTTTTGCCATTAAAAGTATATTCAGTTTCCATCTTGTTTAATTGCGAACCGGCGTCTAATGAAATGGTTTTGGTCTCTGTAACGCTTGTCCCGTTTACATCCCATGATTCATACCCTAATTTAAATGTACTACGCAAAGGGCCATTATCTAGCACTTTTTGCGTCCTGAAATTTTTGGAATAATAAATAGAATCATTTACATAAGGATCACTGCTGCCGGCGCCCAGGCTAAATCCTACATCATAGAAATCCATTCCTAGTCCATGATCCACATGATAATCGCCGCGTTTATACCATTTATTGATAACCATTTCCGGAGTTCGTTTTGCCCAAATATCTTGTCCGTAGGCCATTTCATTCGGTACTTTCTCCAAAGCCTTGCCGTAAACCCTAAAAGCAATGCGATCATTTTCCCAAGCAAAATCATCAAGCCTTTCAGGAACAAAACGTGCATAAGTTTTTGGTGCAAAATCAGAAGGAGCTTCATTGGTAATTTTTGCATAGATCTTTGAACCTGGAGCAAGAGAAGTCAAGAGCAATATGTTAACCGGAGTTTTATTTCCATGATATTCCAATTGGTAAGTAAGTTCTTCGCCATTTAATGCGTTGGTAATTCTAAATTTTTGATTTTTATTATTTTTAATAAAATCTTTATAAGGAAATGATATTACTTCTTCTTTTCTATCTAACCCTGTAGGATTATGTAATGATAAAATATTCGCCGCGGAATTTTTTAATATCATATCAATCATTTCCGATCCGGCCAAAAGAAAAGCGCCAACGCCATAAACTTCGGTACTGTTACTGTCAACTGATTCAGGCTTAGCTCCTATTTGTTGTACGTTTCCCAGCATTCCGTTGCCATGAACAGAAGATGTCAGTGCTTCCCATGCTTTCGAAATAACGGGATTGTATTTTTCGTACGATAGCAAATTATGATTGACGCCCCAGGCAAGTGCATAACAAAAAAAACCGGTACCACTGGTTTCCTTTTCAGGATAAGCAGAGGGGTCCAGAAGAGAGGCATGCCAGCTTCCATCCTCAGATTGAAGAGTGGCAATTTTTTCTGCCATCTTTTTATACAATTCAATAAACCTTGGTCGATCCGGATAGTTGGCAGGCATGTTATCCAACATTCTTACTAATCCTCCCATCACCCATCCATTGCCCCGCGACCAAAACATTTTTGTGCCATTAGCCTCTTTCTTATTCAGATAACTGCCATCACGGAAATATAAACTTTCGGAAGGATCAAAAAGATAATCTGTTGTTTTCCACCAAAGCTTGGAGGCAATATCCAAATATTTTTGATCGCCGGTAGCTGTAGAAAGATACGCTAACGCCGGTGGCCCCATAAACAAAGCATCGCACCAGGCCCATTCGCGATCATGGATATTATTTTTCCATTCAAGCGATTCGGTATGTGGCATTTCCACAATGGAATCCGCCTGTTGCTTAAAATGAGCAATCATTTTTGGCTGCCGATACAAAGAATACATTTGCGAAAACATTTGTGCTACACAATAATCATCGGCCATAGTACGCCGTGGGCCTGTGTTCCAATCAAGGTCTTCCCCAATCCTACACATGGCTTTGCTGTATTTTGGATCATTGGCTATTTCGTTCAAAGCCATGAAACCCGCATAAGCCGCACCGTTAGTCCAGTCGTATTTAGCATGTCGCATGCCCTGACGCTCCCAACTTTGCAACTGCCAGTCAGCCACTTTTTTCATTATTTGCAAAGTGGAATTGGCCTGCGAATTATTTTGCCCAAAAGAGTCGGCATTAAAAAACGCAACAAAGAAGGCAAGCAGGCAAAAAGAGTAAAGAGATTTTTTCATTTTAAAAATGCTTTAAAAAAGTTTATAATTATCAGGCAGACAAAGTCACACAAACCTATAAAGTTTTGAAAACCTTATTGGTTTCTTTAGCTGCACCCATCGGCTCCTCTCCACAGGAAAAGCGGAGAGAAAACATACTTACCTCAAATCTTTAACAGCGGCTACATCCATATCTCCGTAATCCAGATTTTCACCCGCCATTCCCCAAATAAAAGTATAATTGGAAGTGCCTGCACCCGCATGAATGCTCCAGTTTGGCGAGATAACCGCCTGTTCATTCTGCATCCAGATATGCCGGGTTTCCTGTGGTTCGCCCATAAAGTGGGAAACAGACTGTCCCTCAGGAATTTCAAAATAGAAATAAACTTCCATCCTACGGTCATGCGTATGCGCAGGCATCGTGTTCCAGACACTTCCCGTTTTTAATTCGGTCATTCCCATTTGTAGTTGACAAGTTTCAACCACACTATTTACAATAAGTTTATTGATGGTACGGTGGTTAGAATTTTCCAAAGATCCGAGCGTTACAATCTCTGCTTCTTTTTTAGTAATTTTTTTTGTAAAAAATTTGTGATGTGCTGGCGCAGAATTAATGTAAAATTTTGCAGGATTTGATTTATCCGCAGAATAGAAAATCACGTTTTTTGTTTCTTTACTGATGTAAAGCGCCTCTTTAAAATCCAGTTCATATTTTTCGCCATCGGCTTCCACCGTACCTTTTCCACCTACATTGATAATACCCATTTCCCTTCGTTCTAAAAAATATTTAGCTTTCAAATTTTCCGGGTTAGGCAATTCTATTTCTTTATTTACAGGCATCGCGCCGCCACTGATGTAGCGGTCATAAAATGACAACGTAAGATGAACTTCATCTGCCTCGAAAACTTTTTCGATTAAAAAATTTTCGCGCAGTTGTGCCGTGTTCATGGTTGCTGTTTCTCTGGGGCTGCACGGGTGCCGGGTTTCGATGTTATCGTTCATGTATTTATTTTATTTTTTTTTAGGGATATACTAATTTTATAAAACTTTCAACAAAAATATATCTTTAATAATCCACTGCATGGTCGTGTGTTGTGTTTTGTCCGCTCCAAATCTTTTTAGAAGTCCAGTTTTCGTCTTTTCCCTGCCAAAATTGATTGGTTGGAGCCAATCCCAACATTAAGAAAGCTTCCGAACACAAATACAAACTTCCTGTTGAAATATAACCCTCTCCCATCATAGGCTGATGGCCATAAACGCCAATTTGCAACCAACCATTTTTATCAAAAGTGTTCGGTGCTTCTACCTGTTTTTTAATAAGCGTATAAAGCGCTGCACGCACTTGCTGAGGATTTAGGCGCGAAGGCAGTTCTTGCAACAAAGCGATTTGCGACAAAACCTGGAACGCACCAAAACGATAGGCAGAAGAGCGCCCTATTACCGGGTAAGTGCCAATTGGCGAGATAAGCATTTCCTGAACCTCAGCATATCGCTGCGCACGTTTCAGCACGAGTTCATATTTGCTTTGCAATGATTGGTCGGCAACGTTGTGAATACTGTCTTCTTCTGTAATCGTTTTTAAAACATCTATCAACATGGGTTGCATTACAAAGCTGTTATAATAATCCCAATGAAAATTTTCCCCGTCACCATAAGTACCATCGCCTTTGTAATAGCTTAGGCATTGATCAATATACCCAATCGTTTCTTCACGATGAAAAGAACCATCGAATTTATATAGTGCGGCTTCGATGGTTGCACTAAACATTACCCAATTATTTTGATAATGAGTTATCTCACCGGATTTTTTTAGTGCAGCAATAATGTTATCTTTCGTTGTTTTATCTAGCGGATCCCATAGTTGACGAGGTGCGCGTAGCAATCCCTCGGCTAAGAAGGCAGCATCTACAACCGGCTGTCCACAGCAATTAAAATTCATATAATCCGGACCTGTAGAATCGGTCGCATTATGCAAACCTATGCGCACCAAATCAATATATTTTTTTCTCAATTTTCCTTCAGGTGTATTATCCGGGCCTAATTCAAACCAAGGGGCTATTCCGGAAAGCAGGCGGCCAAAGGCTTCCAAATGAGTATATCTTTCCCTATGTTCACCAGAAGATTCTACCGGCATAGTTTTCTTTAATTCATTTTTACTTAACGCAGTTAAAACAGGATCGGAAATTTTCACTAAAGTTTTTACGAGGTAATCTCTTTCCTGTGTGCCTGCATTATTACTTTTCGGATTGATTTGTGAAAAGGTGGTTGTAAAAATAAAAACCGATAAACCTAAGAATAGTATTTTTTTCATTTAAGTGATTTATGAACGTTTTTTTTTCAATGGGCTACGCCCCCAGGGCTGTCGTCGAAAAAATAGAAATCATGTTTATTTATTTGTTTACTGTCTGATCATCTCTTCATGTTTTATCGGGCTTCACTCATGTTAGCCTATTATGCCCCTTCTGGGCTGGACGATCAAATGCGAATCTTTTTTATTCCTTTGTTTACTGGTTTTATCAGCTTTCAGCATTCAGCCTTTGGTCTTCTTCACAAATACCAATCCTTATATCTTTTCAATGCTTCTAAAAAATAATAATCCGCGTAAATAAGAGGAACATCCACTTCAGAATTAAGGGGTTTGGCTCCAGTACTGTGCATCAATAAAAAACCTCCATTCTGTCCGGCTTTCGCTCTGTAATTTTCAGTTGATAATGATTCCAATATTTTTTCTGCGTTGGAAATAAATTCCTGCTTCTCACTGCCTGTAGTATATTGACCTAATTCCAGCAATGCAGATGCCATGATGGCTGCCGCAGATGCGTCTCTTTCTGTGTAAGGAATTTGTGGCGCATCATAATCCCAAAAAGGAATTTTATCTTTTGGAAGATTAGGGTTATTCAAAATGAAGTGAGCAATATGTCGCGCGAAATCCAGATACTTTTTATCTTTTGTAAAACGGTACATCAGCGCGTAGCCATATAAACCCCATGACTGGCCTCTGGACCAGGAAGAACAATCAGCCGCTCCCTGCCAGGTGGCTTTACGTATAACTTTCCCGGTTTGCAAATCATAATCCACTACATGAAAAGAACTATAATCTGGACGATAATGATTTTTCATGGTGGTGTTGGAATGATTGATGGCAATTTCTTTATACTTTTTATCACCTCCATTATCGCTCACCCAGTCAAGCATTTCAAGATTCATCATATTGTCAATAATCACTGGGCATTTAAAATATTTATTGCTGTTCCAACTTTGTATTGACTTTATCGAAGGCCAGTACCTGGTAGATAATGATTGAGCCGAACGAAAAATAATTTCTTTGTATTTTTCATTTTTGGTCAGGCGATAAGCATTGCCATAGCTGCAATACATCATAAATCCCAAATCGTGAGTACCTGTGTTAGTTTGATTAGCCTCCAGCAAAGCCATAGACCTTTCAGCTTCTTTTTTAATCACCTCATCTTTTGTTTGTTCATAAATATACCAGAGCGAGCCCGGATAGAATCCTGAACACCACCATCCAATATCTTTGGAAATAAAGTTGTTATTTTTTTCTTCGTACGATTGTGGTAACCTCCCCGGAGGCGTTAAACTCATCATATAACGGTATTGCGTATCCGCTAATGCAAAATTTTCTTTGATTAAATGACGCATCATATTTTTCGAGGTGCTCGTTTGCGCCTGGGTAACTGCAACAACCATTAGAAGTGTAAACCAAAGGAAAATCTTCTTCATATTTGTAAATTAATTTTAAAAAAAATTTGCTTAAGCAATCCAACCATTAAACCATCTAAACGTCCTAAACTTCTAATCCTGCCAAACAATAAACACTTACCTTCCCATCCAGCCTCCATCCACAGTCAATATTTCTCCATCCACATAATTGGACGCGGCCGAACTTAAAAAAACAGTGGGGCCAATAAAATCTTCTGGAACTCCCCATCTTCCAGCGGGAATTCTATCTAAAATGGATTTACTTCTGTCTTCATCTGCTCTCAATGTTTGTGTGTTATCTGTGGCAATATAGCCGGGCGCGATGCCATTTACATTCACGCCTTTGGAAGACCATTCATTTGCGAGGGCTTTTACGAGGCTTGCAACAGCTCCCTTGCTGGCAGCATATCCCGGCACGTTGATGCCTCCCTGGAAAGAAAGCAGCGAACAGGTAAAAATAATTTTTCCACTTCCCCTGTTTATCATTTCTTTTCCAAACTCACGGGCAAGGATAAACGCAGCATCCAGGTTTACTTCTAACACAGAATCCCATTGTTCATCGGAATGCTCTGCCGCCGGAGCTCTTTTTATAATTCCTGCATTATTAATGAGAATGTCAATAACCGGGTGAGCCAATTTTATTTTTTCAACAGAAGCATATAGTTCTTTTCTGTTACCAAGGTCAATGGCATAGGGCGTAAATTCCCTGTTCAATTTTTTTATGGCAATTTCTGCGTCGCTACCGGATTTCAAAGTCCCTGATACGCCAACTATATTAGCTCCGGCCTCTGCAAGCCCAATGGCCATTGCTTCTCCAATGCCGCGTGAACATCCTGTTACCAATGCCGTTTTTCCTGAAAGATCAAAAAGTTCGTTTAGTTTCATATTCCTCATTTAAAAATGAATGGATTTATATTCAGCAAGTGTACTAAAATTATATTAATTACTTCAGCACAAACTTTTTCATCAAATTCTCTATTAAATTTTTAAGAATAAGAAAGCCCTCTTTTTGTTGTTTTACTGTAACGGGATCGAAGTATTGTTTCAAAAATAATTATTATCTATTTGAACACGGTAGTGGAGCCTACTGTTATTTCGGTAAAATAATTAAATTCATCGTATTTTTCTACTTCAGTATTATCCAGGAAACAGGAACTTTTAATTTTTCCACAGAAAATAAATATGGTTACGAGAGAATAAATCTGCTTTTAAAATTTAAATAAAAATGAAAAAGAGATT
>JBDTKU010000086.1:0-5847 GCA_039935135.1 Ginsengibacter sp. | reverse complement strand
AAGTAAATCAATTTTATTTTCCAGTGGACAAACAAAAGGAGAAGATTCTTATTTTTATAAACTTCTCTACGCGATTTGGCGTAAAATTTAAAAGCTGCCCCAAAAATAATTTGGAGGCAGCTTTTTTTAAACAATCAATTCTTAAATTACCGGCGTATCCAACTCTGCCAAAGATTTATTAATTTCTTCCTGCGACACTTCGAAATTCACCAGTTTGCCATCGAGATATTGTTCGTAAGCACTCAAATCAAAATGTCCATGTCCACACAAATTGAATAAGATGGTTTTAGAAACGCCTTCTTCATCGGCTTGCTTTGCCTGTCTCATAGCTTCGGCAACCGCATGGGTGGCTTCAGGTGCGGCTATGATTCCTTCTGTCTGTGCAAATAATAATCCTGCATCAAAACATTCTGTCTGGTTGATGGCATCGGCTTCAATAATTCCATCTTTTAATAATTGGCTTACAATGGCTCCTGCACCATGGTAGCGCAACCCGCCCGCATGAATGGGCGATGGAATGAAATTATGACCCAGTGTGTACATAGGAATTAATGGCGTCATTCCTACAGTATCTCCAAAATCGTATCGGAAAGAACCGCGTGTTAGTTTAGGACATGATGTGGGCTCTACAGCAATGGCTCTGATATCTTTTCCACCCGTTAATTTGCTTTGAAGAAATGGAAATGCAATGCCTGCAAAATTAGATCCTCCACCAAAAGGCGCTATTATGATGTCGGGATAATCACCTGCTATTTCCATTTGTTTTATAGCCTCTTGTCCAATGATGGTTTGATGCATCAATACATGATTCAATACGCTGCCCAGGGAATATTTAGTGTCATCATTGGTTGCTGCTACTTCTACAGCCTCAGAGATTGCAATTCCCAAACTCCCCGGAGAATTTGGATCTTTTTCTAAAATACTCCTTCCTGCATTCGTCAAATTGCTGGGCGAAGCATGAACTTTAGCGCCCCAGGTATTCATCATTATTTTGCGATACGGTTTTCCGTCATAGCTCACCTTCACCATAAACACTTCGCATTCTATGTTGAACAACTTGCAGGCAAAGCTTAAAGCGCTTCCCCATTGGCCCGCACCCGTTTCTGTTGAAATCTTTTTTGTTCCTTCCTTCATGTTATAATAAACTTGAGGAATAGCCGTATTGGGTTTATGCGAACCGGCAGGACTCACGCCTTCATATTTATAATAAATTTTCGATTTTGTTCCCAGAGCTTTTTCCAGTTCGATGGCCCTGAACAAAGGAGTAGGACGCCAGATGGAATACAATCTTCTTACCTCTTCAGGGATCTCTATCCATTTTTCAGTACTCACTTCCTGCTTTATTAATTCCATTGGAAATAGCGGTGCTAAATCTTCCGGCCCCACAGGCTGCTTTGTGCCCGGATGCAGTGGTGGCAAAGGTTTATTAGGCATGTCGGCCATAATATTGTACCAATGCGTCGGAATATCTGATTCCTGTAAAGTGAACTTTCTTTGTTGTGGCATGTATTTAAAATTTTGGATAAAAAAATGAAAGCAAAAGATACGGGATTCGGCTAAATTTTAAAAAAGAATATCAATCGAACACAATGAACAGGGTTTAGAACCTGGAAAGAATGAAAGAAAAATAAACTGATTATTGTAATCAGATTTCACTTTTGCTTTTCCAATAAAATAAAAATCCTTGAAATTTGTTCGTTTACTGTATTGGTAGCCAATGAATGGAATAAATTTTCATTTGGTTTGATAGACTTGAAAATATTTTTTTTGAAAATTCGCAGGCTAAGTTTATCTTAAACAAGAATCACTTTCAAAAAATTTGTATGGGGCACTTACCTGGGTTAATTGTAGATCTTGCGTTGATACTGATTGCGGCAGCAATAACCTCCCTTGTGTTCCGGAGGCTGAAACAGCCGTTGGTGCTGGGTTATATTATTGCTGGTTTTTTGATAAGTCCTCATCTTTCTCTTACGCCAACGGTTGCGGATACTCAAAATATTGAAACCCTCGCGGAAATGGGTGTTATCTTCCTGCTATTTAGCCTGGGGCTTGAGTTTAGTTTTAAAAAATTAATTCGAGTGGGTGGCGCCGCTTCCATTACGGCTTTGGTTGAAATTATTTTTATCATGATCGCCGGATTCTATTTGGGAAGATGGATGGGCTGGGGCCGTATGGACAGCCTCTTTCTCGGTGGAATGCTTGCCAGTTCTTCTACGACAATTACTATAAAAGCTTTTGAAGAATTAAAAATAAAAACGCAACAATACGTGAGGGTGGTTTTCGGTGTATTGGTGGTGCAGGATATTGTGGTGGTTTTGCTGATGGTGTTGCTTTCAACCTTAGCAGTGTCGCAGCAATTCCAGGGTTCAGAAATGTTTTTTACCCTTGTCAAACTGATTTTTTTCTTAATCCTTTGGTTTATCACCGGCATCTTCCTAATACCAAGCCTCTTGCGAAGGGCTAAAAATTTATTGGATGAAGAAACGTTGTTAATCCTTTCGCTGGGGCTTTGTCTTGGCATGGTGGTGGTGGCCACACAGGCTGGTTTTTCAGCAGAACTGGGCGCTTTTATTATGGGTTCAATCCTGGCAGAAACCACCAGGGCTGAAAAAATAGAGCGGATATTAAAACCTGTGAAGGATTTATTTGGAGCTATATTTTTTGTGTCAGTCGGCATGCTGATAGATCCGCAGGCCATAATCGCCTACAGGTGGCCGGTCTTGTGGGTGACGTTGCTTACTATTTTTGGAAAATTTTTCAGCACGGTGTTAGGATCTTTACTGTCGGGGCAGCCACTGAAACAATCCATACAAGTAGGAATGAGTATTTCACAAGTGGGGGAGTTTACTTTTATTGTGGCTACCCTCGGGCTCACGCTGGGAGTCACCAGTAACTTTTTATTCCCCGTAGCGGTTGGCGCTTCTGCCATCACTACTTTTACCACCCCCTACATGATAAAATTTTCGGGACCGCTTTTCCTGTTTGTAGAAAAGATAATGCCTGCAAAATGGCTTAGCGGATTAAACAGTTATTCCTCCAGCGCTCAGAATATCCAGGCGGAAAGCAGGTGGAAAACAGTGATGATGTCTTATGTGAAAATCATCGTCACCAATGGGATTATTTTATTGGCGCTCATGCTGATCACTGTTAAATTCTTTATTCCTTTCCTAAATAAAAATATTGATAACAATCTTATGCGGAGCGTAATTGCGCTGGTAGCAACGTTGGGTGTGGCCGCTCCATTCCTTTGGGCGCTGATGGCTAAAAAGCCTGATAAATCTGCTTACAAGGAGCTGTGGCTGCAAAAGAAATACAGTCGCGGGCCCTTGCTGATTCTTGAAATTTCGAGAATGGTAGCGGGAGTTTTGCTGATTGGATTTTGGGTTGACAGGTTGTTTACTACTACGATTGCCATTGTGGTGGCAGTGCCGCTGATCGTTATCGTTTTAATCTTATTCTCTAACAAAATACAGCATTTCTATCATCGGCTGGAAGTCAGATTTTTAAGTAACCTGAACGAAAGACAATTATTAGAACAACAAAAATACAATGAAGAAGAAGTAGCCAGGAGCCGGTTACGTCCACAGTCAGATCTTTCGCCGTGGGATGCGCACATGATCGGTCTTGAAGTAAACCCTCACGCGGATTACATCGGAAAAACGCTTGCGGAGCTTGCATGGCGGGAAGATTATGGGATTAATATTGCTTACATAAAACGGGGAGACAATTTAATTTATGCTCCCAATCGTTACAACCGTTTGTTGCCTTTTGATGATGTTGGAATCATTGCCACGGACGAACAAATGCAAAAATTCAAGCCTGTTTTTGAAGAAGCGGGAAGTGTAGAAATAAATGAAAAAGGAACGGAAGATATTATTTTGCAAAAAATGGTGGTGGATGAGAACAACCGCCTGAAAGGCCTTACCATTCGTGAGTCTCGCATTCGCGAACGCACGAATGGACTGGTGGTTGGCATTCAGCGAAATGAAGAACGCATTTTGAATCCGGATTCGGATACCCAATTTGAATGGGGCGATATTATCTGGATAGTGGGGGAGAGGGAGAAAATTAAAAAGATAAATGGAACAAAAATAGCCACTTGAATGGTCAGGGCATTTCAGGCCCGTGCGACACAAAAATAATTTCAATTACTCAATAGACAGATGAAATGAAAAAGGAATTGCCAACCAAACAAAGTGAAGAATTGATTACGATCTTAAGAGCCCGTTTTGCGAAAAATCTGAAACGTCATAAAAATATTAATTGGGAAAAAGTAAAAGCAAAGGTGGAATCTAATCCTGGAAAATTATGGTCACTCAATTAGATGGAAAAAACTGATGGCGAGCCTGATGTGGTTGGCTTTGATAAAAAAACAGGTGAATATATTTTTTATGATTGTTCGCCGGAAAGCCCCAAGAGCAGAAGAAGCCTTTGCTATGACCCTGAGGCGCTGGAAAAACGAAAAGAGCATAAACCTGCAGATAGCGCTATAAATTTGGCTTCGGAAATGGGCATTGAACTTCTGGATGAGCAACAATACCGGGAGTTGCAGATGCTTGGTAACTTTGATACAAAAACATCAAGCTGGATTCAAACACCTGATGCTATCAGAAAGCATGGCGGCGCAATCTTTTGCGACCGCCGCTATGATCATGTTTTTACGTATCACAACGGCGCCGATTCTTACTATGCAGCCCGCGGATTTCGCGGCGCTCTAAGGGTTTGATAAAATAGTATTTTATGATAAAAAATGAAATGAATACAAAGGTTGATTTTTATTTTGAAAAAGATTCAAAATGGCAAAAAGAATATGAAATATTAAGAACGATTGTTCTCGATTGCGGCATAAGTGAGGAACTAAAATGGGGAAATCCCTGCTACACTTTTGGGGGCAGCAATATTGTTTTAATTCACGGATTTAAAGATTACTGCGCTTTGTTGTTTTTTAAAGGAGCTTTGCTAAAGGATACGGATCGTATTTTAATACAACAAACTAAAAACGTTCAGGGAGCGCGCCAGGCAAGGTTTACATCGGTTTCTGAAATTGTCAAAAATAAAAAGGTCTTAAAGACTTATATCTATGAAGCTATCGAAGTGGAAAAAGCCGGATTGAAGGTGCCTTTGAAAAAAACAGAGGAATTCAATATGCCTGAAGAGTTTCAAAAAGAATTAGATGAAAACCCCGAATTGAAAAAAGCTTTTAAAGCGCTTACACCAGGACGGCAAAGAGGATACCTTCTTTATTTTTCCGCACCCAAACAATCAAAGACACGTATAGATAGAATCGAAAAATATGCAAAGGCTATTATGGATGGAAAAGGTCTGAATGATTAAATGTTAAGAATTAGGTAGAACAGTCGCAATGAAACTGCTACTTTGGTTTGCCACAGGTTTTAACCTGTGGATAAATTAAAAAAACTCAATCGGCTCTAGCCAAAATTCCAAAAAAGGTTTGGCTAAAGCCTTACATCTCATTTTATGAACCCCTTGCTAAAGCAAGTGGCAAATTAAAACAACAGTCATACATTCTTCTTACATAGTTTCTTTAAAGGATTTGCGATTAAACCACCTAATTCTATAAATGTTTTTATTCCCAGTAAACCAACCTGCCTACCGGCAAAGACAGGCAAATAATTCAATTTTTTATTTGCTTCTTGAAAGAAAACACGGACAAATTCATTAATTGTATTACAACAACGTTTCCCAGATAAACCTCGCTTTTTGCTGCTGCGCCTCCTTATTTTCATCCGGATCATCCGGGCTGTACCAATCTTTTGTACGTTCTAAAATCAATGATTTTAATTCACTATAAGTGATGCTTTTTTTTGCTTCCATCGGTTTGATAGC
>JBDTKU010000085.1:0-11817 GCA_039935135.1 Ginsengibacter sp. | reverse complement strand
TTATTCTCAAGTATGAAGCCTGTGCCGGTTTCCAATTCCCATCCTGTCACCCGTGAGGATTCGCTGGCTAATTATCAATATTACAAAAAGCATTATTGGGATGGAATTACGTTTATGGATGACCGTATTATCCGTACTCCTTTCTTTTTGCCAAAGTTGCAGCAGTATTTTGAAAATGTAATTCCGCAGGCACCTGATTCCATTATCAAAGAGTCGGATTATTTATTGCTTCTTGCAAGGTCGTCGCCGGAGATGTATAAGTTTTTATTAAACTGGCTAACTGATGAATATATTTATCCGAAATACATGGGACAGGACGCAGTTTTTGTTCACTTATTTGATAAATATCATTCCAAAGGAGTATCTACCTGGCTGAACGAAAAGCAAATAAAAACAATTTCAGACCGCGCTTATATGCTTATGTCAAATCTGATAGGCGAGCAGGCAGCCAACCTCCAAATGGTGGACTCAAATGGAGTAGATAAGCCATTATACAATATAAAAGCCAACTATATCGTTATTTGTTTTTGGGATCCTACATGTGGCCATTGCCAGCATGAGGTTCCAAGATTCGATTCAATTTATAATGCCAAATGGAAAAATGAAGGAGTGAAAATGTATGGTGTTCTTACCGAGCCAAAGGATTTCGACTTGTGGAAAAAGTTTATTAAGGATAAAAACCTGGGAAACTGGATCAATGTTTATGAAACCGAAGCTCAAAGAAAAATGGTGGCACAATCGAAACAACCTTCCTACAAACAGTTGTACGATGTAACCCAAACGCCAACTTTATATTTATTAGATAAAGACAAAAAGATTATAGCAAAAAAATTAACGATGGAACAATTGGATGATTTACTGGATGTAAAAATAAAAAATCAAACTGCAAAATCCGATAAATAGTTGTCAGTATTGGTCTGGCCCATGCAGTAAACGAATAAATTTCGCTAAAATACATTTATGAAAAAACTGGTCCTCGTCTGCCTTTGTTCGTTCCTTGCGCTTTTCTCCTTTTCTCAAACACTTTTTACCTATGGATCCCACCAGGTAAGTGCAGCGGAATTTTTAAACGCCTTTAATAAAAATAAAACCGATACTATTGACCATTCACAGTCTCTTCGTGACTATTTTGATCTTTATGTAAATTTTAAATTGAAGGTTCAGGCTGCTAAAGAAATGCAGCTTGATACATTGCCTTCTTTAATTGCTGACCTTCAAAATTTTCGCAATCAAATAAAAGATAATTATCTCACTGATGAAAAGGAAATAAATAAACTGGAAAATGAAGCTTTTGAGAGAAGCCAAAAGGATATTCATAGTGTGTATTATTTTATAAATACTACGAACGAGAAGGACTCAGCTAAGGCCTTAATAAAGATAGAAGAATTATCCGCCCAATTGAAAAATGGGAAAAATGAAGAAGAATTGATTGCTAAATTTAATGCCTCCAACCTGCTCCAGGTGCAAAAAGAAGACCTGGGATACATTACTGTTTTTATTTTACCCTACCAGTTCGAAAATATCGTTTATGGTTTAAAACCAGGGCAGCTAAGCAAACCCTATCCTGCAAAAAATGGATGGTTTATTTTTAAAAATGCGGGTGAAAGAAATGCAGTAGGCAAAATCACCGTTGCCCAGATTTTATTTGCCGTCCCCGGGGGAAATGAGCTCCAAATGGAAGCTACTAAAAAACTGGCTGATTCTGTTTATAGTGCCCTTCAGCAAGGGGCCAATTTTGAAAATCTTGCAAAGGAATATAGCGACGACAGAAATACTTTTATGAATGGAGGTTTGATGCCTGAATTTGGAACTGCAAAATATGATTCTGCTTTTGAAGACAATGCCTTTTCTCTCAAAAAAGATGGGGAAATTTCTAAACCATTTGGAACAAAATTTGGATTTCACATTATAAAAAGGATTTCAGCATCACCGGTTTCCACTTCCAAAGAAGATGAAGCTTACATGTATAATTTGAAACAGCAGGTTTTGAAGGACAGTAGAAATAAAATTGCCAGGGAAAAATTCATACATGAAATAATTCCTGTAGTCGGTTTGAAAAAACAAGAGGTAAACAAAGAAAATTTGTGGAAATTGACAGACAGTGCTTTGATGAAAAACAAAGATATCACTGTAGGAAATGTAAATCAATCTACCGTTCTTTTTACGTTCAACAACCATCAAAAAGTGAGGGTAAGTGAATGGATTCTTTATTTGCGCCATTCAAATATCAATTGGGAAGAAAATCCTGTAAAAGTTTACCAGGAATTATTTCCTGTATTTGTAAATGAATTTTCAATTGACAATTATGCTTCAATGCTCGAAAAATATGATCCTGCATTCAAAGCACAGATTGATGAATTTAAAGAAGGCAACCTGCTTTTTGAAATAATGCAAAGGAAGGTGTGGGGAAAGGCTGCTACTGATACGGTAGGATTGGAACAATTTTATGATCAACACCAACAAAAATATTTGTGGGAAGCCAGTGCCGAAGCCGTGATCTTTTCATGCCCCAATGCGCTGGTAGCAAAGAACTCCATTGCTGAATTGAAAAAAGGAAAGAACTGGAGAGAAATAATGAATGAAAATCTATTTTCTATACAGGCAGATTCAGGCAGGTTTGAGTTAGGGCAAATTCCCGTGATCGGCAGGACTGCCTTTTCTGATGGCCTGATTACGCTACCTGTAATCAATAAAAATGATGGAACAGCAGTATTTGCAAAAGTTATAAAATTATATCCCCATGGTCAACAACGAAGCTTTCAAGATGCCAGGGGCCTCGTAATAAACGATTATCAAAATTACCTTGAAAAAAAATGGATTACCCAATTAAAAAAGAAGTATCCTGTGAAGGTCAATGAAAAAGTTCTTCAATCTCTCTTGAATAAAAAGTGATTTTTCCCTGAAAAAATTTTCTTCTAATTATTGCTTTTAGCAAATTTTTACCAAATTACTTATTTCTTTTGCACTCAGTGGCAGACTTTTTGGAAAAGTTTGTCAAAAGATTCGTAACTCATTAAAACTAAAAACTAAAGTAATGAAGAAATTATTAACAATCGCCTTAGGTATTGGAATATTTACCACGGCTAAATCACAGGTTTATATACAGGGCGGAGTAAATCTCGCCAACATTTCCACTTCAAATTCCGGAGCTACTCAAAAAAATAATATGCTTACCACTTTTAACGCTGGCATTATGGCCAGGTCCAATGCAACAGAGCCTATCGCTCTTGAGGCGGGTTTGTTGCTGCAAGGTAAAGGTGCCAAAGCAGACACTTACATCACTTCATCAACTGATGATAATTATGTGAAAGCAAAGTTTAATCCTTTATACCTGGAATTGCCGGTAAATCTTGTGGTTAGATTACCACTTCAAAGCAATACCAACATATTTTTTAACGCAGGCCCCTATGTTGCCATGGGTATTGGTGGAAAATCTAAAGTTGAAATAAAAACTTTAGGAAGCGTTTCCAATTCAACAAACGATATTAAATTCAACAATGATGATCCTTCTACAAACGGGCAGGAAGACGCCAGTTATGATAAATTAAAAAGATTTGATTATGGAGTGAACGTAGGAGCAGGATTCGATTTACACAGTGTGATTTTAAAAGTGAATTATGGATTAGGATTTGCGAAGATCAATTCCAAACAAACTGACAACAGTAGCAATGATAAAAATAAATATAGGACTTTAAGCATTTCGGCAGGCATTCCTCTTCACAGAAAATAATATTTAAAGAAGCTATTGAAATTAAAAAAGACCGGTAACAATTCCGGTCTTTTTTAATAATGAATTTTATTTTTATTAAACAATTTGCTTTGCCACATTCACCACTACATTTGGTTTGCCTAATGTATAGTAATGCAACACAGGAACACCGGCTTTTTTAAGTTCTAAGGACTGCTGCAGCAACCATTCTGTTCCTACAATTTCTACATCTGCATCGGTTTTGCATTTCATGATCTCATTGCTGAGTTCCGTCGGAATATCAACATGAAAAGTCCTGGGCAAAACAGTCAGTTGTCTTTTTGAAGTAATAGGCTTTAATCCCGGGATGATCGGAATCTGGATTCCCATTTCCCGGCAATTATTCACGAATTCAAAATATTTCTTATTATCAAAAAACATCTGGGTAGTGACATAATCAGCGCCTGCTTCTACTTTCATCTTTAAATAGCTGAGATCACTTTGAAGGTTTGGCGCTTCAAAATGTTTTTCAGGATAACCCGCAATGCCGATACAAAAATTGGTTTTATTTCCATCCCGTATGTCATCCTCCAAATAAATTCCATGGTTCAGGTTCACCGCTTGTTTTATAAGATCTATCGCATACGCATGGCCGTGTTCCTCCGGTTCAAATACCGCTTCATTTCTTGGTGCGTCGCCCCGGAGCAATAAAATATTATCAATTCCTAAAAACGCCAGATCGATCAAAGCATTCTCAGTTTCCTGGAGATTAAATCCGCCGCAAATCAGATGAGGAACTGCATCTATTTTATAATGGTTCATTATAGCAGCGCAAATGCCTACTGTTCCTGGACGTTTGCGGATTTCTATTTTCTCAAAAGTTCCGTCAGGCTTCTTTTTAAAAACCTGTTCACTCCGGTGATAGGTTACATTGATAAATGCGGGGTCAAATTCCATCAATGGATCCAAATGATTGTAAATCGATTCAATCGTTCGGCCTTTTAAGGGGGGAAGAATTTCAAAAGAAATCGTGGTTCCTTTTGATTTTTTTATATGTTCTGTTACTTTCATTTTTTCAAAATAGATGCAAACATAAGTGGTAATCAGAAAAACGCAAAGAATCAGGAACCTTGAAATGTCGGTTTTGCTTTTTATTGGATAAAGAAGGCGAGTATTCCTGTGGCTACCAAAGTTATCCCCGTTACGATTCCGGCATTGTGCTCCAGCTTATGCCAGTTTAATTTTAAAACTCCCTTGTAAGCAAACCTGACCAGCAAAACCATACCACCTGTTGTAATGATTAGGTACAAAGCAGCTATAAACCAGATGAGCCAGGGCGCCTGGCTTCCGGCCAATAAGAAATACGCCTCAATTTCCATGCACGGAGACAAAAACATAGCCAGCACCAAAGCAATAATAATAGTCTTTTTTGATTGCTTCTTTTTGATGGTATCATTTAGGTGAAAATGTTTGTGATTATGATGACGATAGATGAATAAGATGCCTAACGAAATCAGGATCAGAGGGGCGATATAATGACTAAAATTCTCGATTTGAGCTGCCATTTGAGCGCCAATAAATCCCAATGCGAAACCAATAATAATGGTACTTAATCCATGCGCTATTGCGGCAATAAAAGTTACCTGGGTCACCTCCCCAATTGTCCATTTTTCTTTTCTTCCAATTGCAATAACCGGCAACCAGTGATTGGGGATCGTGGCGTGCAAGAGACTCAAAATAATACTACCGGTAATTATGCTGAACATTATCGAATTTGTGGATCAGAAATAATACCAATGTTAACGAAAAATAGTTCAAAGACTATTTTGAGTGTTACAATGGTAAAAAGATTTGCAAGTTACTTTCCTATCCTCTTTTTTACAGAATTATTTCTTTTATGGCAACAAAAAAACCTTTGCAATTTCTCGCAAAGGTTTTTACAAAGCTGTAGGGGAAGGGCTCGAACCTTCACGAGGCAGTTAGCAAAAGCACAAAGTTGAGTGGTCGACCCTGGTCGTTCCGATTTTAGTCGGAGCGGCTCTATGCTAAGTTTATCCTGTGATCCTCACCCCCGAGACAAGAGGGCATGTCTGCCAAAAATTTCATCACCCCACAATTTTTAAGAACTAATCTGACGCAAATCTAACAATAGCAGACTAAATAGAAAAATTTTTTAAGTAAAATTAAATAAATATAGAAATTATTCAAATAATATACTATTTTCGTAGTACATTTCTAAATAAAAAATCAATTTATGGCTGCCAAATTTAATATTGACAAACTGGATTTAAAAATAATGCAGGAAATGCTTGAAAATGCCGAGATGCCTTACGCTGAATTAGGTAAAAAACTTTTTGTAAGTGGCGGCACTATTCACGTTCGAATAAAAAAGCTTGAAGAACTCGGCATTGTTAAAGGTAAAAAATTAAAAGTGAATCTCGGCCTCCTTGGATATGATATTACAGCCTTTGTCGGAATTTTTCTTGAAAAAAGCTCCCTGTATGATTCCGTAGCCAGTGAGTTGGAAAAAATTCCGGAGATCATCAGGTTAAATTATACCACCGGAAATTATAGCATGTATATTGAAATTGTTTGCAAAGATATCAGCCAGCTTCGTAAAGTACTGCATGATAATTTGCAAAAAATAAAAGGAATTGAACGAACGGAAACACTTATTTCTCTTTCAGAAAGCTTCAACCGGAGCGCGCGGGTGAGCGAAGAAGAAGAGTGATAACTCATCAGTAAACCAACAAATTTGCTATATTTTTATTTTAGCTAAAATTAAAGTATGCCATTCAATTACCTTGAAAGTGTAAAAAAATATTTCAATCAGCAGAAGTTGCTTGGCGACAAGACCATTGCGCAACTGAGCGAGGAGAATTTATTGTGGCAATTCAACGAAAACAGCAATAGCATTGGAATTATTGTTCAGCACTTGTGGGGAAATATGCTTTCGAGGTGGACCAATTTTCTTACTGAAGATGGAGAAAAACCGTGGCGTGACCGCGATAATGAATTTGAAGATGTTATTAAAACAAAAGATGCGCTGGTTCAAAAATGGAATGCCGGTTGGGATTGTGTTCTTAATACTTTGAACTCTTTAAAAGAGGAAGATCTTTCCAAAACAATTTATATAAGAAAGGAACCTCACAACGTAGGCGATGCAATCAACAGGCAACTGGCGCATTATTCAAACCATGTCGGGCAAATTGTTTATATCGGCAAAATGTGCTTAGACAAAAAATGGAATTCTCTTTCTATCCCAAAAGGAAATTCAAAAGATTTTAATAAAAAAATGATGGGGAATAAATAATTTTTTACAGAATACTTTCCAGTTCCTTTAAATTCCGGATGGTGTAGGTAGGATTGGTGCAACATTTCAAGTTGGTATGATTTACAAAAACAGCATCCATTCCTACATTCATTGCTCCCATAATATCAGCTTCGGGATTGTCTCCTATCATAATACCATCTTCATTATTACATTTTGCTTTGTTCAAAGCAAACTCAAAAATTTCTTTTTTCGGCTTCACAGAATTTGAACATTCTGAAGTGATGATGTGAGTGAAATATTTTAAGAGATGGGAACTTCTTAATTTTAACCGCTGCGTTTTTTCAAACCCATTGGTAATAAGATGAAGCGAATATTGTCTTTCGGTGAGATATTCAAGGATTTCGTACGTGTAATCAAAAACACGATTTTTAGTAGGAAGGCTTTCAAGGAAAAACTCGCTCATATCCTTCGCAAGCTTTTCATCAGCGATATGAAAATCAAGCAGCGTGCGCCACATCCTTCTCCATTTCAGTTCATCTACCGAAATATATCCCTTTTCGTACCTGCTCCAAAGTATTTTATTGTGATTGAGATAAATACCATAAAACTGGTTGAAAGATCCGATAGCCTTTGATTCCAGGTTAAAAAAACCGTATAACTCTGACAATGATTCCTCCGCATTGGCATCAAAATCCCAAAGAGTATGATCAAGATCGAAAAAGATATGTTTGTATTTCAATTAATCTAAATTTTAAAATGTCGTCGTAAGATTCTTTAGATTTGTCCGGATATAGAACGAATTAATACTATGAATATTGTAATCACCGGCGGCAGCAAAGGTATGGGAAAAGCGATGGCTGAAAAATTCGCGGCTGCATCCAACCATATTTTCATCTGTTCAAGAACCGAAAAAGAACTTGCTCAAACCGCCGAAGAGTTAAATAATAAGTACAATAATCTGGTTCAATATTTTAGTGCAGATCTTTCAAAAAAGGAAGAGGTTTTGAAATTTGCCCGTTGGCTTTTAGAAAAAAAAATGGAGATTGATGTTTTAATAAATAATGCAGGACTGTTCGTACAGGGAAGCGTTTACAACGAACCGGAAGGCAATCTTGAAAAAATGATTGAGGTTAATTTATATTCCGCTTATCATTTAACAAGAGCCTTGCTGCCTCAGATGATTACGAATAAATCAGGCCATATATTTAATATGTGTTCCATTGCAGCTTTTGCAGCTTATGCCAACGGTGGATCCTACAGCATTAGCAAATTTGCCTTAATGGGTTTTAGTAAAAATCTGAGAGAAGAAATGAAACCTCATCACATAAAAGTCACGACGGTTTATCCCGGGGCGGTTTATACTTCCTCCTGGGAGGGCGCAGGTTTTGAACCACAAAGATTAATAGAGGTAAATGATATTGCGGATTTGGTTTTTGCCGCTTCGAATCTTTCTCCGCAAGCATGTGTTGAGGACATTGTTATAAGGCCAATTTTAGGAGATTTGCCTTAATAGATTTTAACATCGGTTTCTTCTATTAACCTTTTTTTAAATTCAATTCCAAGTATTTTTGTAACTCATCTTTGCTGAAGAAATGATACCTTTTTTACGATCCACATTTAAAATCAACTTCTTTTTTTTCTTATTTCTTCCAGCCATTTTTATTGCCAGAAATTCAGAAGCGCAGGTAAAATTCAGTGTAGATTGCCCTCAAAAAAAGATAGGGAAAAACGATGTATTACATATAAAATTTAAGGTAGAGAATGCAACCAACGTGGATAATATTACGCCTCCTGCTTTTAAAAACTTTACTATTGTTTCTGGCCCTAACCAGGAAAGAAGTCAATCCAATATTAATGGAAAGATTAGTGGATATGTAGCTTTGGGCTATACACTGGCTCCAACAGGTATTGGTAAATTTACAATTGGACCTGCAACTGCCATTGCTGACAGGCAAAATCTTACTACCAATCCAATTACCATTCAAGTGGTGAAAGGCTCTGTCGCGCAATCGCAACCCAATAATCCACAACAAAATTTACCGTCTTTTCCCAATTTAAATTTTGATTTTCCATCGGCCCCGGTTTCTCATCAATTTGATGATTATATTTTAAAACCCAATGAAAATGTAGCGGACAAAACAGCAAAGAATTTATTTATAAAACTGAATGTGAATAAAAAGACTTGTTACGTGGGGGAGCCTATAGTAGCAACTTACCAGCTTTTTACAAGGTTACCTTCAGAAACAACTATCACTGATGTGCCTTCTTTCAATGGGTTTTCTGTAAACGATTTGGACATAAACAGCAATTCAACAATTCAAAAATATAATGGTCGTTTGTATAATGTCTATAATATTCGTAAGGTGGAATTGTATCCTTTACAATCAGGGAAAATTACTCTTGGTTCAATGACTTCCTCCAATAAAGTAACTTTTGTTAAATCACAATACATACACCAGAGGGACAACGGTGGATTTTTTGATATGTTCCAGAATTTTGGCCAGGATGCCATTCCTCCGGAAGGTCTGGTTGATAAAAATGTTACTTTAAAATCAGATCCTGAAGAAATTACAGTCAGGCCTTTGCCCGACACCAATAAACCCCAGGATTTTCGTGGTGCTGTGGGTAATTTTACAATTTCGGCTTCTTTGGAAAAAGACAAATTCACGACGGATGATGCGGGCACCTTGCAACTTACTGTTACCGGAAAAGGAAATATCCAATTGATAAATGCGCCTTCCATTAAATGGCCAAAAGGAATCGACGGATATGACGCAAAAGTGAAAGATAATGTTGACAGGAAGCAGGTGCCCATGCAGGGAAGTAAAACCTTTTCTTATCCTTTCACCGTCTCAAAAGCCGGAAATTACACGATCGATTCTCTCGAATTTTCCTATTTTGATCCCACTACTTCCACTTACAAAACTATTTATACACATGCGTTACACTTGTCGGTGACAAAAGGTAAGGGCATTCCTCACAATTCGCTTGCAGACTCTTCCAACTCTTCAGATGCCAGCAATTTTATTTCTTCACGGACAGAAATAATCATCGGAATAATTTTAGTGGGTTTGGTGGTCTTCGCTATTCTTTTTGTATTGATGAAAAGAAATAAAAACAAGGATGAATTAGAAAAAAATATAGAAGTGGACGACTTGAAAAATGAAGCAAAAACTTTATCCGTCGAAAAAGAAAAGCAGAATTTTATTATTCCCGAAAATCCTTTAATCGCCGCTCACGAAAAACTCGTAGAACAGGACAGCGCAGGCTTTTATCACACTTTAGATGCTTCCTTAAAAAAATATCTTGCCGCAAAATTCAAAATGCCTGCCAGTGAATTATCCAAAAAAAGACTGAATGAAGAATTGGATAATTGTAATGTAAGCCTGGGAACTTCTCTCATGCTAACATCTTTGATGGATGAGGTAGAAATTAATTTATATGCACCTCCTTCCAATGTGAACCAGCTAAATTCTGTTTTTGAAAAAGCTTCAGAAGTGGTTTCATTGCTGGATAAACAGGTTTGCTGAAAATTAAATTACAGAAAAAAAGAAGACTAACAGGTATGCGTACATGTTCTGTGCAAAAGAGAGTATTTTAAAAATAAGAATCCTCAATATTTCTTTGTTCACTGCAAATGCCTAAGAGTTTTTCATTTTTTTAAAAGTAATAAACAGGTAATCACAGGATAGCAAAGGACGAAAGCAATTTTTAAAGAGGAAATATTTACTCTAACACATTATTTATTCATGATTGTAAATTGCTTTTTATGAAATGGCGAATCATATCACTGATTTGGATAAAAGGCATGCACGAGGAGGCGAAAATTTACCCGACAGCATTGGCTGGTATCTAAACACGTTTTATTTAAATAAAAAAGATGCTAAGAAAATGGAGCTTTTTGAGTTTATAGAAATCATAGCTAACAGTTATATCTGAACAAATGGATTCCAATTAGGTAAGCGGCCATCCGGATTTAGTAGTTTGGAATACGAACTAACCGGCCATTTAATTATGGAAAAGATAAAAATAATAATATAGCTTTTCGTGCAGACAATTCTGTCCAACCAGCCTCGCACTGGTACCCGGCGCAGGAATTTACAGTCACGATCATTTAATTATTACCAATTCGGTTCACGAGGCTCAATGGGGTCCGTTTGTGGCTTCTTCAAAAGTTTAGGGAGAAAAGGCGGATATAGAAATACAAATTAATAGTATCAATCAATTAACTTCTTCGCAAATCACCAGGAGTTTACAAACCGCCTGAAGGTGCTTTGTTCAAAAAGCACGGCATTGAATGATCAAAGCTTTTTTACATTGACGACCACATCTTTGATTGGCTATCCTTCTTCACTTGAAACAATTTCCACGATTACATGAGGTGCTAATTGTGCAAACATATTTTGAAGAAAAATGATTAAGAAGAACGTACTTTTTTAACTTTTTATTAAAGTATTCTCAGTCCCTCTTCGCTTCAACTAAATGAGCTTACAAAAAAAATTAAAGTTTGGATTATATCAAAGTGAGTTTCTCAGCGTCAAGGAAAAAGGAACCTCAATATGTTCTTTGCTGTTATTCAAAACTAAATCTGCCGCCATCTCACCCATTTTTTTAAAATCAGTGGAAATGGTGGTAATACCATCCAAAACAAATCGTTTCAAAGGAGTTTCATTGTAAGAAATAATACCTATATTTTTCCCAACTTTTAAGTCGGTCTTTTGGATCTTCTCCAGCAAAACAACCAAGTCGTCTTCCATCAGGTTAATAAAAGCTTCTCCTTCCTCAACAGGTTCTTCTGATAAATTTTGTACTACCTTATGATTAAAGGCAAATTCGCTACAGAATGAATGAAACC
>JBDTKU010000084.1:0-12446 GCA_039935135.1 Ginsengibacter sp. | reverse complement strand
CTTTTTCAAAACAATCATAAATACCAACCGGATCCGCCCCCGGATCAGGAATAGATTGAATTTTTACGGTAGCGCCACGTTCCAAAATGTATTCAAGGAATTTCATCATGTGGTTGCGCTCCTCATTTGCATGGCGAAATAAAAAATTAGATACGCCTTCATATCCTTGTGAATCGGCCCAGCTAGCATAGGATAAATAAATTTGTGATGCGTATGCTTCTTTTGTCATTTGGGAATTAAGCGCCTTACAAAGCGTTTCGCTTAACCTGTTTGTGTTCATTTTTTTTGAATTAATTGGTGAAATGATTTAATAACAGGAAAAAGACACACAAAAAATAGTCCAGATTCTTTTACATCAAAAATGTAAAAGACTAAAAATATTCAGTTAAATCTAAGTAAAGGAAAAGATAAAAAGAGTTGGGAAGAAATTAAAGGTTGATAGATATAAGAAACAGTATTCCTAAAATTTCAAAAAGAGTAACCAGTAAAATACCTCTTAAAGCCATTTTTTCATCGCTTGCTTCTTTCATTTTAAATCTTTTATTATTTTTTAAAGTTGGACAAAAGTAAAGCGAAAAAAATTAAAAATAAAAATCATTGCGGATTTTTATTTTTAAAAATCCTTGAAAGAAAATTTCCTGCTTTGTTTACTACCTGCACTTTATCTGCTATGGCATCCAATAAAAAATGATCATGTACCTTAGGTTGCAAATTATCTTCTTCCAATTGTTTTGGATAAATAATAAGGTAACTATATTGATTAAAATATTTCGATAAGTAATAGGGTATTTTTTCCAAAATTTCATCATGCGAAATGTATCCTTTTCTTGAAGAGACAACAACAAAAAAATCATTGGGCTTTAATTCACCACTCATGATCAAAAAATCTTCCCAATCGCTTAATAATTTATAGCTTACTTCAACAGGTATTTCTGAATGATCATTAATCCTTTTAAGTTCATTAATGGTAAGGTCATTTGCATAAAAATGAATTGGCAAGCCTCCGGCTTTAGCGATGGTTCCAAGCCTGTTGAGCCAATGTTGAAACCCTGGTTCCAGCTCTGCATATCCAGTGATGGCCACTATCATTCTTTTCAGTGTATTAAAAGGCTGATGAGCTTCATATAAAAAAATAGTTTCTCCCGATTTATGAATAATGCTTTCGGTTAGGGGCCCGGGAAAATCTTTTTGATTAGGATTACTGTTAATGCCAATCAATACGTCGGTAATATTTTGCTCCCTGATAGTATAAATTATTCCATTGCTCGTGTTCATGTCAAATCGCGTTAATGGAATGATTACATTTTCACTGGCAGCCGCTTGCCTGACGGCTTTGTCCATCATTTTTTTCCCTTTGAACTGGGTCGTCTCATTATTGGAATCATCACTAATAATATTTAGCGCATAAACCGGGATATTCTTTTTTTTAGGTTTAAGCATTAAGCCAAAATCTATTAATTCTTCTACGGTATCAGCCGAGTTTAAAGAGATCAATATTTTTTCACCACTTTCCTCGGCACCTGCTTCTTCCGCTTCTTTCAATGCCAGCCGGTGCGCTGCCTTTTCCACAACAAATGAACTGATAGCGCAACTTATCAGAATCAACAAAATCGTTCCGTTCAAAATATCTTCATCCAGCAAGCGAATCGGCTCGCCACCAGGGGTTTCACCAATAATAATATTATATCCCACCAAAACGATGGCCAACGTGGCAGCAGCACGTGAAGTGCTTAATCCAAAAATCATATTGCCTTCATCCGACGACAACCTGAAACTTTTTTGCGTGATCCATGCAGCAAAATATTTGGTACCAATAGCTACTACGGCTATGACACCCACCACCTTTAATGCGCCCCATCCCATAAAAAGCACATTAAAATTCACCAACATTCCTACTCCTATCAAAAAAAATGGAATAAATAATGCATTCCCGACAAAGTCAATCCTGTTCATTAGCGGCGAAGAGTGAGGCACATAGTTGTTGAGAATCAGTCCGGCAAAGAATGCGCCGATGATAGCTTCAAGACCTGCTGCCTCTGCTAAAAAAGAAGCAAGGAACACAATAGCCAAAACAAAAATATATTGAGAAACACTATCCTGGTTCTTTTTAAAAAACCATTGGATAATTAATGGGAAAACGAAAAATACAATGACTCCAAAAATCACAGAAGAAACTCCCAGCGTAATCCAAAAAGAGGAAGACACTTCTCCTTTAGTCATCCCTACAACAATAGCAAGAATCAACAATGCCAGTACATCCGTGATCAGCGTGCCTCCAACTGACAAAGCAACTGCCCTGTTGCTCGCAATACCAAATTTGCTGACAATAGGATAAGAAACCAGCGTATGAGTAGAAAACATGGCCGCCACCAGGATAGAAGTTAATTTACCATAGCCTAAAATATAATAACTCGCAAGCGAGCCGAAAATAAACGGGAGCAAAAAGGTAGTGAGGCCAAAGACTACAATTTTTAATTTATTTTTTTTAAATTCTTTAAGATCAATTTCTATCCCTGCGAGAAACATGATGTATAAAAGTCCTACCGTTCCAAAGAGTACGATACTGCTGTCCCGGCTCAACAAATTGGTAGCATAAGGGCCAACAATGACGCCTGCCAGAATAAGCCCGATAATGTGGGGAACTTTTATTTTTTTAAATATAATCGGCGCAAATAAAATGATAAACAACACCAATGAAAAAATAATCACAGGGTTTTTTAGTGGCAACGAAAAGTCCAGATCAGTTAATAAAATCATACATCCTTTTGAATCATTATTAATAAAGTTCCACTATTCTTTTTTTAATCTCAATGAATACACAATCCGGCAACCGGTTGCCTGGATCACCTGCCGCTCCCCGCCCATTTCCCTATCTGAGATTTTCTGCAAACTCACGTATATTTTTGCATTCTCTTCCGTTGAATCCTGCCCTGCTGTCAATTTGATCACATTGCCGACGTAAGAGCCCGAATAAATTCTTACTATCGATCTGTTGCTCCGTGCGTTGATCGTCACCTGGTCATTTTCAACTTTTATATTCCATTGTTCTGATTTGACATCGCCTACTGCAGAGCCCACGCAATTCGTTTCAGTGCATTGCATATCCACCCGCCACAATCCTTGCGTTTTCAGATGTTGCCGAAGTATGCTGTCATTTACAATATTGGTAGTACTGTCTAATATTTTCTGTTGCTCACTCAACTGCTGTTCTTTTACTGCCAGCATTTGCTCTTTCATAGAAAGTTCCTGGTCACGACGGTTTATTTCTTCCAGTTTCTTTTTCACTTCCACTTCACGATGCCGAATATTGCAGCTTGAAAGAATTATTATTCCCGATAATAAAAAAATCCATTTCATATATCATTCTTTTAACTACTTCAAGATATAAAAATTAATTGGAATTATAGTGCAATGAGAATTGGGAAAATATCCAATTGAAAATAAAAATCCCGATTATTTATTGGTTTACTATTCATGCAAAAATTATAGGGTAAAAAGGAAATTTAGTGTTGAGAAATTTATTTAATCCGGTAGGACGGAGCCTTTGTCTTCTGTTGAATTTTGTGAAAATTCTTTTATTACATCTTCAATAAATTTCTCACAATCAAAAAAAGAAATTATTTTTTTGATTACGCCTTCCACAAGCGCGTCAGGACAACTCGCTCCGCTGGTAATTAAAATTTTAGCAGGCTTTTTTTCAGGTAAAAAAGCAAGAGTTGTCACTTCTTCTTTGCGGTCAAGCTTATAATGATTGATTTGCCTGGAAGAAACAATCTCTTCTTCTGAACGGACAAAATAGGTAGGCAATTTATCTTCGCACAATTCAACCAGGTGTGAGGTGTTGGAACTATTGTATCCTCCAACTACAATGGCTAAATCGGCAGGTGTATCAAGTAAAGCATATACGGCGCCCTGGTTATCATTGGTAGCGTAACAAAGCGTATCGCGGGTATCGGCAAAATGCTCTTCCACATTTGATTCAGACAGTCCATATTTGTGCTTCATCACCTCTTTCAGGTATTCCGAAATAGTCTGCGTATCGCTTGCCAGCATGGTGGTTTGATTAACCACACCAATTCTTTCAAGATCAGTTTCCACATTAAATCCATCAGAATATCTTCCCTCAAACTCGCGATAAAAATCTTTTATTTCTTTCCTTCCTAAAATATAGTTAGCAAGTTGAATAGACTCCTGCATATTTTTCACCACTATGGTAGGCGAATTAACCGCGCTGTGACTGAATGTGGCCCGGGTTTCTTCATGCTGAGGTTTCCCATGCACAACTACTGTATAATTTTTTTTGGCAATCGCCTCTGCCCGGTTCCACACTTTTTGCACAAAGGGACAAGTCGTATTGTATTGCTCAATTTCAACACCGGCGGCGGAAAGCTTTTGTTCTATTTCCAAAGTAGTACCAAAAGCCGGAACCACTACAATATCACCGGGCTTAAGTTTTTCAAATGGAATAATAGTGTTTCCTTTCGTGTCCATTAAAAATTCTACACCCCTGTTTTTGAGGTCGTCATTCACATGCGGGTTGTGAATCATTTCGCTCAGCAGGTAAATCTTTTTGCCGGGATTCTCATCAATAGTTCTGAAAGAAATGTCAATAGCATTTTCGACACCATAACAAAAACCAAAATGACGTGCAAGGAATATTTGAATATTCCCAAAGTCAAGGAAAGTAGGTGAAAAATCCTTCTTCAATTTATCATCAGCTTTGCGTTTGTTTTTTATGGCAGTGATCAATGGGCTTCTATAAAAAACAGGAACATCAAATTTTTTCATATCGTACTTCTTTCAGTCACGAAGTTACAAAGTACAATTCATGGATATGGAGTGTAAAAATATTTATGATTAATTTTAATCTTTTAAGAAAAAGAATTATGTCGAAGAAAAGATCAAATTCCAGCCACCCGAAATGGAGCTATTCTGCCAATATCTATGAAGTGAATATTCGTCAATACACGCCGGAAGGCACTTTTAACGCTTTTGCAAAACATCTTCCGCGATTAAAAGATATGGGTGTAAAAGTTTTGTGGTTTATGCCGGTATTGCCCATCAGTGAAATCGGGCGCCTTGGCACATTAGGCAGCTATTATGCCGCAAAAGATTTCATGGAAATAAATCCGGAGTTTGGAACCAAAGATGATTTTATCGAACTGGTAAAAGAGGCACATAAAATGGGTTTCAAAATACTTATGGATTACGTTGCCAATCATGTCGGTAACGATCATGTATGGATTAAGGAACATCCTGATTTTTTTGTAAAAGATGACCATGGAGATTTTTTGCATCCACATGGATGGTCAGATGTTTCCCAATTAAATTATGACGAGCCGGAAGTTTGGAAAAAAATGTCGAAAGTGCTTAACTATTGGATTGAGGAATATGATGTTGATGGATTTCGCTGCGACATGGCCCACCTGGTTCCTCTTGATTTTTGGATCTACGCAAAAAAGAAAGTTTCAAAATATAAAGAGGATTTATTTTGGCTGGGAGAATGCCAGGAGCCGGAATATCACCAGGTATTTGACGCTTCTTATACCTGGAAATGGATGCATGCTTCAGAGCAATTTTATCATGGAAAAACGAACCTCCAAAGCCTGTTGACGGTTTTGTATAAATCTGTTACTGAATTTCCCTGTTCTGCCATGAGGGCTTACTTTACTTCCAATCATGATGAAAATAGCTGGAACGGATCTGAATATGAAAAGTATGGAGATGCTGCAAAATTAATGGCGGTATTTTCATCCACGTGGGATGGTATTCCAATGATCTATTCCGGCCAGGAATTGCCTAATAAAAAGAGATTGAAATTTTTTGATAAAGATTCTATAGACTGGACAGGTAAAATTGAACTTCATGATTTTTATAAAATTTTGTTGACTTTAAAATCAAATAATAAAGCGCTTTATGGAGGAGACCCCGAAGTGCTTACCAAAATTATTTCACACCCTGAAGATGAGCAGGTATTTGCTTATTTGCGTAAAAACAAGACAAGCGAGGTTTTAGTAATCCTTAATTTTAGCGACCAGGGATTAAATTTCGAAGTCAAAAATGTGAAAGGTCTATTCAAAAACCTTTTCTGGAATGATGATATTGATTTTGAGTTAAAGCCAGAAGTATGGCTGCATCCATGGGATTATCTTGTGTTTGAGCGAATTTCAATATCCTCCAAATAATACTTAAATAAGTTTACATTTTTATTGCAAGAGGATGGAATGATTACGCGTCTTTGTCCACATCTTTCCAGCTTCCTCCCTTTTCGCTTTCTACCCCATTTTCATGTAAAAACTCAAAAGCCTTTACATGTCGTTTGCCGCCTCCACAAACTACCACCAGTGGTTTTTTAAACTTTTTTATTTCTTCCAGTCTCAGTGGAAATTCATTAAAGGGAATATTAATACTGTCTTTGGCGTGGCCTTTTTCAAATTCTTCCGGCCTTCTCACGTCAATAATTACTTTTTTTCCATCACTATTTTTTGCTTTCATAAGTATTTATTTATGTTTAATAAACTGCGTAAATATAGAATCTTCCCCTTAAATTGATAAATAGGAAACCTATTTTTTTTCCTTCGTTAAAATTAATTGACTTAAAATTCGTTCTTGTCTTATTACCAACAAAAAAGGTATATTTGCAGAATTATTCTCCTTCTTAGCAGACTGGATCTTCTTTACCAAAAGCTCATCAAGTCATAGGTTGTTGAGCGTACAAGCAATCAAACTTTCAGAAACAAAATTTTCAGGGAAGTTATCATTTACAATTAAAACAATAAACTTGTTATTTAAAGAATTACATCTTATTGCGCCCCTCTTGAAGGCGCTCGAAGCAGAAGGTTATACAGAACCCACACCAATTCAGGAACAATCCATACCTTATATTCTACGCGGAAAAGATCTTTTAGGATGCGCTCAAACAGGCACCGGTAAAACGGCAGCTTTTGCCATTCCTATTTTGCAGAATCTTGTTCTGCGCCAAAATGAGGATGGACATAACAATAATATTAAGGCATTGATCCTGACTCCAACCCGCGAACTTGCCATACAAATTAATGAAAGCTTTGAAGCCTACGGAAAATATACGGGCATTCAGCACACGGTTATTTTTGGAGGTGTTTCACAGTTTCATCAAACTACCCAATTGCGCCGTGGCGTGGATGTGTTGATCGCAACCCCCGGAAGATTATTAGATCTTATTGCACAGAAATTTGTGAGTTTAAAAAACATTAAAATGTTTGTACTGGACGAAGCAGATCGTATGCTCGATATGGGTTTCATTCATGATGTGCGCAAAATAATTTCAATTCTTCCTGAAAACAGGCAGACATTATTTTTCTCGGCTACCATGCCACCAGAAATTACGCGTCTTTCTTCTTCTATCTTACAAAACCCCATTAGAGTAGAGGTGACGCCGGTTTCATCTACTGCAGAAAATGTAGATCAAAAAATTTACCTGGTAGAAAAAAATGATAAGCGCGACCTCCTGATTCATCTTTTAAAAGATGGAACCATTCAAAACGCACTCGTTTTTACCAGAACCAAATATGGAGCTGATAAAATCGCTCATGCACTTTATCGCGCGAATATAAAATCAGATGCCATTCATGGAAATAAAACTCAAAATGCCCGTCAGAGAGCATTGAGCAATTTTAAAGAGGGTAAAATTCGCGTGTTAGTTGCGACAGACATAGCAGCAAGGGGAATTGATGTAGATGATTTAAGTCATGTGATCAATTTTGAATTGCCAAATGTTCCTGAAACTTATGTTCACAGAATTGGCCGTACGGGAAGGGCAGGCCACACAGGTTGTGCACTTTCTTTTTGTGATATGGAAGAAAGAGCTTATCTCCGCGATATTCATAAATTGATTGAAAAAACAATTCCCGTAGTTCAGGATCATCCTTACGCCAGTCAACTGCAGTTTGTACAAACTCCCGTTACTGCCAACAACTTAATGAACCGGAAACCCGCTTCCCACAGTGGTTTCAGAAAAACGAGGACATGGAAACAAAAATGGTAAAATTTTAGAAACCAGGTTACATTAAATAATAGTAAACCAACAAAAAGTCTCGATTTTTATTTTTGTTCTTTAAAGAATAGTTGAATATGCACTTCAAAATATTCATTATTGTAATTGCTTTTTTGGGGGTATTTCAATTATCATGCAGCCATAATATCAATAACAATTCTACGAAAGCGGGAAATAATCTTATTGGAAATCCCTCATCAAAATCTTTCTCAGGAACATTTTTTGGAATAACGCCTTGTGCTGATTGTCCCGGAATTGAAATAACCATTCATTTTAAGGAAGATTCCACTTTTGTTGAAAATTTTAATTACATGGAAAGAAATACTTCATTTGCTGATACCGGCAAATGGAGTATTTCCAATAAAATAATTACCGTTTCCTTTCCAGATCATCATTCCTATTTCCTGGTAAAATCAGATTCTATCGTTTCCATTCTTGATGCTGATAAAAGAGAAATTGAAGGCCCATTGTCTGATAAATTTATTTTAAAAAAGAAAAATTCAGATCGGACCAGGATAGAATGATTCACCGAATAATTACTTTACTCTATCCAAAATAGAAATAGGCAATATTTATGGCTTTACTGTAAATAAGCTTTAAAACAAGTTCCTGGTGAGCCTTCCGATCATCACGCCCTGGTGATATACCTGCATGACGTATTTCCCTTTTTGAAAATTATGGGAATCTATGGAAAACCCCAGTCGCATGCCATTGTCTTTTTTGTTATCAAAACGAACCAAAGCTGAATATGTTTTTTTTCCATTGGGGCCATCAAATGTTTTTGATAAACCAGAGGAATTCAACAGAGTTTTTCCACCCGGTTGAATGACGACCACATAAATAGAAGTGTTGGTATTGAATGGTTTTATATTCACCTGGAAGGAGCCATTTATTCTTTCCGTTTTGGCCGCAATATTGGTTTCTGCTTTTTCATCACTCAACGAATAGGCTAAAAATCTCAAATGAGAAACAAGGACTGGTAAAGTGTAAGCAGAATTCGACAATCGTTTCGGACTGGTTGAATTCTTTTTGGGAGTTGGTGCAATTTTCTTTTCCTCCATAAATACTTTTATCATTTGATTCAAACGCTCATTCTCACTGATTATCGTATCGTTTTTGTTTTTGAGTTCTTCAATACTTTGCTGTAACTGCGATATTTTTTCACTGGCTTCAGACATTTCACGCGCAGATGATTTCTTTCTCAAAATTTCAGAGATCTCATTTTTCAACCTGTTGAATTCAATGATCTTGAAAGCAAGTTCTTTATCAACGGAAGAATCCGTAGCTAAAGAATCATTTTCATACTCCATTTGCCTATTGAAAGAATTTATCAAAGATTGTGCGGAATCTTTTACCTCTGCTTTCTGACTCTTAATAGCCTCCTGTTGGGCTTTTAGCGGTATCGGCTTACTTACATTCCCATAATAAAAATGATAGCCCCAAATCGAAATCAACACAAACGAAATAGCAATAATTAGCAAGGCGAAAATAAGCAGGTATAAAGATTTGCGATCTCTCATGTGGAATACCGTAAAAAGTTTATTGTAAAATTATTTGTTTTAAAACCATGAATTGTAAAAAATAATAGATAGTAACAAAAACAAGGGTCTTCTATAATATAAAAAAATTGTTTAGGCTTGTGAGGTTTTTTAAACCATCTTCATAATTATACTTTATATGTATAATCAACTACTTTAAAAATGTTTATCCGCCAATCAAAGATGCAACAATAAAAGAATGCAATATAACAAACAAAGTGAAACTGAAACCTTTACAACCCATCAGAATCAAAAAACGCAGGAAGAAGCCATAGAAAGCCATATAACGATATTCTGAAAAATTGAATAATAAAAATACAGAAGGCAACAAGCAGTTTAATGAAACATTTTTAATATTGCCTTTTTACCCTATTTTTGCAGCCCTAAAAAATAAGTAATAACTCTTATGGATAATTTGATTTATGTAATACCTGCGATGGGAATTGTTGGTTTGATCTATACTTTTATAAAATTCGCCTGGGTAGCTAAGCAGGACGCCGGCAATGAAAGAATGAAAGAGATCAGCACATACATAGCTGACGGCGCTATGGCGTTCTTAAAAGCGGAATGGAGAATTCTGACTTACTTTGTTATTATGGCCGCTATTTTATTAGGAATAATGGGCTACACGAGCACCAACAGTAGCTGGAGCATTGCCATCTCTTTTATTTGTGGAGGTTTTTTTAGTGCTCTCGCCGGTTATATCGGAATGAGAGTAGCTACCAAAGCAAATGTGCGAACTACGCAGGCAGCCAGAACCAGTCTTGCAAAAGCATTAAAAGTTTCTTTTACCGGCGGAAGTGTAATGGGAATGGGCGTTACCGGCCTGGCAGTTTTAGGTCTCGGAGGTTTATTTATAATTTTAAAATTCATATTTGCTCCACACGCTGTTGCCAATAGTTTTGAAATGGAGAAGACGATTGAAATCCTTACCGGATTCAGCCTCGGCGCAGAGAGTATTGCACTTTTTGCACGTGTGGGTGGTGGAATTTATACTAAAGCTGCAGATGTTGGAGCTGATTTGGTTGGAAAAGTAGAAGCTGGAATTCCTGAAGACGATCCGAGAAATCCCGCTACCATAGCGGATAATGTGGGTGATAATGTAGGTGACGTTGCCGGAATGGGAGCTGATCTATTTGGATCTTATGTGGCCACTATTTTGGCGACCATGGTATTGGGACGAGAAACCATTTCTAATGATGCGTTGGGTGGAATGTCACCTATCTTATTACCGATGTTGCTTGCTTCAATGGGAATTATATTTTCTATCCTTGGTACGTTTTTCGTAAAAATTTCTGATAAAGCAGGTTTACATACCTCTGTTGTACAAAAAGCATTGAACCTTGGAAACTGGGGAACCATCATCATTACAGCGATTGCTTCTTACTTTTTGGTAATGTGGCTCATGCCCGATACCATGACATTGAGAAATTATGAGTTTACCAAATATGGAGTTTACGGAGCCATCATCGTTGGATTAATTGTAGGAACCTTGATAAGCTTTATTACTGAATTTTATACCGCCATGGGCAAAAGGCCGGTTATGACCATAGTTCGTCAATCCTCTACAGGCCACGCAACTAATATCATTGGCGGGCTTGCCGTCGGGATGGAAAGCACTTTATTTCCAATTCTCGTTTTAGCTGCCGGAATTTACACTTCATACTATTGTGCCGGTCTGTACGGTGTCGCGATTGCTTCCGCCGGAATGATGGCCACCACTGCCATGCAATTGGCAATTGATGCCTTCGGTCCGATAGCAGATAACGCGGGCGGTATTGCAGAAATGTGTGAATTGCCAAAAGAAGTTCGCGAAAGAACAGATATTCTCGATGCGGTTGGAAATACCACCGCGGCTACCGGAAAAGGATTTGCCATTGCTTCTGCGGCCTTAACTTCTTTGGCTTTGTTTGCAGCCTTTGTAGGTATAGCAAAAATTGATGGAATTGATATTTACCGGGCCGATGTATTGGCTGGTTTGTTTGTGGGTGCAATGATTCCTTTTATCTTCTCTTCTCTTGCTATTCGCGCTGTAGGAGAAGCCGCCATGGCGATGGTAGAAGAAGTGCGCAGGCAATTCCGGACCATTCCCGGAATTATGGAAGGAAAAGGTAAACCTGAATATGAAAAATGTGTGGCTATTTCAACGAATGCGTCTATCAAAAAAATGATGCTGCCTGGTGCGATTGCTTTGCTCTCCCCTGTGATCATCGGTTTTATTTTTGGCCCACAGGTTTTGGGCGGATTTCTTGCAGGAGCAACTGTCAGCGGTGTCTTGATGGGAATTTTCCAGAACAATGCAGGAGGTGCCTGGGATAATGCTAAAAAATCTTTCGAGAAAGGCGCTTTGATAAATAATGAAACTCATTACAAAGGTTCTGAACCTCACAAAGCTTCTGTTACCGGTGACACAGTGGGTGACCCTTTCAAAGATACTTCAGGACCAAGTATGAATATTTTGATCAAATTAATGAGTATCGTATCATTAGTAATTGCTCCTACTCTCGCTCATAATTTTCAATCTAAAATAAACCAGGAAAGAGAATTGAAAATCCAAAGCCTTATTCATCTCGATAAAGCAGTTTCAATGCAGGAAACTTCCCAAAATGATCAGTGGGTATTGGTTAAGTCACCAACTTCAGATCGTGAAGTAAATGCAAAAGAAGTTCAAAATTTAATTGACCAATTAGAAGAAGAGCACCTCATTCAAAAAACTTCTTTTTCAGTAGCAGTTGCCAAAGGAGAACTTTATATCGATGGAACAAAGGAACCTTCTGAAGTGCAGGACAAATACAAAAGCCAAATTGAAAAGACAGGAGATTTCGTTAGCAAAGAATCAACGACCATAAAATAAATTTAATAAAATATTTTTTATG
>JBDTKU010000083.1:0-5383 GCA_039935135.1 Ginsengibacter sp. | reverse complement strand
TCTGATAAATTAAAAATATTTTACCAGAAAGCGACCCTTCAATACTTTAACAAGCCAATCCAATAAACTTATTTTTAATTTTTTTGCTTTGGATAGTAAACCGACAAATAGAGTAGATTTTTATTTTCTTGCTTTTTTAAAACTTTTTAGAACCAATATTTATTTTGCTCTAATTCATAAGTACTAACCATCGAATAAAAAGCCTCAACTCACTGAGCCATAATTTCGAATTAGAGTGGAGTTTTTTTGTAATTACATTAGCTACATTATTCTCATTCTTATTTATTGAAAGAGCTTTAGTATCTGTATCCAGACTACAGTGAATTATCAACAGGTTATGCCTGTTTAAAAAAATAAGGCTGGAGCCGGTTTCCTGATTTTGATGCGTTTAGGTCAGGCGCTAACGAGCATTAGGTAGAGGGTAACGCATGGCAGCTCACTCCCGCAAATCCAATTGGATTAAGAATTAAATATTTCGATTTATTCATGTTTCACCAAAATAAAAATCCACGAAATTTATTCATTTACTGTATTTTTAGAAGAAGTTATTTAATTAAAAGTATCAGCATTAAAACACATCAATCCATCCAAAAAATATGAGGAGACCATATTCTCATCCTTATTCTTTTTATGCTAATTAATTATATTGTTCTTTTGCAGTTCGAATTCATAAATACAATTAATTTTATTCATCATTAATTAAGAACAAAAGACAGTGAGACAATTCTGAAACATTCTCATCTATCTGAGCTGTAACAATTATTTTTATCTAAACAAAATATTATGCAATCAAAGATTTTAGCAATTTTCGTTCTATTTCTTTCAACAGCATGCAGCGATAAACTGCATGCCCAACCAGCAAAACAAATAGCCAAAGAGATACAGAACGACATTTCGTTGAACCGTGTTAAAACGATGGCGGCAGATTTGATTAAAACTGGTTTTAATGCCGGAAGTGGTTATGGAGAAGTCTGGATAAGAGATTTTAATACTTTCATACAGCTTTCCTGCAAAGTGATGCCTCGTGATTCTATAAAAGACCGGCTGCGGATATTTTTTCAAATGCAGGGCGATGATGGAAATATAGTGGATGGTTATATACCCAGGAAAAAAGCTGACGCTGGTTACGATTATATTTACAGTAAGAATGCGCCCGATTTTGCAGGGCATAAAAATACGGTAGAAACTGACCAGGAAACTTCATTGATACAAGCGGTTTATAAGTACATAGAAGCTACCAAAGACAGAGCATTTCTCTCGGAAAGTATTGATGGGAAATCCGTGCAATCCCGAATGTCTGATGCGATTCAATTTTTAATGAACAAGCGCTATTCATCCAAATATGGTCTCATCTATGGCGCTACCACAGTGGATTGGGGCGACGTGCAACCTGAAACGCCCTGGGGAGTAGTATTGGATTCAACCAGCCACCTGGCAATTGATATTTACGACAATGCCATGTTGGTCATCGCACTAAATAATTATATTGAATTATTTCCCGACCACAATCAATGGATTCCGGTGAGAGAGGAAATCCGAAAAAACATAAGAAAATACCTTTGGGATGAGCAGCGCCAGAAATTCATTCCACATATTTACCTGGATGGCTCTCCATTTCCAGCGTCATTCGATGAGAATAAAATAAATTACAATGGAGGCACGGCTATAGCAATTGAAGCTGGTTTGTTGAACAAAAAAGAAATACAAACAGTGAATGATCAAATGCTTCAGGATGTAAAATCGTCAGGAGCAATGTCTATCGGATTAACGGTTTATCCTCCTTATCCCGCTGGATTTTTTAAAAATAAAGGAATGTATCCTTATGGTTACCAGAATGGTGGTGACTGGACTTGGTTTGGCGCGCGGATGATAACGCAATTGGTACGATATGGATTTATAAAGGAAGCTTACCAGGAAATCAGGCCAATGATTGACCGGGTAATCAGCAACAACGGATTTTACGAATGGTACACCGTAGATGGCAAACCCACCGGATCAGCCAGTTTCAGAGGATCGGCCGGTGTTTTATATACTGCCATTAGTGCTTTACAAAAAAGTATTTCCCACCATTAATCAACTTTGAAAAACATGTCTTCATTTTAATTCCTGAAACCTAATTATTTACCTTTTTTTATTTCTTAAGAATTAATTGATTCAAATAATCTGAAGTAACGGGGTTGGAAATAATTTCTTCCATACTTTCATAATTCAATAATTTTTGCGCAACATTTTTCATCGAATTGATGGCGAATTTTAAAAGGCCTGGACCAAGACTGATTCTTGCAAGTCCCATTTCTTTTAATGAAGAAAAATCCGGAATTCCCGAAATCATCAGAATATTTACAGGAAGCGCCACTTCGTTGATAATGGCTTTTATAGAATCTTTTTCTGCTAAAACAATTGGATAAAGGCAATCAGCGCCAGCTTCTTTATAGGACTTTCCTCTTTCAATCGCTTCATCAATTTTTTCTTCTTTCGATAAATTTTTTCCGTTTATAAAAACATCCGTACGTGCATTTATAAAAAGTGAACTTCCCATTTCAGCAGCCGTTTTCCGTATGAGATTTATTTTTTCAGATTGCTCTTCTTTGGTAAACAATTTTTGCTCATCGTGTTTGCTGTCTTCAAAATTAATTCCTGCAATACCAGTGTCAATTAATTTTTTTATGTTTTCTTTTAGTTCAATATTATTTTTTGCATAACCACTTTCCACATCAGCTGTTACCGGAATACTTACGCTTTCTACAATTCTTTTCAGAATCAATAACAAATCATTGAAGGGAATTTTTTCTCCATCCAGGTATCCATTTGCCAAAGCGATGGAAGCGCTGGCAGTAGCGGCCGCTTTATACCCTAAGTCCTGCAAAAGCATGGCTCCTAAAGGGTTCCAGATATTAGGAAGTACTAAAAGCTTTCCATTATGATGAAGCTGGTAAAATTGTTTTTCTTTTTCAGAATGAATATTTTCCGGGAGCATTTTTGTTTCTTTTTATTTTAAATAATTAATCAACCTAAACAAAAATACTTTCTAAATATTCAATTGGATTTCTAATGTGGGAAAAATTCAGTAAACGAATAAATAACCTGGATTTTTATTTTGAATCGATAAGTCCGAATTTAGGAGTTTGCATATTAGAAAAAAATTCAGTTCTGGTTTTATTAACAGTTTTGGGCAACTTCAAGTTTTAAGCTTTTAAAAATGTTAGTTCTCCACGATTATTAAAAGTTATAAAAAACAAATCCTTAAGAGTATCCAAAATTTCATCCAATTCCATTTAATTTTGGGGGATGAAGATTTTGATATCATACCTGAAGCCCTACAAAGGGCTAATTGCATTAGCGCTTTTCCTTGCAACTGTTAACCAGGTTTTTTCCTTATTTGCCCCATGGATCACGGGGCGAATCCTTGATCTGTTTGCCAATCATCCACATGTTTTCCCGGATAAATCACCAAGAACCGAACACCAGTTTTTCTTTGGCAATGACCAATATCATGGATTGATCTATTTTCTTTTGTTGCTGATCGGAACTGCGATGCTGAGCCGCATTGCCAAGGCTTTCCAGGATTATTTTGGAAATGTGTTGGTGCAAAAATTTGGAGCCACCATTTTTACAGATGGCCTCAAACACAGTATGCGGCTGCCTTACCAGGATTTTGAGGATCAAAGTAGCGGCGAAACTTTGTCCATATTGACCAAGGTGAGAGCAGACACAGAAAAATTTATCACCAATTTTATAAATGTATTTTTCATCATCATTGTGAGCATTGTATTTATTTCCATTTATGCTTTAAGGTTGAATTGGATGATAATGCCGGTGTATGTGATTGGTATTTTTATGATAGCAATTGTAACCAGTTTTCTCAGCAAAAGAATAAAGGTGATTCAGAAAACGATTGTTACCGAAACCAATACTTTGGCGGGTACTACCACAGAATCGCTCAGAAATATTGAATTGGTCAAAAGCCTCGGCCTCACCAACCAGGAGGTGAACAGGCTCAATAATAATACTTTTAAGATCCTCAGCCTTGAATTGAGAAAAGTAAAAAGTATCCGCACATTAAGCTTCATTCAGGGAACGATGGTGAATTTTTTGCAACAGGTGATCACTTTCACTTTGTTGTGGTTGATCTTTAAAAATTCAATCACACCAGGTCAATACCTCTCACTCACCTTTTATAGTTTTTTTCTTTTTGGGCCTATGCAGGAAATTGGAAACATCATTATTTCGTACCGCGAAGCAGAAGCTTCTCTTGGCAATTTTCATGACCTGATGTCTAAGCCGCCTGAAGTAAAACCCGCTAAACCAATCACGATTGATATCATTGACCGGTTGGAATTTATTAATGTAAAGTTTAAACATCTGTCTGCCCAGCATCCTGCATTAACTGATATTAGTTTTGAGGTAAAAAAAGGGGAAACGATTGCTTTTGTTGGCCCTTCCGGCTCAGGGAAGACTACGCTGGTAAAGCTTTTGGTGGGATTGTACATTCCCCAAAAAGGGGAAATATTATATAATAACATTAACAGGGAAAATATTGATTTTGATATTCTCAGAACTCAAATCGGTTTTGTAACGCAGGATACGCAACTATTTGCGGGGACAATAAGAGAAAACCTGCTTTTTGTAAATCCTTCCGCCACGGATGAGGAAATTCTTGATGCCCTTAAAAATGCATCGTGCAATACTTTGCTGGCTCGCGCTGATAAAGGCCTTGGTACGATGATCGGTGAAGGAGGAGTGAAAGTTTCGGGTGGCGAAAAACAACGATTGTCCATTGCGCGTGCATTATTGCGTCGTCCCCATTTGCTCATTTTTGATGAAGCGACCTCTTCATTGGATTCACTAACAGAAGAAGAAATCACCAACACGATTAAAGATGTTTCTTCTAAAAAGGAACAGATCACTATTTTGATAGCCCACAGGCTAAGCACTATCATGCATGCCGACAGGATTTATGTTCTTGAAAAAGGAGAAATCATTGAGAAGGGCAACCATGAGAAGTTGTTGGAAAAAACGGGTTTGTATTATGCAATGTGGAGGCAGCAGATCGGTGAAAGAAAAAAATTGTCTCCCCAACCGGAAATGGCAAATTAAAATTTTGGGACAAAAAGTGATTCATAATAAATTTTAAATACTGAGGTTTTTATTTTCTATTCTGAATTTTGAATGCTACTTTTGCAGCCCTCAATTATTATAAAAGGAGAGGTGCCTGAGTGGCCGAAAGGAACGGTTTGCTAAATCGTCGTACGGGTTAAACTGTACCGTGGGTTCGAATCCCACCCTCTCCGCACTCTTTATGATTTGAGAAATTCGGGGCGTAGCGTAGCCCGGTCATCGCGCCACATTTGGGATGTGGAGGTCGCAAGTTCGAATCTTGCCG
>JBDTKU010000082.1:0-8255 GCA_039935135.1 Ginsengibacter sp. | reverse complement strand
AAATGGATGCTCATCCTCGGGATGGTCTTTATTGTTCTTTCCAACTATTTCAGGATACTGGCGCCACAGGTGACCAAATATGTGTTGAACACGGTGGAATTAAGCCTTAGCAAGAATAAACCCCAGGTGTCTGCCAAAACCATCACACATTATGATCCGTTGGTGGCGGTGTTTGTTAACAAACTCAGTGGCAATGAGGTAAGTTATAAAACAAAAATTTTGTATTCGGGCATCATACTTTTGGTGATTGCGCTGATCAGTGGATTATTTATGTTCCTCATGAGGCAAACGATCATTGTGATGAGCCGCCATATTGAGTTTGCCCAAAAGAACGAAATATTTTCCCATTATCAAAAACTGGATACGCATTTTTTTAAAACACACAATACCGGCGATTTGATGAGCCGGATTTCTGAAGATGTAAGCCGTGTGAGAAGCTACGTGGGGCCGGCGGTGATGTATCTCATTAATCTTGCGGCTACGATTGGTTTTTCCGTCACGTATATGTTGAATGAGAATAAAGAACTGACGTTGTATGTATTAATACCTCTGCCTTTCCTGGCTTTCACGATCTACTATGTAAATACGATTATCAACCGGAAAGCCGATAAGATACAGTCCTTACTTTCTGACCTCACTACCAATGCCCAGGAATCCTATTCCGGCATAAGGGTGATCAAATCTTTTGTGCAGGAAAAAGCCATGTTGGGTTTTTTTGATAAAAACAGTGAGGATTATCGTACCCATTCTATTTCACTTGCTAAAACAGAAGCCATCTATTTTCCTTCGATGGGCCTGATGATCGGTTTAAGCACCTTGCTGACGATCATGATCGGAGGTTTTTACGTTATCGACGGAAGCATTAGTATTGGTGTAATTGGTGAGTTTATTATGTATGTGCTCCTGCTCACCTTTCCTGTGAGCGCAATAGGATGGACCGCCAGTATGATCCAGAGGGCCGCCACTTCTCAGCGGCGTATCAATGAATTTTTGCTCACGCCGCCTTCCATTCAAAATCCCGTGGATGCCAAAGAATTGGTTTTGAAGGGAAATATTGAATTCAGGCATGTCGATTTCATTTATCCTCATACCGGAATTCATGCGATAAAAGATTTTTCATTAAACATCCGCAGGGGAGAGAAAGTGGCCATCATTGGGAAAACCGGATCAGGGAAATCGACCATAGCCCAATTGATGCTTCGGATGTATGATCCTCAAAAAGGAAGTATTTTTTATGATGGAATTCCTGTTAAAGAAATTGACCTGAAAACATTGCGTTCGCAGATCAGTTATGTTCCACAGGATGTATTTTTATTCAGCGATTCTGTCGAAAAAAATATTGGTTTTGGTTTAAGAAATGCACCCAGGGAAAAAGTGGTGGAGGCCGCAGAAAACGCAGTAGTGGCCAGGGAAATCAATTCTTTTCCCGGCAATTACAATACGCTGATCGGGGAAAGAGGGGTGACTTTGAGTGGAGGTCAGAAGCAGAGAATTTCTATTGCGAGGGCTTTAATAAAAGAACATGAGATCACGGTTTTTGACGATTGCCTGAGTGCTGTGGATGCTAAAACCGAAAATGAAATTATCTCTAACCTGTATCAATATCTTCATCAAAAGACGGCGTTGATCATCACTCACAGAATATTTTCTTTGTTCAGTTTTGATAAAATCATTGTGCTGGAAGATGGAACCATTGCAGAACAGGGAACGCATCAATCCCTACTTGATAAAAATGGATTGTATGCAGAAATGTATAAGCGCCAGCAGGAACAGGATAAAAAAATGAGCGAATAATAATTAAACATTTCAACCTGCTCATCCAGGAATCCTGCAATTTTCTCAAACTTGCATTCCGGGTGCATATTTGAATTGCACCGGATTTATTTTGTCAATTAAAAAACAATTTTATCTTTGTCTCAGTTAAAAATGTTTTTAAAATAAATTAAAATTTCAAAAAGTGGCGTACGAAAACAACGACAAAAAGATGGAAAGTGTTTACAGTCAGCGCATACGGGCTGGCAAGCGCAGAACTTATTTCTTTGATGTGAGGGAAACACGGGGCAATGATTTTTATTTGACGATAACGGAGAGCCGTAAAAAATTCAATGAGGATGGATACGACCGCCACAAAATTTTCCTGTATAAAGAAGATTTTAATAAATTTTTAAAAGGAATGACAGAGGCAATAGATTATGTGAAAACAGAGTTGATGCCGGATTTCGATTTTGATGCGTTCAACCATGAGAATTCAGATAATTTTGAAGGCAGCAATTATTCGCCGAACAAAAATTCTGAAACAACTGAAGCGCCTGCGGCTTCTGCCAATGAAGAAAGCGCTGCTCCCGCTGAGCCTGAAACAGATCCTTTCACCAGCAATGGAACCACCGAATCTTCGGAGCCTTCAAAACCGGATGATTCTTCAGATGATAATAACACTAACGATACACAGCATGAAGAAGTAGATAAGTGGTAATATAGTTTAGTGACTTAATAAGATGTCCTCCCACTTATTTTATGGGAGGATTTTTTTTGCATTGCATTTTTAAATTTTTCATAAAATTTTTATCTAATGAAAATATTTATCGTTTTAGTTTTTTCCCTGTTAACGATGAGAGCCTCATCCCAAAAGAATAATCAAAGTGGCTGGACGCAAATGTTTAATGGAAAAGATTTAAAAGGATGGGATGTCAAAATTGAAGGTTATAAGTTGAATGATAATTTTGCAAACACTTTCCGCGTAGAAAATGGTTTATTAAAAGTTTCGTATGATGGCTATGATGGTCTTATGAAGAACAGGTATGGCCATATTTTTTATGAGAAAAAATATTCAGCTTACCTGGTGGTTGCAGAATACAGGTTCTATGGCGATCAGACAAAAGACGGGCCTGGATGGGCCTACCTCAATAATGGGATCATGTTGCATTGCCAGTCTCCGCAAAGTATGATGCTAAAGCAAGACTACCCGATTTCTATTGAGTGCCAGCTTTTAGGGAGTGACAGTTCCGTTTCACAGACAAATGCCAATGTTTGTACTCCGGGAACCAATGTGGAAATAGATAACAAATTAACGACTCAACATTGCATTGGTTCTGATTCCAAACCTTGTCCCCGTGATGAATGGACGCATGTGGAAGCGCTTGTTTTAGGTGATTCAATTATAAAGCACATTGTTGGCACAGATACCGTATTGGTATATACAAAGCCCACCATTGGCGGCGGAGTGGTGAACAATTATGATCCGGCGGTTAAAAAAGACGGGCAAAGATTGAAGGATGGCTATATCGCGTTACAAAGTGAAAGCATGCCTACAGAGTTCAGAAAAGTGGAGATATTTGACCTCGGTCCCTACATGAAAGATCCTGCTAAGCTGGCAGCAATTATAAAAAAATTACAGCATAGGAATGATAATCGGTGAAAGTTGAAAGTTGGAGGTTGAATCGTGAGCCAAAAGCATAAAGTATTTTTTGAAATGGTTTGGCACTTTGTACAATTATTGGTAGTAAACAAAGAAATAATCGTGATTCCTATTTTCTAAATGATGAGTTGCGCTCCAGTAAGCGGAACAATCTATTGCACTTAACCAGTAAAGAACCTGCCTGCCGGCGAAGGCAGGCAAATAAGCTTGATTTTTATTTTATGAAGATTTGATTTGAATTTAATATTGCATCCCTTTTTTTACATCGTCAACTTCTTATAAGCATTGATCAACCCATTGGTAGAAGAATCATGAGAGGTGATTTTCTTATCATTTTCTAATTCGGGTAAGATCTTTTTGGCCAACACTTTTCCCAGTTCCACGCCCCATTGATCGAAGCTATAGATATTCCAGATGACGCCTTGTACAAAAATTTTATGTTCATAAAGCGCAATCATTTCTCCCAAAGTGAAAGGAGTAATTTTAGTGATCAAAAAAGAATTGGTGGGTTTGTTGCCTTCAAATTCTTTAAAGGGAATTAATTTTTCGGGTACATTTTGTTCCTTCAGTTCCTGTTTGGTTTTCCCGTTCATCAGGGCTTCTGTTTGTGCAAAGAAATTAGACAATAAGATGGCATGATGTTTACCCATTGGATTGTGGCTGATGGCAGGAGCAATGAAATCCGCTGGAATTACAGGCGTTCCCTGGTGGAGCAATTGATAAAAAGCGTGCTGGCCGTTGGTGCCGGGCTCGCCCCAAATTACCGGGCCGGTTGAATAGGTAACTTTCTTACCATTCCTGTCCATGTGCTTTCCGTTGCTTTCCATATTTCCCTGCTGGAAGTAGGCCGGAAAACGATGCATGTATTGGTCGTAGGGAAGAATGGCTTCGGATTGCGCTCCAAAGAAATTGATATACCAGAGGCTGATCAATCCCATCGTAACCGGGATATTTTTCTCGAATTTCTTTTCACGGAAATGGTTATCGATTTCAAAACCACCTTTTAGTAATTCTTCAAAATGGTTGTAGCCGATGCTGAGCGCAATTGACAAACCAATTGCACTCCACAAACTGTAACGGCCGCCCACCCAATCCCAGAATACGAACATATTTTCTTTGTCGATCCCAAATTCTACTACGCCTTCTTCATTGGTGCTAAGCGCTACAAAATGTTTGGCAACTGCTTTTTTATCTTTGGCAGTTTTTAAAAACCAGTCACGTGCGGAATGAGCATTGGTCATTGTTTCCTGTGTCGTAAAGGTTTTAGACGCAATAAGGAAAAGCGTTTCTTCAGGTGTTACTTTCTTTAATACTTCCGCCAGATCGGTTCCGTCTATATTACTTACAAAATACGGCTGGATATCTTTTATCCAATAAGGCTTCAGTGCCTCAGTCACCATCACAGGACCAAGGTCGCTGCCCCCGATACCAATGTTGACAATGTATTTTATCTTTTTGCCACTATATCCTTTCCATTCGCCTTTATGCACTTTGCGGCAAAAATCCTTCATGTGATTCCGCTCTTTTTTTACTTCCGGCATCACGTCTTTGCCTTCAGACATTACCGGCTTGCCTGAAAAATTTCTTAATGCTGTGTGTAATACAGACCTGCCTTCTGTTTCATTAATCAATTCCCCCTTGAACATGGCTTCTATTGCTTTTCCCAATTCGCATTCCCGGGCCAGTTCCAGCAATAATTTTTTAGTTTCATCATTCACCAGGTTTTTCGAAAAATCAAAAATAATATCCGGCGCTGCCAATGAATTGTTCTTATATCGATTAGTATCTTCCCTGAAAAGATCTTTCATAGAAGCGTGGCTCATTTCTTTATAATGATCCTGTAATTTTTTCCAGGCGGTAGTTTTTGAGGGGTTTATTTTAGGAAACATCGGTTTCGTTTTAGAGTTTTTAATTATTGTAAAGGTAGTAGTAAAGAAAAAAAGATAAAAAAAATGTTATTCAATTCTAAAATGAATATGCCTTTTAATGATAAATTAACCCGGACAAAATAATTGATTCGTCAAACTGATTGTTTTTGTAAAGTAAAAAGGGGGTGTTTTCTTTCAAAATTTACTGTATGAATTCCTACACCCATCACCAGGTTAATAGCTGCTGCAAATACCAACCAAACATTTTCTTTGTAAAATCCTCCGGCGAACAACCATGCAAAGAAATATAGATGAAACCATACTGGTATCAACCACACAATGAAAGGCAGTGTTTGGGCTACTGGTTTCATTTTACGTAATCCCCGAATAGTTATTAAGATCAATACAGCCAGGAATGCAATAAACCGGTGAAGGGCTGTTATCCCGAATTGAGTTAAAAGAAAATGATCCACATAAACAAGCATGAGATATAAAAATACCTGGGATAAAAGAATAGACAAAATGGGAACTAATGCAAGTTTAGTCCTTATCGGCTTTTGCTGGTTTAAAAATATTTTTTCAAAAAATCTGCTGGTAGAAGAATAAAAAAATACGACCATCAGCCATCCAAAGAAATTTCCAAATGGAACACCAAACCAATCAGCCGTCAATGGATTAAGGCCTGTGCCTTTCCAATTCCAGTGCCATAGGTGAAGGCGGTAAGCCACTGCATCCATGCTTAAATCTATGCTTATCGCCAATAGCGCATCAAGCGCAACTGCAGACCATAAAGGCAGACCAAGACGGTCACTAAATAATCTTGCGGTGTAGATTATTACGCCCCAACCCACACCGATACAAAGAGGTATGTTGAAAGGCGCGCGACCCAACATGATCGTAAATTCACCATAAGTATAACCAAAGTTGGAGATTACATTTACATATTCCAGTATTAATCCAAATAATATTCCTCCCAACAAATAGCTGACATGCCGGGTACCTTGTTTTAGAGCATGCATCACGCAAAACACAAAAAGAAAATACATGCAAAATTCAGTGAGAGGAAAGCAAATGGAAGGAGCTGCGCCATAAGGCATACCCGGGAATGACGGCATAGCTTTTTATTTATTATCCAATAAAATTAATAAATCTTTAAACCGGGATCAGCTTCGGCCTTGAAGTTGGGATCTACAATTATTTTATTATAAAACTTATCTTATAAATGATCAATAAATGAGATCGTTTCCTGCACCATTTCTTCAGAAACGTCCAGGTGCAAAACCATTCTGATTTGGGTTTGGGAAATGGCCATCACCAAGATATCATTTTCCTTAAATTTTTCTGCCAGCGAATGTGCAGAATATTTTCCTTTCACTTCAAAAATGATAATATTCGTTTCAACCGGAAAAACATCACCCGTAAAATCTTTTTGCTGTAATGCCGCTAATATTTGCTTTGCGTGGCGGTGGTCAAGCTCCAGCCGTTCAATGTTATTTTCCAGTGCGTAAATGCCGGCTGCCGCAAGATATCCTGCCTGCCTCATTCCGCCTCCAAACACTTTGCGCACACGCCTGGCTTTTTCGATAAAATCTTTTTTGCCAAGAAGCACGCTTCCCACCGGGGCACCTAATCCTTTGCTGAGGCAAATAGAAATGCTATCGAAAATGTGTCCATATTCCTTCGGGTCTTCCTCTTTGGCTACTATCGCGTTAAAAAGACGGGCACCATCTAAATGTAATCCCAGGTTATTTTCAAGACAGACTTCCTTTATTTGCTGAATTGCACTCATGTCATAGCAACTTCCACCTCCGCGATTGGCTGTATTTTCCAGGCTTACTAATTTGGATTTTGCCTTATGAATATCATTTGGATTGATGGCTTCTATTACCTGCTCGGCCGTGATACGGCCCAAATTCCCATTTAGCGATTTTACCTGGCAGCCGGAATTAAACGCAATGCCACCCCCTTCATAAATATATACATGACTCAGTTTGTCACAAATAACTTCGTCGCCGGGTTGCGTATGACATTTTATTGCCACCTGGTTGGACATGGTGCCGCTGGCGCAGAACAATCCAGCTTCCATATCAAACTTATCTGCCAGCATTTCCTGTAGCTTATTAACCGAAGGATCCTCTTTAAAAACATCATCACCCACTTCAGCATTAAACATGGCCTTAAGCATTCCGGGTGTGGGTTTGGTAAAAGTATCAGACCTGAAATCAATCATGAATTATTTTTTTGGGCAAAATTATTGCATATAAATGAATTGGGAAGGGTGATTTTAGATGTTTAACTCGTTTGAGATACAACAATTTAGAGAAGTGGAGCTGAATGTATTCCAAATATAAGTGCCAACACGGCTTTGCTGTTGTCCGGTCATTTTGAAATAGTATCAATAAAACGATAAAACCGGTATATTTCGAACATTTATTTGCCTGAACGCTATGAAGTTCCAATATTGCGTTGTAACTTGCAAAAGTTTTAAAGACAGAAACTTAACATATCTTTAGAAACGTTTCCCCAATTAAAATTGTCTAATCACTATTAATTCTATATACAAATGAGGCAACTTAAAATTGCTACGCAGATTACCAACCGCGATTCACAAGCGGTGGAGAAATATCTGCAGGAAATTTCAAAAATTGGGATGATCACTCCGGAAGAGGAAACTATCCTGGCACAAAAAATCAAAATGGGAGATCAGAGAGCGCTGGAGCGTCTCACTACTGCCAATCTACGTTTCGTAGTATCTGTTGCCAAGCAGTACCAACACCAGGGGTTATCATTAAGTGATCTTATCAACGAGGGCAACCTCGGATTAATTAAAGCGGCACAACGCTTCGATGAAACCAAAGGTTTCAAATTTATTTCATACGCTGTGTGGTGGATTCGCCAATCTATACTACAGGCGTTGGCAGAGCAGGGCAGATTAGTCCGCCTGCCTCAAAACAAAATTGGCACTTACAACA
>JBDTKU010000081.1:0-13185 GCA_039935135.1 Ginsengibacter sp. | reverse complement strand
TGATGCCTTTTAGTAGAACTTACAGGAATATGTAGTGCCCGGTAAAATGATTTTGGAAATTTAATATCTATAAATGCCATTCCTTAATAAGTTGTTGACAATAACAAATTTAATGAATTGTGAATCTACACCCTTCATAAATTTACAAATGGGTGCCTCTCCTCTGTTTATTGAAGTAAATAAAGAATATTTGAAGCCTTTGACAAACACTAATACACAATACCTGTTATTTTGCGCCATTCAATAATTATAATCAACCAATTGCTAAATAACGAAAAATAGGAATAATAAAATATTGAAATTTAATAAATCGTTTAAAAATTCTTTTCTTTAGATTCGGGTTAGTTTTTCTTCAATAATATAGTACATAGTTTTTAATCAGGATTTCCCTCGCAGATTAGTTTGTGGGGGATTTTTTTGGCTATTTGATTATTGAATTTCTTCTGCTGTAGATTATTTTTGTAGGTGTTTTCATCCTGTTTTGCAAAGTTAAAAACCTAAAAGTTTTTCATGATAAGAAATTTCCGTTAATTTTATCGCCTAACGAATAAAATTTTTTAAACATTTACGGCTTCTTACCCCAAATGTTGGAATCACTTTTAATTAAACTAAATATCTAAATGTATACGCACATCTGGAAAAAATACTTGCCCATTATTAGGATATTAATGAAAAAGTCAATTATAGAGGAGCAGGTATTGGATCTGAATCGAATTGACTTTGAACGTGCAGGTACTGGCAGAAAAGCAGGCTATAAATTTAAAATTGAATTTACAGATGGCAGAGTCGGGAATGTGATAAGTGGCTCCACCTTAGCAATGCATCTTGCCCAGGTAATTTTGGAGGACGAAGCTGCCCATGAAATTATAAATGAGCATAATTTTGAATTAAGCTTGAATACGAAGTTTCAGCTCACCGTAAAAAATCAACCTAAAGAAGAAGATGGAGATGATAATTAATCACTCTAATTGCAATCTGGAATCAGAGTGATTAAATTTGAATCTAATTTTGCTTCAAACTCTTTACTTGCCTGGTAGTAAACCAACAAATAACCTTAAATTTTATTTTATCCGGAATGGAGATTTTGCAATTTTACACATGCTGCAAAATATTCTGGTCTTTGCTGGGTAATAAAGAATATCCCATAAGATATTCATCAACTTTTCTCGCACATTCTCTTCCTTCAGAAATTGCCCAAACTACCAATGATTGGCCGCGGCGCATATCCCCTGCAGCAAAAACTTTAGATATATTAGTGTGAAATTCTTTTTCCGATGCTTTTACATTTCCTCTATCGTCCAGATCTACTTCCAATTGGCTTAATAAGCCATCATGTTGCGGATGAACAAATCCCATTGCCAGCAGTGCCAACTCACATGGAATTTCTTTTTCGCTGCCTGCAATTTCCACAAACTGCGCCGGCTTGCTTTCCTCTGTAAATTTCCACTCAAGATCCACAATTTTTAGGGACTTCAAATTACCGTTTTCGTCGCTCACAAATTCTTTGGTGGCTACGGCCCAATGGCGGGCAGCGCCTTCTTCATGAGAGCTTGTTGTTTTAAGGATCATTGGATAAGAAGGCCATGGCATATAAGGAGTTCGGCTTCCCGGAGGTTTAGGCAATAATTCGAATTGAGTTACAGATTTTGCCTTTTGACGGTTGGAAGTGCCCACACAATCGCTGCCCGTATCTCCTCCTCCAATTACCACAACATTTTTGCCAGTGGCAAAGATGTCCTCTTCTTTTACTTCTTTATGAGAAACCCGACGATTCTGTTGCTTCAGGAAATCCATGGCATAATAAGTCCCTTTTAGCTCGCGTCCGGGTATGCTAAGGTTTCTGGGGATTGTAGAGCCTCCCGCTAAAATAATCGCGTGATATTCTCTTAAAAGATCGTTTATACTGATATTAACTCCAACATTCGCATTGCACCTGATTTCAATACCTTCTTCTTTCATCAGGTTGATCCTGCGGTCAATCACCCATTTTTCCAACTTAAAATCCGGGATTCCATAACGGCATAAACCACCTGGTTCATCATCTCTTTCAAAAATCGTTACTAAGTGGCCTGCAGAATTTAATTGAGTAGCTGCGGCCATCCCTGACGGCCCCGAGCCAATCACAGCAACTTTTTTACCGGTTCTCACTGCCGGTACTTTTGGAGTGATCAATCCTTTTTCAAATGCAATTTCAATAATATGCTTTTCTATTTCTTCAATAGTGATAGCTGGTTGATTAATCCCGAGCACACAGGCGGATTCGCATGGAGCAGGGCAGATTCTTCCCGTAAATTCAGGAAAATTGTTAGTAGAAGAAAGAATTTCATAAGCTTCCTGCCAGCTTTTGCGATATACAGCATCGTTAAATTCCGGAATTTGATTGCCAACAGGGCAGCCATTATGGCAAAAAGGGGTTCCACAATCCATACACCTGGCTGACTGTTGATTCAGCTTTTCATCTGAATACCTTTCTATGAATTCCTCATAATCTTTAACTCTTTCTCCTGGTGGTCTTTTATTAGGTAGTTCTCTCGTAAATTCTAAGAATCCTGTTATTTTTGCCATTACACTAACTATTTCTTATTTTATTTATTAAGGTTCACTTCTCTGGTTGCAACTTCTGTTTGCAGTACTTTTTTATAATCTTTAGGAAATACTTTTACAAAAGATTTTATTTGATTTTCGAAATCGTTTAAAATGAATTTTGCTACAGAGCTTCCTGTTAAGTTGAATTGTTTGCTGATTATTTCATGAAGAAATTTTTCATCATTCGCGTCAAGTTCATCCAGGTCAATCATTTCTTTGTTGCAAAAAGCGTCAAAATTGTGTTGAACATCATAGATGTAGGCAATTCCTCCGCTCATCCCTGCCGCAAAGTTTCTTCCTGTGGGCCCTAAAATAACTGCATTTCCCCCGGTCATGTATTCGCAACCATGATCTCCAACGCCCTCTACTACTACGTTTGCTCCCGAATTTCTAACACAGAAACGTTCCCCTGCTTTTCCGCGAATAAATGCTTCTCCTGAAGTGGCTCCATAAAAGGCGACATTACCAATTATTATATTTTCTTCAGGCACGAATCCTGCATCTTTTGAAGGGTAAATAATAACTCTGGCACCACTCAATCCTTTTCCAAAATAATCATTGGCATCTCCTTCAAGTTCCATGGTTACGCCTTTGGTATTGAAAGCTGCAAAACTTTGTCCTGCCGTACCGGTAAATTTAAAATGGATGGTATCGTCAGGCAATCCTTCTCCTTTATATTTTTTGGATATTTCATTGGAAAGGAGCGTTCCGGTCGTCCTGTCTGTATTTGTGATTTCAAAAGAACCTTTCACTTTTCTTCCACTTGCCAACGCGGGTTCAGCTATTTTCAATAATTTCCAATCTAATATTTCACTTAAGCCGTGGTCCTGTTCTTCTGATCTATATAATCCCACCGACTTAGGAGCAGGTTCTTTATACAATATAGGCGATAAGTCAATATTCCTGAATTTCCAGTGATCCACATTTTCTCTTTTTTCAAGGTAATCTACCTGTCCTACCATTTCGTTGATAGTTTTGAAACCCAACTCAGCCATTATTTCCCGTAATTCTTCCGTAAGAAATTTGAAAAGATTTACCACATGATCAGCATCGCCGGTAAAGCGTTTACGTAATTCAGGATTTTGAGTGGCAACTCCGACAGGGCAGGTATTTAGATGGCATTTGCGCATCATTATACAACCTTCTACGATTAACGCAGCAGTAGCTACTCCCCATTCTTCCGCGCCCAACAGGGTGGCAATAGCGATGTCTCTGCCGGTTTTTAATTGGCCATCAGTCTGGACAACTACGCGGCTGCGCAATTTGTTTTTCACAAGGGTCTGGTGTGTTTCTGCAAGACCTAATTCCCATGGCAAACCTGCATGTTTGATGGAACTCATCGGTGAAGCGCCAGTTCCGCCATCGTGACCTGAAATTAAAACCACATCTGCTTTTGCCTTGGTAACACCAGCAGCTATGGTTCCTACACCAGCTTTTGAAACTAACTTGACGTTGATTCGTGCTTCTCTATTCGCATTTTTTAGGTCAAATATCAGTTGCGCAAGATCTTCAATTGAATAAATATCATGGTGTGGTGGTGGCGAAATAAGGCCTACTCCCGGAGTAGCATGTCTTACTCTTCCAATCCAGTCATCCACTTTGTAGCCTGGCAATTGTCCTCCTTCTCCGGGCTTTGCACCCTGGGCCATTTTTATTTGTAACTCATCCGCTTCACTCAGGTACCAGCTCGTAACACCAAACCGGGCTGATGCCACCTGTTTAATAGAACTTCGCATTGAATCCCCATTCGGTAGTTTTTTGAAACGTATCTCGTCCTCTCCGCCCTCTCCTGTATTACTTTTTCCACCAAGCCGGTTCATAGCTATGGCTAATAGGGTGTGTGCCTCCCAGGAGATGCTTCCAAAAGACATTGCGCCAGTTGCGAATCTCTTATAAATATTTACTGCTGGTTCTACTTCGTCAATTGAAATAGAAGGGCGATTCTTTTTAAAACTGAACAAACTTCTTAATGTTACTGCCTTCTCACTTTGGTCATTTACCGCTTTTGAATATTTCTTAAAGATTTTATAATCACCCATCCTGGTTGAATACTGAAGTAGGTGGATGGTTATCGGATTAAACAAATGGAATTCACCTCTCCGTTTCCATTTATAAAGGCCACCAACGGTTAGCCTGTCAAAAGAGATATCTTTTTTACTAAATGAGAAGGCGTGTTTCACCAATGTTTCTTTGGCAATTTCATCGAGCCCCATTCCTTCGATTCTTGAAGTGGCTCCTATAAAATATTTATCAATTACTGATTTGTTTATGCCTAATATTTCAAAAATCTGCGCACCCTGGTATGATTGGAAAGTGGATATTCCCATCTTTGAAAATACCTTCAGCAATCCGTTATTGATGGCTTTTTTATAATTCTTTTTCAAGGCATTTGAATCAAGCTCATCCCCTAATTTTCCCTGGATCCTTAAATCCCGGATAGTAGAAAGCGCGAGGTAAGGGTTAATAGCCGTTGCTCCAAATGCTATAAGACATGCAAAATGGTGAACTTCCCACACATCGCCTGCCTCGATGATCAAGCCTACCTGTCCGCGTAAGCCTTTTTTAATAAGATGATGATGGACTGCGGAACAAGCCAATAAAGAAGGTATTGCTGCATGCTCTGAATCAATTGCCCTGTCAGACAAGATCAAAACCTCAAAACCATCCTCAACGGCTTCGGCAGCATAACGGCACAAACGCTCAATTCCCCGTTGAAGAGAACCAGGTTTTCCATCTGCCATAAAATATGTTTGCAAAGTGTGGGCCTGGAATATCCCTGTGTCAATGCTCCTGATCTTTTCCAGTTCGGTATTTGAAAGTACAGGATGATTCAAGGCAACGGTATGACATGATAACGGGTCATCTTCTAATAAATTTCCATTATTGCCCACAAAGGTTGCCAAAGACATCACCAATCTTTCCCTGATGGGATCGATGGGTGGATTGGTAACTTGTGCAAAAAGTTGTTTGAAATAGCTCGTTAGATGCTGCGGTTCATTACTTAAGATTGCCAACGGGACATCGTTACCCATAGAACCGATAGGCTCCTTGCCGGTAAGCGACATTGGAGTAATAATTAGCTCAAGATCTTCAATTGAATAGCCAAAGGCTTTTTGATATTTGAAGATCTGCTCGTGCTCCAAATGTGTAAACATTACGCGGGGCGCTGGTAATTCATCAAGGCGAATCTTATATTTGTTCAGCCATTCCGCATAGGGTTTCTGTGAACATATTTTTTGTTTAATCTCCTCATCGCTAATAATCCTTCCTTCTTCCATGTCCACGGCAAACATTTTACCGGGCTGAAGCCTTCCTTTTTCTTTGATCAATTTTGGATCTATAGGGAGGACGCCGGTTTCAGAGGCCATGATCACTCTATCATCGGTAGTGATGCAATATCTTGAAGGACGAAGCCCATTTCTGTCTAATGTAGCGCCGATTATTTTCCCGTCAGTAAAAGAAATGGACGCAGGACCATCCCAGGGTTCCATAAAAGAAGCATGAAATTCATAAAATGCTTTTTTTACAGGGTCCATTTGCTCATTGCCATCCCATGCTTCAGGAATCAACATCATCAATACATGGGGAAGAGAGCGCCCGCATAAATGAAGGAGTTCAATCATGTTATCAAGGCACGCGGAATCTGATTGGCCCTGATCTACCACTGGCAAAAGCATTTCCATTTCTTCTTTAGAGAAGAATTGGGATATAAATCCTTTTTCGCTGGTGCGTAACCAGTTTAAATTTCCCTGTAAAGTATTAATTTCTCCGTTGTGTGCAATGTATCTGAATGGCTGAGCCAGTTTCCATGATGGAAAAGTGTTAGTAGCAAAGCGGGAATGGATCAAGCCAAAGGCAGAAACAATTTTTTTGTTGCCGAGGTCGGGAAAATATCCACGTAACTGCCGACTCGTTAGCTGTCCTTTATAAATAATGGTTTTATAAGAAAGTGAAGCCACATAAAACCCGATGGGATCTTTTTTAACTGTATTATTTATGGTTTTAGAAGCGTAGTTTCTTAAAACAAATAATTTTCTTTCAAAATCATCCGGATTGTTAATATGATCGGGGCAGGCAATAAATACCTGTTCAATTTCAGGCTCCACAGATAAGGCAGATTTGCCCACGCCCTCAGTATTTATGGGAACCCGGCGATAACCCATCACCTCAAGACCGAGAGTTTCTGCACAGCGGTTAAAAATATCCCTGCATTCTTCGCGCAGCCGGATATCTTTTGGAAAGAAGAAAACTCCAACGCCATACCTGCTATAGGAAGGAAGGTGAATGCCTAACTTTAAACATTCATCAAAGAAGAATTCGTGCGGGGTTTGAATTAATATTCCCGCACCATCACCCGTGTTCATCTCACATCCGCTCGCACCACGGTGTTCCATGTTTTCAAGAATGGTAAGCGCATCAGAAACAATACGATGGCTTTTATTGCTTTTTATATTAGCAACAAAACCTATTCCGCATGAGTCATGCTCAAACTCTGGAGAGTATAAACCTTTATTTTGCATAATTGATTAGCTCGTTTGTGTCAAATTGTATTTTACTGCATTTTGCAGCTCACATGAAGTTAGTTTAATTGTTTTTTATTTTCAGAATTGCTTTTTAGAGGCAAATGCTGCTGAAATTATCTTTAAATAATTGGTAAATAAAATAAATTATTAGCTAATTCTACAATTGGTAACTTATTTAATTTATTTTAAAAACCTTACCTGGAAAGGCTTTGAGTAAAAAAAAATTACACTTTCCAAATGGGAACCTGTTTTTTTGTTTGGGTCGGATTGTCGTACAAAATAAGAAATTGACTTATTTGTTCATTTACTACCCAAAGTATATTTACAAAATTAAGGGAGCAGAATGACAATTAAATTTACTTTGAAAAATTTTCAGGGATTAATTCAATAAGCTACACGAATAATCCCCATTCATCTTCAAATTCATCTTTTCGAAAAGTGGCTATCCATTCTTTAAAAAGTTGCCTGAATTCATTCATTGCTTCCTCTATCACTTTTTTATAACTTTCTTCTGCAAAGCCCATTAAAACCGCAAAGCCTGCCTGCTCCATTAATTGCCGGGCATTGGTACGGATAATGGCAGCATTTTCCATTTGTAAAACATACATATTCACCATCGTAGCGCTCCTGATTTTTGGTGCTATAACCATGGAGTTTTCATAAATGAGCTTTTGTGTAGAATGCCCGTGTGGTTCCTTTTCTTCGGATTCCTCAGCAAGATTTTCTGCATAGGCGAATACCAATCCAAAAACTTCGCGCCATTTAAGGTATAAGGCTTTACCGGCAGCTCTCAATTCTTTGGTTTTCCAGGCTTCTCCCTCTTCATCTTCATATCTTTCATCGTCCCATTCTGGAAGAAAATTTAATTTGTCTAAATCCATTTTTTATTTTTTTTAAAATAATCTTTTAGAAAGAGCTCTGACAGAAGCAACCGGATTATCGTTATTTTGTACAGCTGTACTGAATTGACAATGAAAACGCAAGGACTTTTCCGACATAAAAAATCCAATCTTGCGACTGGATTTTCTTTTAAATTTATTACTTCTTTTTATGCTTCTACCTGGTGCATCTTTTGCGTTTTCTTTCTTTCATCTTCATTCAGAATCACTTTACGCATGCGAATGAATTTAGGCGTTACTTCAATACATTCATCCTGCTGAATATATTCCATACATTCTTCTAAACTCATTTGTGTTTTAGGGGCGATCCGTGATGCGTCATCTGCTCCGCTGGCGCGATGGTTAGTTAATTTTTTAGGTTCAGTAGCGTTTACCACTAAATCTCCCGGTTTTATATGCTCTGCAATAATTTGGCCTATATAAACCTCTTCTCCCGGGTCCACAAAAAAACGTCCCCGATCCTGTAATTTATCAATTGAATACCCGGTAGTTTTATCCTGGTTTTTTGAAATCAAAACACCATTATTTCTTCCGGGAATGAATCCTTTCCAGGGTTTGTATTCCAGAAAGCGATGCGCCATTACCGCTTCGCCTGCCGTATTAGTAAGCATGTTAGAACGAAGTCCTATCAAACCTCTTGAAGGAATTTCAAATTCAAGGTGCTGCATTTCGCCTTTATTTTCCATAATAAGCATTTCACCTTTTCTTTGGGTAACCAAGTCAATTACTCGGCCACTATAATCAGAAGGCACATCTACCACCAGGTTTTCATAGGGTTCACACTTCTGGCCATTTATTTCTTTGGTAATTACCTGTGGCTGGCCCACTGTAATTTCATATCCTTCACGGCGCATGGTTTCTACCAAAATACTTAGATGCAAAATGCCACGGCCATACACCATAAAACTATCTGCACTACCTGTCTCACTTACCCGCAATGCCAGGTTTTTTTCCAATTCCTTTTCTAACCTGTCTTTCAAATGGCGGGAAGTCACATATTTCCCGTCTCTGCCAAAAAAAGGAGAATTGTTAATGCTGAACTGCATATTCATGGTAGGCTCGTCAACACTGATTAACGGCAATGCTTCAGGGTTTTCAAAATCAGCAAGCGTTTCGCCGATATTAAATCCTTCAATTCCTACTACAGCGCAAATATCTCCGGCTTTTACTTCACTTACTTTCTTCTTACCTAAGCCTTCAAAAACATATAATTCTTTCACACGGCTTTTCTGAGCTGTTCCATCTAATTTCATTAAAGACAAGGGCTGGGTTTCTTTTATCACTCCTCGTGCTACTTTTCCAACCGCAATTCTTCCTAAAAATGAGGAATAATCGAGAGAAGTAATTTGCATTTGCAAAGTACCTTCTTCAGCGGATGGAGGTGGCACTTTTTCTAAAATAGTATCTAATAAAGGAAAAATATTATCAGTTTGTTCAAGAGTTGTATTCATCCAACCCAATTTACTTGAACCATAGATTGTGGAAAAATCCAGTTGTTCTTCAGTCGCATCCAAATTAAAAAATAATTCAAAAACTGCATCATGCACTTCATCAGGACGGCAATTAGGTTTGTCCACTTTATTAATAACGACTATTGGACGCAAGCCTAATTGTAAGGCTTTTTGCAAAACAAAACGTGTCTGGGGCATTGGTCCTTCAAAAGCATCCACTAACAAAAGAACACCATCAGCCATTTTTAAAACCCGTTCAACTTCGCCGCCAAAGTCACTATGGCCGGGGGTATCGATTACATTTATTTTTACTCCTTTATAAGTAACAGAAATATTTTTGCTGAAAATGGTGATCCCTCTTTCTCTTTCCAGGTCGTTGCTGTCCATTATAAGGTCTCCTGATTCCTGGTTTTCGCGGAAGATGTTGGTGGTGTGTAAAATCCTATCGACCAAGGTTGTTTTGCCGTGGTCAACGTGTGCTATTATTGCGATATTTCTGATGTCCATAATTAAGTTGGTTCAATGGGAATTTACCCAAAATTTTTTAAGGGTGCAAAGGTACGTCAAAACAGGTTCTTAGCAAGGAATAAACAGAAAGTTATACTTATAGCAAGTTAAAATAGCAATGCTTTTTATCCCGGATTCAGCATGGGTAGATTTTGTAAAAAGAGTATTTCCCTGGATAATTTGCAATAGCCCTATTTATGTGTGCATTGAATCCTTGAATATTAATTAAGAACTTCCTTTTTTGTTTTTACTTATTATATTTATAAAGTAATTGTTTTTCCCAAAATCTTTTTTTCTTCACATATTAGAATGAATAAAAAATTGAACAAAACAATTTTTACATTGTCATCCCTTTTCCATCTCTTCTATCCGCACAATTGTATCGGTTGCGGAAGCGATGTTATTTCAAAAGAAAACTTTCTTTGCCTGGAATGCCTCAACGAGTTACCGCATACTCATTTTGCAATGCACAAAAATAACCCGGTAGAAAAAAAGTTTTGGGGAAGAATTGCGCTGGCTTCCGCAATGAGCGAACTATATTTTTCAAAAGGTTCAATGGTTCAAAATATGATTCATGAATTTAAATATCGGGGCAACAAAAAGGCAGGTTATTATTTTGGAAACCTGGTAGGAAAAAGTTTACTCAACAGTAATCGTTTTAATGTCGATCTTATTATCCCGCTTCCTCTTTTTGAAAAAAAAGAAAAAATGCGGGGATTTAACCAGGCGGAAATTCTGTGCAACGGAATTGCTGAAATTCTTAAGAAGCCAGTTATCAGAAATAATGTGGTCCGAAAAGTTTTTACTGATACTCAAACTAAAAAACATCGAATTGAAAGATGGAAAAATGTGGAAGGAATTTTTTATGTAAATAATCCGAAAGAATTGGAAGGTAAGCACGTTTTGCTGGTAGATGACGTAATCACAACCGGGGCTACTATAGACGCATGTGGCACCGAAATATTAAAAATAAAAGACATTACGCTAAGCGTGGCTTCGCTGGCTGTTGCGGGCAGCTAGATTCCAGTGGAGCAATAAATAATTGAAATTCTTATTTTGCCTTGACAAAAAAAGAGAACTGTTTTCACAATTCTCTTTTAAAAATATTTATTAAGATAAATTATTTAGCTGTTCCCATTTTCGCCTCTATAGAAAGCGTAGCATGAGGAACGGCTCTTAATCTTGCTTTATCAATCAATTTTCCCGTCACACGACAAATGCCATAGGTTTTATTTTCGATTCTCATCATGGCTTTTTCTAAATGATCGATGAAAGTGATCTGGCGGCTGGCCATCTGGCTCAGTTGCTCTCTTTCCATGCTCAGGCTACCGTCTTCCATGGTCATGTAACGGTTATCGCTTTCATCACCACCCATTTGATCTTTGCGGGTGATCAATCCCTGCAAATATCCAAGTTCTTTTTTTGCCGTTTCAAGCTTGCGCGTGATCAATTCTCTAAATTCCTGGAGCTCGTTATCACTATATCTCATCGTAGGGCCATTGTTTTCAGGTGGATCTTGATCCAACACTGATTTAACAAATTCCGGTTCGTATTTCCTCGCTTTTTCAGTACTTGTTTTAGGCATTACGAACTCTTTTTTAGGCTTTTTCTCTTCCTTTTGTTTTTTTACCTTAGCTATAGCTTTCTTTAATTCTGCTTTATGAGTATCAGCATTATTTTTAGCGGGTTTTTGCTTTATAGGCTTTACTTCCAGGCTTTTTTTGGGCGGGGTTGGCTTTTTTTCTAAAGGCTTTTCTTTTTTTAACGTAGTTTTTTTCGTGTTCACAATGGGTTTTTTTACTGCCAACTTTTTAGGAGCTGCTTTTTTTACAACAGCTTTAGCGGTTTTCTTAATTGGTGCTGTTTTTTTTGTAACCGTTGATTTGGTATGAGTCAATTTCGGTGCCGCTTTTTTCACAGGCACGTTCTTCAATGCTTTTTTTGATTTTGATGAAGTTGCAACTTTGGCAGGTGCTGCTTTTTTAGGCGCTGTTTTCTTTGCGGCGGGTTTAGCTTTTGCAGCCACAGATTTCGATCCGCTTTTTTTCAAGGGAGCGGGTTTGTGACTTGCAGATTTGCCAGCTTTAGATTTTGATGCAACAACTGTTGCCTTTTTCTTTGTTGCCATATAATTAATAGCTTTTTTTAGTAATTTTTACTGTAAAAGTGTCATTGTTGACATCTATTTCTACGCCTTCAGAAACTTTGTTGGAAAATTCAATTTTTTCTGCCAAAATTTCCGCGCAAATATACTCATTATATTCTGTAATTATATCTTTAATCGCTTCTTTTTCTTGCACTTTTAGCAGTATTTTATCAGTTAGCTCAAAATCCTTTTCTTTCCTTAAATTTTGAATTCTGTTGATAAATTCACGGGCGAAACCTTCTTTTTTCAACTGGTCTGAAATTACCAGGTCAAGCGCCACTGTCAAACTGCCTTTTACTGCAATTTCAAAACCCGGGATTTCATTGGTGCTCACTTCAATATCCTCAGCCGCAATTAAAATGGGCTCTTTTTCGCCAGGATTAAGCAAAAATTTACTTTGCTGGATTTTATTGATAGAAGCATCATCTAAATTCTGGATGGCGTTTGCGGCCCATTTCATTTTAGCACCCAGTTTCTTTCCAAGGGTTTTAAAATTTGCTTTTGCCTTCTTTTTGATAAAATTGTTATCACTCGGCAAGATTTCAACCTCTTTTATATTAGTTTCAGATTTAATAATACTTTCAACCTGGCGTATTTTAATTTCAAATTCAGCATCAATTACAGGAATTATCACTTTTTGCAAAGGCTGCCTTACTTTAATATTAACTTTTTTGCGCAAAGACAAAATTAATGAAGAAACATCCTGGGCCAGTTGCATCCTTTCCTCAAGTGCGTGATTGATCATTGCTTCGTCATAACGAGGAAAATCTGTCAAATGAACCGAATCAAAGTCCATTTTCCTGGTAACCGTATTCAGATTATTATACAGCCAATCTGCAAAAAACGGCGCTATTGGCGCTATCAATCCACTTAAAACCTCCAGGCATTGATATAGAGTTTGGTATGCGGAAATTTTATCATTTTCTCCTTCAGGATTGTTTATACCAGCCGGCTTCCAGAATCTCCGTCGTGAAAGCCTTACGTACCAGTTGCTCAAATGTTCATCTAAAAAATATTCAATAGCTCTTCCCGCCTGTGTTGGTTCATAGTCGTCTAATGCCACAGTTACTTCT
>JBDTKU010000080.1:0-3302 GCA_039935135.1 Ginsengibacter sp. | reverse complement strand
AAAAATTAAAGAGATTTTAAATTTTCTTTTTGAAATAGATTCTTGTGTAAATTCGTGCAGATGGCAACCACACTTGATATTCCAAAATATACGATGAACGAAGAAGAGGAAAAGAAAGAAATTCTTCGTAAATACCGTGCCTTACTTCGTGCTCTTAAATCCAAATTAAAACCCGGAAGTAAAACCCAGATCAGAGTTGCCTTTGAGATGGCCGCAGAGGCTCATAAAAATATGCGGCGCAAAAGTGGCGAACCGTATATTTTGCACCCACTGGCAGTGTCTATGATTTGCGTGGAAGAGATCGGGCTTGGCGTACGAAGTACTATCTGTGCCTTGCTTCATGATACCGTAGAAGATTCGGATATGACCCTGGAAATGGTTTCCCGGGAGTTTGGCCCTGAAATAGCCAAAATTGTTGACGGGCTCACCAAAATATCAAATGTACTGGATGCCAATTCCTCCCAACAGGCAGAAAATTTTAAAAAGATATTACTTACCCTCACTGATGATCCGAGAGTAATTTTAATAAAACTGGCAGACAGGCTTCACAACATGCGCACCCTGGGCAGCATGAAGCGTGAAAAGCAATTGAAAATTGCTTCTGAAACCGTGTATGTATATGCACCGCTGGCCCACAGAATGGGGCTTTACAATATTAAAACTGAGATGGAAGATCTCTCCATGAAATACATGGAGCCCGATAGTTACCACTACATTGCAGAAAAGCTGGCCAACACCAAAAGAGAACGTACCCGTTATATCAATGACTTTATCCGGCCTTTAAAAGAAAAATTGAAACTAAGCAATTTTGATTTTGAAATTTATGGCCGTCCTAAAAGCATTCATTCCATTTGGAACAAAATGAAAACCAAAGGCGTTTCATTTGAAGAGGTGTATGATCTTTTCGCTATCAGAATTATCCTGAATTCAGCACCTGAAAGAGAAAAAGAAGATTGCTGGAAAGTATATAGCCTGGTAACTGACGAGTACAGTCCATCCACAAAACGCCTGCGCGATTGGTTGAGCAATCCAAAAAGCAATGGCTATGAAGCACTTCATACCACAGTGATGGGGCCGCATGGAAAATGGGTGGAAGTTCAGATCCGCACCAAAAGAATGAATGATATCGCTGAAAAAGGCCTGGCAGCTCACTGGAAATATAAAGAAGGAACTTCAGTGGAAAACCGGTTCGATAGCTGGTTTCAGCAAATACGCGATATGCTGGCAGCGCAGGATACCAATTCAGTGGATTTTTTACAAGATTTTAAAATTTCTTTTTTAGCTGAAGAAATATATGTGTATTCCCCGAAAGGCGATATAAAAATGTTGCCAAGTGGAGCATCCGCACTGGATTTCGCTTTTGCGGTTCATACTGCTATAGGTGAAAAATGTATAGGTGCAAAAGTGAATCACAAGCTTGTGCCTATAGGTTACAAATTAAAAAGCGGCGACCAGGTGGAGATCATTACTTCTACCAAACAAAAACCAAAAACAGAATGGCTTAAAATGGTAGTGACCAGCAAAGCCCGATCTAAAATAAAAGATTCATTAAAGGAAGAAAAAAGAACCATTGCTGAAGATGGAAAAATATTTCTGCAAAAGAAATTAGAAGGGATTGGCGTCCCGATGAGCCAGGGAAACCTTGATGAACTAACAGAATTTTACAAGGTCAGCTCACTTCTTGATCTTCTTTACGACATTGCTGTAAAAAAAATTGACCTAAGTGAATTAAAGGATTTCCAGGTGCTGGGTGATAAAATTTCTGTACCCAAAATTGTTAAGCCACCTGAAGAAAAACGTGAAGTCTCTTCTAAAAAAGATAAGAAAGACAACGAACTGATCATCTTTGGCGAAAGCAGTGACAAGATCATGTACACACTTGCCAACTGCTGCAAACCCATTCCCGGAGATGATGTTTTTGGTTTTGTAACGCAAGGTGAAGGCCTGAAAATACACAGAACGAATTGTCCCAATGCTGCACGACTTCTATCCAACTATGGTCATCGTGTGGTGAAAACCAAATGGGTGAAAAATAAAGAGATTTCTTTCCTCACAGGTATCAAAATAGTTGGTCTTGATGATGTAGGGGTTATCAATAAGATCACAAATCTGATCAGCGGAACACTAAAAATAAATATCAACGCACTTACTATTGAAGCCAAAGAAGGTTTGTTTGAAGGCAATGTAAGAGTTTACGTTCATGATAAGGATGAACTGGATGATTTGGTGGCCAATCTAAAAGGATTGCCCGGCATTGAAAGCGTAGAAAGATATGATACGGATTAAATTCCCAATTCCTGAAATAGCACAGTAAACAAAGAAATAGCTGCAATTCTTATTTTACTTCCCCGCACGATTTAATCTTTTTCAATAAGCGGGAGCTCAATATATTTCGCATTTTTACGGCCTTTCGGATCTTACTTTTTTCGCAGCTTTATAAATCCTACCCATCGCAGAATCGAATTTAGATTACGAAATAATTTTTTCATAATTTACATTTCAAATTCTGCGGCTTACTTATTAGCGAATCTCAATTTATAAACAGCCGCCAGGAAATGTTTCAAACTTCAAAATCGCTCATTTATTATGCGAGATCTTTCGAAAGAATCAAATGAATTCAAAAAATTGCAGAGAAATTTTTCAGCGCAATATGAGGCGGTATTCAAGGATAGAATGGCTCAAAAAGCAGTAGTCGTAATTCCAAGTCTAACTCTCGACCAGGAAATATTAGCAAAGGTTGACGGAGTCAATCATTACGAAGAAAGAATGCTTTGCATGCTAATGCTTTTGCGCATGCCCAATACGCATGTGATATATGTCACCAGCATGCCTGTTCATAATATCATCATGGATTATTATTTACATCTGCTCCCCGGCATCACAGGCTATCATGCCCGGCAAAGATTAAAAACCCTGGCATGTTTCGATACCTCTCCTAAATCGCTCACCCAAAAAATACTGGAGCGCCCGCGGTTAATAGAGCGCATTCGTAAAAACATTCCAACCGGATTTGCTTCTCACATGATATGTTTTAATGTGACTGAGGCCGAGCGTTTATTAGCGTTACAACTAAATATACCCATTAATGGTTGCGATCCTGACCTGCTTTATCTGGGCACAAAAAGTTTTAGCAGAAAAATTTTTAAACAATGCAATATCGAGACTCCTCCTGGCTTTGAGGATTGCAAAACTGAGGAAGATCTTGTTGATTCATTGCATGCGCTGAAAACTAATTTTCCAAATCTTAATAAGGCTGTAATAAAGTTGAATGATGGATTTTCGGGAGAAGGAAATGCAATATT
>JBDTKU010000079.1:0-6116 GCA_039935135.1 Ginsengibacter sp. | reverse complement strand
TTAAATCTCTCGTACAATAAATCATTAAATGCTTTTTACATTCGATAACTATAAAAAATAAAAATTATAGTTATTTATAGAATTAGGTAGTTTAATCGCAAATCCTTTAAACAAACTATGCAAGAAGGATGTATGACTGTTGTTTTAATTTGTCACTGTTGTTTTAATTTGTCACTGTAGCTTTAATTTGCCACTGTAGCTTTAATTTGCCACTTGCTTTAGCAAGTGGTTCATAAAATAAGATGTAAGGCTTTAGCCAAACCTTTTTTGGAATTTTGGCTAAAGCCGATTGAGTTTTTTTAATTTATCCACAGCTTAAAACCTGTGGCAAAACCAAAGTAGCCGTTTCATTGCGACTGTTCTACCTAATTCTTATTATTTATTCCTGCCTGACTTCGTCATTCGGGCATGCTCTTACTATTAAAAGTGTTTTTCTAATTAGGGAAAATTAGTGCAACCTGTCTGCCGACAAAGGCAGGTTAGTGGCCAAAATAATTGACAAATATTCATTACATAAAATCATCAGAATACCTGTAAGCTTTTATCAGTGCCAGTTCACCTTCTTTTCCGGGAATTGAATTTCCATGTTCCATTCCCAGGATGCCTTTGTATCCTTTATGATAGAGGTGCTTAAAAATATTCTTGTAGTTGATCTCTCCTGTTGTGGGTTCGTTTCTGCCGGGGTTGTCGCCAATCTGGAAATAGGCAATTTCATCATAAGCATAATCAATGTGATTTATAAGATTGCCTTCATTTTTCTGCATGTGATAGATGTCATATAAAATTTTGCACGAAGGGCTGTTAACCCCTTTGCAGATTTCATAAGTCTGATCCGACGTGCGAAGAAAGAGATTGGGCGTATCGCTCAAAGCCTCCAGCACCATCACGATATTGTGCGGTTCCAGTATTTCTGCACCTCTTCGTAAGGCTTCTATCACATTTCCCGTTTGAATGCCAATAGGAAGGTTTCTTTGAAAATCGCCCGGTACCATCGTCGTTAATTTACCGTTGATTCTTTTAGAAATTTCAACTGCCTGGCGACAACCTTTTAAAAAAATATCAATGTATTCCTGTTTCCCGGCAGCCAATGTGTTGGCACCATTGCCTCCTTTATCAAGAACAAAGACGCCCATGCTCATGCCCAACTTTGCCAGGGTATCTCCAATTTTTTGTTGTTCATCAACGGGCCTTCCGCTCATGCCATTATCTTCAATAGCGCGAAAGCCCATATCGTAGGCATATTTTATCTGGTCAATAAAATTGTTGCCACCGTTGTTTTTAAATATGCCATCGTGAATGGCATAGCTCATATTAAAAGGAGTTTCACCGGCAATGCCATGTTTTTTATTTTTTGAAAAAATATTTTTCTCTTTGCTTATTCCGGAGGCGGTGGCCAGGCCAGCCGTGAAAACAGAAGCTCCAGCTAATGCCGCCTGTTGCATAAAATTTCTTCTTTTCATATCAAGTTGTTTAGCAGACCAATTTAAGACAATCTTTTTGAAAAAGAACGGATGTACAATAAGTGGAGGAAAAACAAAGCCCAGGTTATATTGCAACTTTCAGGAGCGGAAAAGAAACCAAACCTACAGTTCGAAATTTTAATTTTTTAACAACGGGTTTTACCCCGTTGTTACAATATCGTCCGATGCTATGCATCTATACGAGAATGTGCTAATTTTTTATAATTAAAAATAAAGAGGATAAAGAAAAGGCTTTGTAAGGATTGAGCTTAATAACAAAATAAAAATTATTGAAATTCCTTTGTTTACTGCAAAACAATTTCTTTCAATTAACAATGCATACCACAATAACGCTAATGCTTACACGCAATTGTATAATTACAATTTCTGACGAGTTCAAAGACTATTAATAACTGCCCCGAATGCATCCAATCCAATGGATTGACAAACGCCCAACTTTTGCTGTTCATTCATGGCCTGAATTTGCCATTGATGTACATCATCGCCCATGCCTGTTAGTTTTCTGTATTGATTGACATACAATTTATCATTTTCACTGCTGGTAAATTCCGGCTTAAACTGGTTGTTAGTGGTATCTCTCGTTTTCCATATTGCCGCAGCGGTGGCTTTGGTATTTTTATTAAAATCAATATTATTAATTTTCTTGCCAAGTTGCCCCATGTAGCGCATCATTATTCCACGGCCTGCTAAATAATCGTTGCCAAATTCCGGTCCAAAATTAGCGTTGAAAGGCGCTTCTCTTATAATGTTATCTGTGTTTCCTGTTAAAGCTGTTTTTATGCCTTTGCTTAAAAGATTGAGATAATTATTTAGGGTATTTTCAAATTCTTCTAACTTAAAAGTGGAATCAATTTTATTTTTTGCAATCCATTCGGAGAGGTTATTTTTAATTGCCAACATATCGGTCAACGCTGCCAATAACATGCCCTGGTCGCCGGTCCATACCCAACCTTTCTCCCATGTGGGATGGGTAATATCTTTATAATCCGATCCTTCAAAAAAAGCGGTAGGTCTTTCCTGCACCAATGCACCGCCATTAGTTAGTTTTTGCAGGTAGCCATATTTCTCTAACTTAAACCAGCTATCAAACCAAATCCATTGACGATACGCCATGTCAAGATATTTTTCATTATCCGGCATTTTTTCTTTCAATGTTAAACGATAAATCCGGCAGGATAATAAAAAGAGCAGTACATTGGTAACCGTATTTTTTACGCCTTTATTTTGCCCGTCAGCATCACCATTTCTGCAACCATGCGGCACCGGCAGCGCCGTATCTGAAAAATCATAAGCATGGTCTCTTTCCTGCTGCCAGCACAGATGAATACTGAGGTTCGTATATTTATCAGCAAGCGCTGCATTTCCTAATCTCATCAAATGCTTTCTTGCATTGATAGCCATCAAACCCCACCAACCAAAATCATCTGCCCAGAGTTTTCCGGCATCGAAAGACATAAAGTATTTGTAATTCTCCTCCAGCATTTCACCAATCTTTTGTTGAATGGAATTTACCTCCGGATCGGCAGGCCACTTTCTGTACATAGCATCGGCGAACGTAAGACAGGCATCAAAAGTGTTTCCGCGTTTCCAGAAATCATTAAAATTCCAAACACTTTCAAAACGTTTGAATGCAGCGATGGACTTCGCTTTAATATCTTGTTCACTTTGAAAATTTTCAAAGGAAACTATGCTTGCAAAACTATTTTTACAAGGCAGGCTTAGCGCAACTAATGAAGTTAACCTGGTAAAGTCCCGTCTGTTCATTTAAGATTTTTTTAGATGGCTAATTTAGACAGTAAAACAGAAATCATCCCAATTTATTCTTTTACTGGAATTTGGGAATTAAAAAAAAGTATAACTAACGTAAATGGACAAACGAAACTATTTACCCATAAAAAAAATTTATCTTGCTGTGAAGAAGAACGAACTTTCTTATTCTGACTTTCCTATGATGGTCCAGTCTTCTTTGCCATGACCTTTTTCGATCCATTCATCCATCAGCTTCGCGACGCCGGGGATTACATGTAAACTGACACCTTTGTTTTCGGCTTCTTTTAGAAAAAGTCCGGTATCCTTTCTTGCCATTTCCAACCTCCAGGAAGGATCGCTGAAATCATCGCTGATCATGCGTTTGATCCTTGAAAGTGCTGAAGTGCCCGGGTTCCAATCTGCAAATAATTGGGAGACTTCCTCATTTGAAATACCAACCGCGTTTGAGAATGCAAGTGTGTCCGCTAAGGCTCCGTTAAATCCAACTAAAAAAAGATTCCCCATTAACTTGATGCCCGCCGCTTTGCCTGGCTTATCTCCAAAATTCAACAGCTTTCCTGTCATTGCAGAAAGTTGAGATTCGAGTTGCTTTATTAATCCCTGGTCGCCTGAAACCAGCATGAATCCTGTACTTTCCAGCGCATTCTTTGGCCCCATAAAAACAGGTGCGTGTTGATATTGGAATCCTTTACTTTTCCATTTTTCGGTTCTTTGTTGAGCTCCTTCTATTGAACTGGTGGTATGGTCAACAATAATGGCTCGGGGTTTAAGTCCTGCTTCTGCCTTTGCCAATGCTTCATCTACGGTGGCATCGTCCTTTAATGCCAGGTGAACAACATCTGCATTCTTCACCGCATCTTCGATATTTTGAAATGCTCTTGCACCATATTGTTCAAGCTCTTTTGCTTTGGAGAAAGTACGGTTCCAGACCTGGAATTGATCGCCCTTGCTGATCATTGCTCTTACAAAACCGGCACCTAATAATCCTGTTCCTAAAAATGCTTTCATCTTATTTATTTTTTAGTAAAGATAAGAAAGTAAAAGGCCGGATGAAGCCTCCTGTATCGAAGAATTACTTTCCGGAAGCTTTTAAGTATTAAGAATAAAGTATATTTTGGTAGAATTATTTTAAAAGAAAAAACCTGTCCAATGAGAAAACTATTATTAATTGCTGCCGTTCTTTTTACGCTGCCGTCTTTTGCCAACACGATTATTATTTTTACCGGAAGCGATGGACGATGCCATTATGTTCTTGAAGAGATGAATGGCAAACCTGTGGCTACCTGGACCGGCGATTGTTTGCAAAATGTAAAAGGTATGCAAGCAGTGGATATTAAAGAGGAAACCAAACTTTGGAAAGAGCTAAAAAAGCTGGACGCTACTTTAGATTTGCAAAACATCCAACTTATTTTTATTAAAGACGAGCCTGCGATAGCAAAATTAAAAGCGCTTTCTATCCCGGAGATAAACCTGGGCAACCGTGCACTGGCAAAATCTTTCAGGATGGATAATGGTTCTGCTACGACTATGCAAAAACAGGAGGCCCAGGATTATAACAGTTCACGAAGTAATAAAGCAAATTCGATTTCAACTGCACAGGATTATAATAGCTCTCGGAGTAATAAAGCCAATTCGATTTCAACTGCACAAGACTATAATAGTTCGCGAAGCAACAAGGCTAATTCGATTTCTGTTATTAATAATTCAGATAGTTCTGACGGCAATAAAACCAATTCTATTTCGACAGCCCAGGATTATAATAGTTCAAGAAGTAATAAAGCCAATTCGATTTCTACTGCACAAGACTATAATAGTTCGCGAAGCAACAAATCAAGGATTGTTTTATCAGCAGGAATTGCATTGCCTCGCGGAAATAATTTTATGAAAACTGGATTTACTATCAATGCGGGATATCGCATTCAAATTAAAAATAGTTTTGGGATTGAAGTGGGGATTGGCACCTGGTCAAATGGCTTTTCTTACAAACCTTCATCCTTACTGCCAAAGGAATATATGAACAAAATTGAAGAGAGTATTCATCATGATAATTGGAAAAATATGACTGTTTCTGCGGGGCCATCTCTTAGCTTTGGTAAAGGAAAATATATTGCTACTCTTTATACAAAAGCCGTTGTACTGTTTACGAAAATTCCCCAACAAAAGATGGGTGGTGATAATCCGGTAGCCAGTTTTTCAGGAAATGAAACTTCGGCAGGATTCAATCCTGGCCTTCGTTTGAATTATTCATTAAATTCCCGGATCGGCTTATTTATCAACCCGGAATATTTGACTTCTTTTCAAAAAAATATTTCTTACGGAGAAAAAGATATTTCCAAAGCAATGAACGCTGACGGAAAATTTAATGCCGATACTTATCAATCATTGCCTTTAGAAAAAAAATATATGGGCGTTAATTTATTCGGAGTTAGCGCAGGATTGAAAATCCATTTATAACGATAATGTACGCACGGATTTTATTTTTGATTCGTTCATTTTCTCGTTTACATATCTGCTTTAATGTTTTTATCCTCCAAAGCATGGTTGGCAGGTTGGCACCATCCATATTTATCATTCCACGGAGTAGCCGTTTACCGTAAATTATTTCTAATATTAAAAAGACAATTTTTTAATTAGTTTCGCTTCCTGTTTACATAAAACGTATGATGCTTGAAATTTGCCACATTAATAACTATAAAAAACTCTCCAATTCATGAATACCAAAATCCATGTAGTCTGCCTGGCAGTCTTAACTCTTGCAGCCGGTTTATCTGCCTGTAATAATAGTGATAACAAGACAGCCACTGAAACTGAAAGTGCGTCTGTGCATAATGCGGATCTTAAACTTCCTGAAGGTTTTTCTGCTAC
>JBDTKU010000078.1:0-9866 GCA_039935135.1 Ginsengibacter sp. | reverse complement strand
TCAAAGAATACATTGATCTTTTGTCAGAATATAAATTCAATACTTTTCACTGGCACCTTACGGATGACCAGGGATGGAGACTTGAAATTAAAAAATATCCAAAGCTAACATCTGTTGGAGCGTGGCGTGCAGACAGGCGCGGCATTCCGTGGAGCGAATGTAAACCAACGCAACCTGGAGAACCAACTACCTATGGCGGATATTATACCCAGGACCAGGTTAGAGATATAGTAGCGTATGCAAAAGAAAGAAATATTACCATCGTTCCTGAGATAGAAATGCCTGGCCATTCAGAAGCGGCGATTGCAGCTTATCCGTGGTTGTCATGTACTCAGCAACCTCAAACCACAATCACCGGCGGAATGTATCCCCCGGATTTTCAGACCAGTTTTTGCCCTGCCAATGACAGTGTCTTTACATTTTTAGAAAATGTTTTGACAGAAGTAATGCAATTATTTCCTTCAAAATATATTCATATCGGTGGCGACGAAGTGGACAAGACACCGTGGAAAAATGATCCGCGTTGCCAGGCATTAATGAAAAAATTGGGATATACTGACGAAGATCAATTGCAGAGCTATCTCATTCGAAGAATAGAAAAATTTTTGATTGCGCATCATCGCAAACTAATTGGCTGGGATGAAATATTGGAAGGTGGCTTAGCGCCTGAAGCAACGGTGATGAGTTGGCGGGGAGAAAGTGGCGGAATAAAGGCGGCTAAGATGAAACACGATGTAGTAATGACGCCGGGGACACCTCTTTATTTTGATCATTATCAGGCTGGGCCTGCAGGTGAACCTGATGCCATCGGCGGATTTAATACTCTGAAAATGGTGTATGATTATTACCCTATCCCAAAAGAATTAGACTCAACAGACGCTCAATATGTATTGGGCGCGCAGGCAAATGTGTGGACTGAGTTTATTTCTTCCCGCGAACATTTAGAATATATGGTTTTACCAAGAATGCTGGCTCTTTCAGAAGTTTTGTGGACGCCAAAGAATGAAAAAAACTATGACGATTTTTACAATAGAGTACAAAACCAATTCAGGGCTTTTGACGAAAAGGGATTTCATTATAGCCCTGGAAATTTTACTGTTGCCATAAAGCCAGTTTCGCAAGATGGTAAATTATCAGTAGCGCTTTCTTCAGAAATTCCTGATGGTGAAATTTATTATACCACTGATGGAACCGATCCGGATGCCGGCAGTAATAAATATTCTGGCCCGGTGCCTATTAATTCGTCAGTTACTTTAAAAGCGGTGGTGGTTGAAAATGGAAAAGTGATGGGCGTAAAACCCGCGGAGCAAAAATTTGCGATGCACAAAGCGATTGGAAGAAATGTAACTTATGTTTATCCGGCGAGTAAATATTATCCTGCAGACGGACCAAATACTTTGACAGATGGTGTGAGAGGTACAACTTCTCCAGGCAAGTTCTGGCATGCCTTTGACGGAAATGATCTCATCGCTACTATTGATATGGGACAGCAAATGTCAGTTCAAACAATTTCTATCGGTTGTCTTCAAAGTTATCGTGATTGGATCTTTCTGCCCCAATCAGTAACCTATGAAATTTCCAATGACGGTACTAATTTTACCAGCCTTGGAACGGTTAATAATATTATTTCACCAGATGAGAAAAGCGCGATAACAAAAGATTTTGCACTTGATTTTGCCGAACAAAAAGCAAGATACATTCGTGTGACCGCAAAGAACATTGGCGTTTGCCCTAAAGGTCATCCGGGAGAAGGGAAACCTGCATGGATATTTGCCGATGAGATAATGGTACAGTAAAAGAACTTTTAAGAAGGATTTTTATTTTGAGTTTTTAAGAATTGATTGAGGTTTCATCAAAAGTCAATGCGACTGCACCTAATACGCCGCTGTTTTTTAATTCGGAGACTTCAATTTTTAACTGTGAAGCTGATTTTTCAAATACGCAAGTCTTGATTTGCTGCCACATTGTTTTTGAAAAATAAGGATAGGCATGGCGTACCGAACCGCCCAAAACAATTAGTTCCACGTTTAATGCATAAATGATTGTTTTTATCGCATTCCCCAGGTGTGCTCCCATTTCTTCAAACATTTTCAAAGCTTCCGCCTCGCCTTTATTTGCATTTTGAAAAACAATTTCGCCGTCAATGCCATACACATTGTTGAAGAACTGGCCACTCGCGTAATATTCATACACCTGATCCTGGTAGTCAATTAATCCGAACTCCCCTGCACCAAAATTATTACCCGCGAATAATTTTTTGTTTAAGATCAAACCCGCACCAAGACCGGTTCCTATAGTTAGGCCGATAACAGAATTATATCCTTTTCCTTTCCCAAAATAGAATTCACCCAGGGCAAAACAATTGGCATCGTTGTTTATATAAACCGGGAGATGATACCGTTCCTGCATATGTCTTTGCAAGGCTATTTCTTTCCATGAAGGAATGTTCATCACATCATACACGAGGCCCTGTTCTACATCCACGAGCCCCGGAACTCCAATACCAATCGCTGCTACCGAATCATTCAGCAACTGATCAGTGACATCAAATACTTCCTGTAAAACTTCTTCCAAAGAACCGGTTGCGTTTATTTTTGCGGATAATATTTTGGATACCGTATTTCCTTCTACCAACCCTGCAGAGATCTTTGTGCCGCCAAGGTCAATTCCAATTACTGAATCTTTTTTCATAATTATTATTTTAAAAGCCTGGCTGCTTCAGCATCCGCAAACACACTAAAATTTGGATGGTTACGTAAAAAGCCTGCAGGAAATTTTTGAGATATTTCTTCTTCCAGGACCTGCTTCAGAATTTCGGCTTTCCTGTTGCCATTTACCACGAGCATTACATTTCGGGCTTCCATAAGATTCGCAATCCCTAAGGTGAGCCCTCCCTCAATTTCTTTTTTTTCTTTAAAATATTTTTGTCCTACCTGTTGGGTAACAGGATCTATTTTGGCAACATGCGAATGTAATAACGGTGAAATTCCCGGTTCATTCATACCCACGTGGCCGTTCATTCCGAGACCAACAATTGCGAGGTCAATTCCATTAAGTTCACGTATCCGGTTGTCAATTCTCTCGCATTCTTTTTGGGGATCCTGTGCTCTTCCATCGAAGAAGGTAACCTGAGTTTCATTTATTTTTAATGGATTAAATAATTGTTCGTCCAGGTGATAACGGCAACTTCCTTCGTCATTGCCATTCATACCCAACCATTCATCAAGCCCGATAATTTGTAGCTCTGAAACGTCGGGATTATTTTTTTGTATTTGTGCCAACAATGCTTTGTATAAGCCTTTCGGAGAATCTCCCGATGCGGTACATACAACCTTTTTTTCCTTGTCTGTGATAAACTGCATCACTTTTTTCGCAGCTTCCAATGACATCATTTCATAATTATCGTAAACAAATAATTTCATATTTTTTTTATAAAAGTAAAAGCAAAAAATTATTTAATGCGATAATTAAATTGCCCTAACTTTATCTCCTTCGTCAGTTTATCAAAAATATACTTTATCAGACCTCTTAAATTGCATTAATATGCCTGTATTAAATGAATCCGATTCCAGTAAAAAAAAAGAAGGAAATCTTTTCTCCGGCTTGTTTGCTTCTCCTGATTCGGCACTGGCCAAAGCCTCTGCAAAAGGCGTCAGGCTTGCTTCTCTCGATTTTTACCGTGGGCTTATCATGATCCTTTTAATGATTGACAGCACCGGGATGTATGAGCATCTTGTTCACATGTCTCCCGAAAATTCATTCATGCATTCGGTGGCTATTCAGTTTACTCATTATCCATGGCACGGCTTGCATTTTTGGGATTTGGTGCAACCGGGATTTATGTTTATTGCGGGAGTGGCGATGGCTTTTTCTTTATTTAAACAAACATCAAACGGCGTTCCGTGGAGCAAACAATTTGCAAAAGCATTGAAAAGAAGTGGCTGGTTATTTTTCTGGGGTGTATTGGATTACGCAGTGAGAGGCGATCATTTGTCTTTTGAATTATGGGATGTACTTACGCAAATGTCGTTCACCCTGCTCGTAGCCTTTTTGATCTTTCGTTGGAAAACGGGGTACCAAATCCTTTTTAGTTTGGGATTATTAATTCTTACTGAAATTTTGTATCGCTACACGAACGTCCCCGGGTTTGATCAGCCTTTTACTGATCAACATAACTTTGGTAATTATATGGATTTAGTTTTGATGAATAAAATAAACGATGGTGGTTGGGTGGCCATCAATTGTATTCCTACGGCAGCACACACGATATGGGGAGCCGTTGCTGGTAAATGGTTGCTTACTTTACCAGACAATAAAAGTAAGCTCACAAGAATATTTTTATTTGCTATCATCACATTGGCCCTGGGCTTTGGCCTCGATTGGAGCGGGATTACGCCCATCATAAAACGAATTGCCACATCTTCTTTTACGCTCGCCTCAGGGGGATTTTGCTTGCTCGGCCTTGGGTTTCTTTTTGCATGGATAGATTTATTGAACCATAAAAAGTTCCTGAAGTTTTTCTTAATAGTAGGAATGAACTCCATTTTTATTTATGTATTTTTTGAAATTGTAGTAAGTCGCTGGCTGGGCGATTATTTAAGTGTGCTCGTGAACGGGATAATTTCACCGGTTGGATTCTCTCAAAATTTTATCAATATCGCCGCTTCTCTTGTAATCTTTTCTGTAGAATGGGGTTTGTGCTATTGGTTATACAAGAAGAAGATATTTTTTAAAATTTAAAAATGATTAGCCGATAAATTGATTTAAAATTTCACCCATAAAAAAATAAAATAATAAAACAAATGAAAAGATTGAATCTCGTGGTCTTTTTTGTCCTCTCTTTACTATTTCCAATTTGTTTGCTTTCGCAAAAAGTAACAACAGACTTTATTTCAGAAGGGAATCAAAAAGTTTTTACACTCTCAAATGAAAAGGTCGCGGAAAAAATCATTATTGAGAATGATATTTTAAAAGGCGATGAATTAATTGGAAACCGCGACTGGCTTGCAAAATATCACAATAGTAATCATGGCGTTTATACTGACGGAAATTTTTCCTTACAAATGATGTGGACAGATTGGAGCGCCCCCGGAAAAGAATTTAATGGAGACCTGCAAATTTCATTTTCGAAGAAAGATTATAAATACGACCATTATGATTTCCAGGATATTGAAAATGAAGGAAAGGATCTTAATTTATATTTTTCACCGTTTGATAAAAGAAACACAGTTCAGTTAAGAATCACTTACCAGTTGTTGCCAGGAAAATTTTACAGCAAAAGAAAGATTTCATTACAGGATACCGTATTGCAAAAAAATTGGCTGCAGGCCTTTGTTTCGAGGAAAGGAGAAATCAGTGATATTTCTTCATTTACTGGTAGCAGTTATATGATCCGTCAGGAGAGCAGCAATAGTTACGCGGTAGTACAAAGCCAAAATAATTCGCAGGAAGAAACAACTAAAATTATTAAAAAAGGAGAATTTGGGCAACCATGTGCCATCGATTTTAAAAATGGCGGTGTCTTTTTTGGGATTGAATATCCGACAGCAACTAATAAGGTCTCTCAAAAAGGAAAAGGCCTTGAGCTTTCCTGCCACGAGTTGATCGGAAAAGTAGTTAGAAAAGATTGGGTAGAAAGTGATTGGGTGGTGGAAGGATTGGCCCCTGATCATTATGTAAAAGATTGGTTTTTTAATTATCTGCCAGACGTGCGCGTCGCAGCTAACCGGCCCTACACGCTTTATAACAGTTGGTATGATCTGCGGTCTCCGGAATTTCCAAACGTAGAACCCAACCATGTGATGAATGAAAAAAACATCCTGAACATTATTGATCTTTTCAAAAAAAATATGATTGATAAATACGGAATTAATCTTGATGCCTTTGTGCTTGATGATGGCTGGGATATTTATGAAAGTGATTGGAAGATGCGCACGAAAACTTTTCCTCACGGCGTAAAACCAATCGTTGATGCATTGAAACCTTTGGGAGCTACTTTGGGAATTTGGTTTGGCCCTACGGGCGGTTATTCTTACAGAATGAGAAGAATTAACTGGATGAAAGCACATGGCTATGAAACCGTAGGAAGTACTTCTAATGATGCAATGATGGATATAGCGGGTCCCAAATACAGCGCACTTTTTCAAAAGAGAACAACAGATTTTGCTAAAGAAGGAGTAGGTTATTATAAATGGGATGGCATTCAGTTTTCCTCGAGCGAGCCTGGAAGTGGCCATGCAGTGGGATACCTTTCGCGCCGCGCTGCCATGGAAAGTATGATTGAAAAATGTGAAGCCGTAAGGGCTGTTAATCCTAACGAATATTTGAATATTACTTCTGGCACGTGGCTAAGCCCATGGTGGTTGAAATATGCTAACCAGATTTGGATGCAAGGTGAGGATTACGGATATGCGGATGTGCCCTCTGTCAATGAAAGAGATGGCGCAATCACTTACAAAGATTTTGTCTTGTACGATGATTTTCGTAATAAAGACGTTTGGTTTCCTCTAAGCAATATGATGACACATGGAATTATTAAAGGCAATTTGGAAAGGCTTGGAGGCGAGGATGATCCTTTGGAAAAATTTGCCAATGATGCAGTCTTTTATTTTGCAAGAGGAGTCAGTATGTATGAAATGTATATTTCTCCTGATCTGCTTAAACCGGAAGAATGGGAAGTGCTCAGGCAATCTTTAAAATGGGCAAAAGACCGTTTTCCTGTTTTAAACAAAACTTATATGGAAGGCGGCGATCCTACCAACGGGGAAACGTATGCGTACGTTCATTTTAAAAATGACAGTGGAATTATAGCTGCAAGAAACCCGTTAATGAAACCGCAATCCATCACCATAAAACTTGATCCTGCAAAAGGAATGTCTGATTCTGCCTGCTCGCTGGTGTTGGAAAGAACTTATCCTACTCATTGGATATCGCCTAATTTGTACGCTTCCGGCGCTACGATCACTCTTCCCTTGCAAGGTTATGAAGCTGCTGTTTATGAAGTGTATCCTTTAAAGAGCGCGAAGCGTCCATTGCTTGCAGGCGCTGATTTTGAAGTAACAAAAAGTGAAGGGAATCACTATTCATTGAATTTGATTAGCAATGGCAGCGAAGTAAAATTTTTAAATCCTTCAATCGTTTCCGGTGTGAAAATAGATAATAACGAAGTGAGTATGAATCGCCTGAACGTCGCTTCAAATCCTCTTAAAGAAGGAATGAAAAATGTAAAAAATGATTTCGATAATAATGCGGTCAGGACAAGTGTGACCCTGGATGCAGGCACAGTTTCAGCAAGGTATATTGTTTTCCTTAAGCCAGATAGTTCGTTTTCAGGAAAGGATTTTCCTGACTTTGCGTTAAGTGTGGATGGGAAAAAGATAACACCTACTGTTCAACAGCAAAAAGGAGGCTGGGCCACCTATTCTTACCAGGTAACCGGTGAAGGAAAACATGATTTCCGGTTGGAACTAAAACCAACGGATAAAGTAAAACAATGGAAAGGAGAAGCAGATGCCTGGTTTTCTACTCAACAGAAACAAGCCGGAAAAGAAATTGAAATTACTACCAATGAAAAGATTGTGATTCCTTCGATGCCGCCATCTCCTTATGAACGTGGCGCTTTGATGGAGAATGTATTCGTAGGAAAAGGTCAACTTAACTTGTAACCAAAATAAAAATCAATGCTATTTGTGGGTTTACTATCGCGGGATTTTTATATAACTAACAGCAATGGATAAACGCAATAGATAATTGACTTAAGCTGCAATATTTCTTTTTCGGGTGACAGGAGTTTCTTGTCCATAAATAGCTTTGTTTACCTCTTCCCGGGCATAACGGATGAAAAGCCGGAAAGTAAAATAGACACTTGTGACCAACAGGCCTATCAAAAAACCAATAATTCCATAAAGGATCGGTGATCTTTCCTGCATATCATAAGGTGGTTCAGGATAATCAAGCACCTTCATCACTGGTGTGGCTTTTTGTAATTTGTAGGCGGCATTTTGTTGGTTTGCAACGGCTATAGCATACTGTTGACGCAGCATTTGTTTTTCGGTGATAAGATTTTCTGTAGGAACTTTAAATTCCATTTTGTTGGTATTGGTAAATAAGGTTCTTTTATCAATCGAGATGAGTTGTTTATCTTTTGAATGAATAACACCTCTTAAAGAATCCACTTTGCTGGTAGCAAATTCAAAATCTCTTTTTGCTTTTTCACGTTTAAGATCGATGTAAAATTTTGAAATCTTATCAATAAAGCCATAACTGATAGTTCTTACTAATTCAGGACTACGGCCGGTATAGGTTAGCACAAAGCTGTTATTTTTATTGATCGTTGCAGTTAAATTATCCTTTAGGATCGAAGAAGCTTTTGCAATCAGATTGTGAAAGTTTGAGGGTATTTCCATCTTGGGCTCAAGGAAACTCCCATGGTCATTTATTTCCCTGATCAATAATTCCGCTATCATTTTATTTCCCTCTGAAGTATCTTTCATGGAAGCCACTTCTTCACGGGATGTCCGGCTCAGCGCCAATTCAATAATATTGACAGAAGCCTCGTCTGTGAAGGAATTATTTGAATTGTTTTTACCACTGAAAAGGGCGCTTAAGGCAGAGGAAGAGGTATTATTATCATTTCCGGCAGTTAAGGGGAAAATAGTAGAAGAGGAAGTGTAAGTGACCGGCGTTTTCAGCGCATAGATTATCAGCAAAGACGCAAAGAATAAAGCCGCGCAGCCGATAAAAACTTTATGTCTTTTAATTCGGGCAATAATTTCTATCGTTAATTCCTGCGATGACATGGATGACTACAATTTTGTTAATAAATAAACGATCGCTAAAGGAATGGCGCTTATAAATCCTTGTGTTATTGTTGATGAAAAACCTTTGCCTTCAGGCCTTACGGGCACATTGATCACACTTCCCTGTTTTACTTTTGGATAGAAATGTAAGAATCCAAAATTGTGGGTTTTTTCGCTTTTGCCGTTGGCTCTTGTTACATAAATTCTTTTTCTCCATGGCCTTTCAGAGAATCCTCCGGCCTGGTCTATGTAATAGCCAAGATTTGTGTGGTCCTTGTCAAAATAGATTTTCAATTGATTTTGAACCGCTCCTTTTACGGCTACAACAGGATTATTTTGAGGAACATAAATTACGTCTCCGTCCTGCAAAACAAGATCAAATTTTGAATCGGGATTATTGATGGCACTTTGCAAATCAATGGTTATGGGCTCTGAAGTGCCGGAAAGACTGTCCGCCATCTGGCCTTGCGCCCGTTTCCTGTAAAGTATGGCCCCTGTTGCATTTGAATTATCTCTTAACCCTCCGCTTCTTGCCATGAAAGAAGACAATCTTTCATTTTCATTCAGTTTGGGATAAGTGCCGGGATATAATACCTGGCCCTCTATCTTTACATTTTTCTGCAAATGAAAGCGTGGATTTTTTCTTACAAAAACCTGGTCGTATGGTTTCAACCTGATATGTTCAGTGACAGAATCAAGGTCAAGATCTTTATTGATGGAATAACTTCTTTCAATCGTTCTTGTTGGCGTTAAGCCCTTTTGAGAAGAATCAATATCTACAATACTTGACACCACGATACTTCCAAATTCTGCGGAAGGTTTGAGCCCGTTGGCAAAATACAACAGGTCCTTCAGCGACATACCTCCATATTTTTGATATTTTCCGGGCTTGCGCACTTCTCCTTCAATTGAAATAAGTTGCCTGTCCGAAAATTGATTTCTATTAAAAACTTCGATCACGTCATTGGGTTCAACAGGAATATTGTATTTGCTGTTCTCGTTTTTATTAAGATCAGAAAGATTCACGTCAATTTTATCAGACTTTACATTGGTAGAATCTCCTGCGCC
>JBDTKU010000077.1:0-7948 GCA_039935135.1 Ginsengibacter sp. | reverse complement strand
ATATTAGCTGCGTCCCAGGAAAGTATTGCATGAAAGTGGCATAAATTGGCCTATTGCGTAAAAGTGCAATAATTTAGGTTATTGCATAAAAATGCAATAAATTTGATTATTGTATAAAAGTGCAATAGGTTTGTCAGGTAATTTATTTTTAATTTTTAAGAAAATTCAATGCTCTGCGTTATTACAGGTGATGTGATCAATTCTCAAAAAAGGACACCAAAAGAATGGCTTACTCCTCTCAAGAAGGAATTGAATGGCATAGGCCCCACGCCGAAATTCTGGGAAATATATCGCGGCGACAGTTTTCAGGCGGTGACCAATAAGGCTGAGGATGGACTACTCGTTGCCTTTAAACTAAAAGCCAGCCTGCAATCTGTGAAAGGCATCAATGTGCGAATAGCATTAGGACTTGGCACAAGAACCTATAAAGCTGCAAGAGTTACTGAATCAAACGGGAGCGCCTTTGTTCATTCTGGCGAAAAATTTGAAACACTTAACCAGCAAAAACAAAATCTTGCCATAAAAAGCGACTGGCCGCAGTTTGACGAAGAAATGAATTTATACTTAAAATTGGCTCTCATCGCAATGAACAATTGGACAGTAAACACCGCGGAAATTGTAACGGTAGCAATGGAAAATCCTAATAAATCCCAACACCAGCTTGGGAAATTAATAGGAATAAAACAGAGCGCGATCAGCACAAGACTTAGAAGAGCCTACTATGAAGAAATGATGGAAGTAAATGAAATGTACAAGACAAAATTAAAATTGTTGAAATGATTCTGTTGCTTAAATTGTTTATCGCCCACCTGGTTGGCGATTTCTTGTTGCAACCCGCCGCATGGGTAAAAAGTAAAGAAGAAAAAAAATTGTCAGCCTGGCAACTCTACGTCCATTCAATACTTCATGGTGCGCTGGTGATTTTATTTCTTTGGAGTTGGCAGGCCTGGAAATATGCTTTACTGATCACTGTGGTACATTTTATCATTGATTCTTTTAAATTGATTTTACAAAATAAACGAAGCCGGCGCCTATTGTTTTTTATAGACCAGGCTTTTCATTTTATTTCAATCTATCTCATTTGGTTATGGCTGGGAGGAAAAAGTTTTCCACTTTTTATATTTGAAAGCAAAACTTTTTTATTGCTTGTAACTGGAATTATTTTTCTCACCAACCCCGTTTCGTTCGGTGTAAAAATATTTATTTCAAAATGGACGCCGGAACCACATGGCCAGAGCAATGATTCGCTTCATAGCGCGGGAAAATATATTGGAATCTTCGAACGATTGCTTGTTTTTATTTTTATTATTATTCATCAATGGGCAGCCATCGGATTCCTTCTCGCCGCTAAATCAGTTTTTCGTTTCGGCGATCTGAAAGAAGCGAAAGACAGAAAGCTTACTGAATACGTGTTAATTGGTACATTGCTAAGCTTTGGTACCGCTATTTTTGTAGGATTACTTTTCAATTATGCATTAAGAATAGTTATTTAAATCACTTCCTTTCAAAATAAAAATCTTTTCTTTTTGTTTGTTTACTGCCAATGATATCTCATCTATCATGCTATTTTAATCACTCCATAATCAAAAAAAATGCAGGTGGACGGACGGGCCAAACAAAAAGAATGGTTAAATCTATGCTCCTCTTTTATTTTTCAAGATTCATTACAGATAGGCGACTTCATTCAAATTGAAATATGATAACTTCACGCCGTCAAAAAATTATATTATGAAAAGATTAGTTATTGTAGCGTTTTTATTTCTGTTCACGGGAGGCGCTGTCTTCTCACAGTCAGACAGCGAATCTCATTATGATCAGCACAAAGCATTTGCTCCGTTTTTCTATCCTTCAAATGGTAATGAATTCCGTAGCGCCAGCGGCCAGCCGGGTCCGGCCTATTGGCAAAACCGTGCGGATTATAAAATTGCGGTTTCATTAGACACTGCACAGAAAACAATTAAGGGTAGTGTAGTAATTAAATATAAAAACAATAGTCCCGATGCTTTGAAATTTTTATGGCTTCAATTGGATCAAAATATTTACCGGGAAGACAGTCGCGCGCAGGCTACCTCTCTTGTCTCCGGAGGTCGTTGGGCTAACCGGACTTTTACAGAAGGGGATGAATTGCACTCTGTAGATATTATAATGAATGGTAAAACTACCAAAGCAAAATACAGAATATCTGATACAAGAATGCAGGTTTGGTTGCCCCAGCCTTTGGCTGCCAGGAGCGGAACTGTTGAACTAAAAATTAATTACTCTTTTTCTGTTCCTCAATATGGTACAGACCGCATGGGAAGATTGCATTCAAAGAATGGCTGGATCTACGAAATAGCACAGTGGTTTCCGCGCATGTGTGTGTATGATGACATTGAAGGATGGAATACGTTGCCCTATTTAGGCGCGGGTGAATTTTATCTTGAATATGGAAATATCGATTATACCATTACGGCTCCTGCCAACCTGATAGTAGTGGGTTCCGGCGCTTTGCAAAATCCAACTGAGTGTTTAACCTCTGCCGTTAGAAGTAAACTGGAGCAGGCAAAGAAGAGCGACAAAACAGTAACCATCGTAAGCGAAGAAGATTTAAACGGCACATCTTATTACCCCAAAAAATCATCACTTACCTGGCATTTTGTATGTAACAACACACGTGATGTAGCCTGGGCAGCATCTAAAGCTTTTATTTGGGATGCAGCGAGGATCAATTTACCAAGCGGTAAAAAAGCATTGGCACAATCAGTTTATCCGGTTGAAAGCGCAAAAGCGGATGCGTGGAAAAGATCAACCGAATTTGTGAAAGGCGCTATTGAATTATATTCGAAAGATTGGTATGAGTTCACTTATCCTTCTGCAACAAACGTTGCAGGTATCGTAGGTGGAATGGAATATCCCGGAATTGTTTTTTGTTCTTACAGAAGCAGTGGCTCGGGTTTATGGAATGTAACCAATCATGAATTTGGTCACAACTGGTTCCCGATGATCGTAGGATCCAACGAACGCAAATTTCCATGGATGGACGAAGGCTTTAATACTTTTATAAATGGAGTGGATACCAAACAATTTAATAATGGTGAATTTTATGAAAAAAGTGATCTGAATAAAATTGCTCCTTATATGTTTAAAAAGGATGCTGATCCTATCATGACTATTCCGGAGGTGACACAGCAAGACTTTCTGGGCATCGCAGCTTATCAAAAACCAAGTGATGGATTGGATATTTTGCGCAATCACATTCTCGGCAAGGAGCGCTTTGATTCTGCATTTAGAATTTATATTGACCGATGGGCTTTCAAACATCCTACTCCCTGGGATTTTTTCAGAACGATGGAAAACGTAGCCGGAGAAGATCTTTCTTATTTCTGGAGAGGGTGGTTTTTTACGAATTCAAAATTAGATCAGGGTATTAAAGGAATTAAATACGTTGATAATGATCCTACAAAAGGTGCGTTGATAACAATTGTAAATAACGAACAGTTGGTATTGCCTGTGCCAATGAAAATAGAACAGGAAAATGGCAAAACGGATTCTATTCAACTTCCGGTAGAAATCTGGCAGCGTGGTGGCGAATGGACTTTTCATTATCCATCCACTTCAACGATCAAACATATCACGATAGATCCTGATCATGAGTATCCGGATATCGATCCTTCCAATAACACTTTTACAGGGGAGCCTTTGAAGAAAGTTCCGCAAGGTTTGACAGCGATGGATGTGATCAATAATTATATAAAAGCAATAGGTGGAAAAGAAAAAATCGAAGGCATAAAAGATTTTTCTTACTCGGCAAAAGGTGAAGTGCAAGGCCAGCAAATAGATTTGATGAATAAGTACAAAGCGCCGGACCAAATGGTATTATCCATTACATTATCCTCTTCCAATATGGAGATACAAAAAGAATTGATAAAAGGTGATAGTGTGAGCCTGATGGCAATGGGAAAAGAACAGCCTATTGATGAAGACACAAAGCAACGAATCAAAGAGTCTGCGATGCCTATTCCTGAAATAAAGTATGCTGATTTGGGCACTCAATTATCATTAGCGCCAACCATGGCAAAAGTAAATGGCAAAGATGCTTATGTAGTTGAGTTATCCGTAGGTGAAGGAATATCAACCAAAGAATATTTCGATGCAGAAACGGGCTTGAAAATAAAGAAGGAAGTTTCTTCATCAGGCGGCCCACAGTCAACAACTTATGATGATTACAAAGAAGTTGATGGGATTAAATTTCCTTACCTGATGACGATTTCATCACAGGTTGACATTCCATTCAAAGTGACAGATATAAAAATAAACAGTGGCTTAAAAGATGAAGATTTTAAGTAATTCTTTTTAGCATTTTACTAAAAAGGAGCATTCAAAACGAGTGCTCCTTTTTTAGTAAATAAAATTTGTCTTGCAGTAACCAAACAAATTCCTGTAATTTTTATTTTGCTTGCGCTATAACAGTTATGAACAGAAGTATTTTAGAAATTTTGTTATTTTTCTTTAGAAGGATTTTATAAAATGATTATTGGCAATCCGATTGTTTAAACAAGTTTCTGTACAGAATGGCTCTTTATTTATGTTGCCTGAAAAGCCACGCCATCATTGCCGGATCACTGTAAGCAGCAATCCACGAAAAGTGCCCGGTTTCAGGATACATGGTAAGTCCCGGATGAGCGCCCGCTTTTCTTAATGCCTCTGCCATGTCCAAAGAATATTGAGGATTCACCGCTGCATCTTCGGAACCATGAAATATCCAGATAGGAATTTTTGCAATTTCAGTAGCCTTTGAAACATCACCACCACCACAAACCGGAACTGCAGCCGCAAATATTTTAGGATAGCGCTCGATAGCATCATAAGTGCCAAAGCCGCCCATGGAAAGACCTGTAATATAAATGCGGTTGGTGTCAACAGGAAAATTCTTTTCGACCTGGCGAATGAGCAAGATCAGCATTTCCATTGATCTTGATGGAGTAGATTTTATCATCATATTTCCCTGGTTGGTATTAGAAAAATTAGACCAACCCTTGCCAGCCGGGCATTGAGGAGCAATCACAAAAGCGGGATGAAGTTTCATCATTTCATCAGTGGCAAAATTTTCAACGCCCCATTTTAATTGGGCTTCATTGTCGTTGCCACGCTCTCCGGAGCCGTGTAGAAAAATTACCAATGGATATTTTCGGATGGTATCATAATCCGGATAAAGTTGCCTGTAAAGCAAAGTATCACCGTCCTGTATATATTTTTCATAACTGAAACGGGAAGGCGTTTGTGAAAAGGAATCGCTGGTTACAATACAAAAACTAAATACTAAAAAAGCAACGAGGCTTGTCTTTAAAAATTTCATTTTCGATTTATTTTGATTGAAAAAATGTAAAATCAATAGAAAGAGGGGAAGTTAATCACAAAAATTCAATAGTATTTCATTTAGATGAATTAGGTAGTTTAATCGTAAATCCATCAAAGAACCTAAATAAGAAGAATATATTTTCACTCGCTTTAGTTGCCACTTGCTTTAGCAAGTGGTTCATAAAATAAGAGGTAAGGCTTTAGCCAAACCTTTTTTGGTATTTTAGCTAAAGCCGATTGAAGTTTTTAATTTATCCACCTGTGGCAAACTAAAGAAACAGTTATATTGCGACTGTTATACTTAATTCTTTCACCTAAATAAAAATTCCATATTTTTCTTTGCCTGCCTTCGGGTAGGTTGGTTTTCTGCACTTTCAAAAAAAAAGAAATCAATAGAAATTTGTATTCTCATTAAGTTGTATTTTTCCAACCTTATATGCAAACAGAAAAATTTGATGTGTTAATTGTAGGCGCAGGCCCGGCGGGTTGTGCTGCTGCTTACAGGCTTTCCGGGAATGGTTTAAAAATCGCACTTATTGAAAAGGAGACTTTTCCCCGTGATAAAATTTGTGGCGATGCTTTGGGCGCCGATGTTACCAAACAATTTCACCTGATAAGCGAAACACTTACAGAAAAGCTAAACCAGTTCAAAGAGAAAATCCCCTCCAATGGCGTTAGGTTTTTTACGCCAAAGCACCAAAAGCTGGATATTCAATTTACTAAACCAAATAATACTTTTGGTGGCGGATTTGTAACCAAAAGAATTGACTTTGATAATTTCTTTTTTTCTGAAACGGCTAAATTACCGGACGTTACTGTCTTTCAAAATCAAAAAATAATTTCTGTTGAAAATAAAGGCGATGCAATTGTTTTACAATCGGCCACTATGCGGTTTGAAGGGTCCATGGCTTTGGGCGCTGATGGTGCGCATTCTCTTTTAAATAAAAGATTGACCCAAAACAAAGTTGAAAAAAATCATTATTGCGCGGGAGTAAGGCAATACTTTTCTAATGTAAAAGATTTTCATCCTGAAAACCATATCGAATTACATTTCTATAAAGAAATTCTTCCAGGCTATCTTTGGATTTTTCCTCTTGCAAACAACCAGGCAAACGTAGGACTGGGAATGCTTTCAAGCGTTGTCAGCAAGAAACAAATCAATCTGAAGAAAGAAATGGTCAACCTGTTGGAAACGATTCCTTCGCTCAAAGAAAGATTTAAAGATGCAGTGCCATTAACAGAGATTGAGGGTTATGGATTGCCTGTGGGTTCTACCAAAAGAACTTTATCAGGCAACCGGTTTTTATTGCTGGGAGATGCTGCAGGCTTGATTGATCCTTTCACCGGCGAAGGTATTGCAAATGCCATCCGGAGTGGGAGAGTAGCGGCATCGCATGTATTGAAAGCTTTTGAACAACAAAAATTTGATGCGGAATTTAACCTCCGCTATGATAAAGAGATCTATTATAAAATGTGGAATGAATTTAAATTAAGCCACACATTGCAAAAACTTTTCCGTTATCCACGTATGATTAATTTTGTGGTAAAAAAAGCGAATAACAATAAATCTGTTCAAATGCTTATCAGCTCTATGCTGAATGATATGGATCTAAAAAAAGAATTAGTAAAACCTTCTTTTTATTTCAGGTTGTTCTTTACTTAGTCCTGTTTGTTTTTGAACATACGGTGACCAATCCCCATCTTTTAGAAGAATAAAATGCAGTTGGTTCAGAATAAAAAACAAGCGTATTTCTTCGTTTACTGTCATCTCCTTATAAAATATTCTTATTTTCTTATAAATCGGCACTGGTTATCAAATAAGCGATTAATAATACGCTAACGATTAAAATAAAAACTGATATAACGGTGATGAGTAGGGTAGAATGTACGTAGGCTCCTTCCCTAATTTGCTTTTCTGATTGACGATAACGGATGTAAGAAAGAATCGTGGTTATCGTTCCTACCAAAACCAATATGATTCCCACGATAGCTGAATATCCCCGGTTAGGAACCACAACAGGATGGCCAATTAATAAGGATATTCTTTTTACAAACAATGAAAATTTTACTACTACAAAACCAAACGCCATGATTCCGATACTGGTTCGCATCCATGCGAGATAAGTTCTTTCATTTGCCAAATGGTCTGTAGTGCTTCCTTTGCTTTTAACCGGTTCCATTTTTTTTCATAGCAATATAAATCTTTCAGATTGAATTAGAGCAGCGCTTTAAGTTGGCTAATAAATTCATCATTATTATAATCTGCCATTCCTTCGTGTTTCAAAACAATATTTCCTTGTCGATTCAAAACGACAGTAGTGGGCAAAGTTCCACTAAATATTTGCGGGGGAACGTGGTATCGATTGTATATTGGAATTGAAAAATTATTCTTCTGAATATATTGGATCGCTTTCGATTGGTCTTCGTCTTCATTCACAAATAAAAAGACAAAGCGTTTATCATTCTTCAGTTCCAGGTATAATTTGTTTAAAGAAGGCATTTCAGCTCTGCATGGCGGGCACCACGAAGCCCAGAAATTAATAAGCACCACTTTTCCTTGCAGGGTAGAAGAGGAGATATTATTTCCGTTTGAATCGGTTAAAGAAAAATC
>JBDTKU010000076.1:0-12486 GCA_039935135.1 Ginsengibacter sp. | reverse complement strand
ATATTCCCAGGGAACACGCTTATGCAAATGACCTTGATATTTTTGGACGGGCTTCGTTGTTCCAATATCTTAATCGAACTACTTCCGAACCGGGAAGTCAGCAATTAGCGGAATATTTAAAATCACCGGCCAGTATTTCTGAGATTTCGGAACGCCAGAAAGCAATAAAGGAGCTATCAACAAAAGCCCTGTGGATTCAGGATTTGCAGGCGGATGGAAGCAAAAATAAAATTACATTTTCTACCAAAAACCGTCTTGAGAAATGGATGAAAGAACCGGATATTTTTTCAGGATTTAAACCCTGGAAATGGCTGAGATACGTTTTACCCTCAATAATTTTAACTGTTGTTGTTTTATATATTTTTAAAGAAGTTGGCGATACTATTTTTTATAGTTCTTTATTCATATTCGCGATAATTGCTTACCAGGTTAATAAATATATCGCGCCTGTTCACGAACAATTGTCAAAAGCGGCGGATGAACTGAGCACCCTTTACGCTACCATTTTATTAATCGAAAATGAAAAGTTTGAAAGCCCTTTGTTGCAACGATGGCAATCTGTTTTTGTGAAACAAAATAAAAAAGCTTCGGCTGATATTTTAAAAATAAAAAAGATATTAGATAAGCTTGATATTCGCTACAACCTTGTGTTATCAGCCCCATTAAATCTTTTGCTTTTATGGAATTTGCAACAAGTGCTCGACCTGGAAAAGTGGAAAAAAACTGCACAAAATAATTTCAATTCCTGGTTTCAGACACTGGCCAGTTTTGAGGCATTGAATAGTTTTGGAATTTTATATTTCAATCAACCTCGATGGATTTTTCCAACTATTAACGATGAGTATTTTTCTATTGAAGGAAAAGAAATCGGGCATCCTTTGATACCTGAAGAAAAAAGAATTGATAATTTTATTGAGATTCCTGGAAACACAGGATTGATGCTGGTAACGGGTTCCAACATGGCGGGAAAAAGTACGTACCTGAGGAGTATTGGGATAAATGTGGTGCTGTCCATGGCTGGTGCACCGGTTTGTGCGAAGTCGTTTTCTGTTTCTCACGTCCAACTTATCAGCAGCATGCGCATCACAGATAACCTTGAAGAAAGCACATCCACTTTTTACGCGGAATTGAAAAAATTGAAAACTATAATTGAAAAAGTAAACGCCGGTGAAAAAGTTTTTATCCTTCTGGATGAAATTTTACGCGGGACCAATTCTCTTGATAGGCATACTGGTTCCAAGGCGCTGATTAAGCAGTTGATTAAAAAGAAAGCTGCGGCCATTATTGCTACGCACGATCTTGAGCTCGCGAATTTAAAAGAAGATTTTTCTAAAGATATTCTCAATTATCATTTTGATGTGCAGGTAAGTAATGACGAATTGTATTTTGACTATTTGCTGAAGCCCGGTGTTTGCAATAGTTTGAATGCATCTATCCTGATGAGGAAGATTGGAATTGAACTTTAAGAGCCAAGGCTAAAAGCTGATAGCTAATAGCTATTAGCTACTTACTTTTTTGGCACCGTACTTGACCTTTAATTTTAAAAAATGAATTATGAAGAAGTTGTATGTTTTTGGATTGATAGTTTTATTTTCTTTTACCGGGTGTGATACAGCAAAAAGTATTTTGAATTCTGTAGGAACGGGAAATGGAAGCCTTACCAATGCTGAAGTGGTAGATGGATTAAAAACTGCGTTACGCCTTGGAACAGATTCTGCAACAACCAATCTATCTGCATTGAATGGGTTTTACAAAGATGCGCTGGTGAAAATTGTTATGCCAGCAGAAGCACAAAAAGTAGAGAAGACTTTAAGAGATGTTGGGTTGGGAAGCGTGGTTGATAAAGCTGTTTTGTCTATGAACCGGGCCGCTGAAGATGCTTCAAAATATGTGGGCAATATTTTTATCAATGCTATTAAACAAATGACCATCGAGGATGCGTTTGGAATTTTAAGAGGAGGAAATACGGCGGCGACAGATTATTTGGAACAAAAAACTACCGTGCAATTGACTGAGGCTTTTAAACCTATTATTTCCAAATCCCTGGACAATACCAATGCTACAAAATATTGGAGCGATGTCTTTAGTGCCTACAACCGGCTTAGCAGCAAGCCCGTAAATACTGACCTGACGACGTATGTAACTGAAAAAGCACTCGACGGATTATTTTATAAAATAGGTCTTGAAGAACAAGACATCCGCAAGAATCCTGCAGCCAGAATTACTGATATTTTGAAAAAAGTATTTAGCAATCAAAATACGGCTTCGGGCTTTTAAAAGCAACACATCCCTTATCAATTTGATAGAATACAAATCTTGTTTATTTATTGTTTTACTGTGTGCAATGGAAATCCAAAATGGGAAAAAGTCATTCTGCTTTTCTTATCGCGTTGGCCAATGACTCATAAGTTTCGTCATAGTTTTCTATTCTTTCGTCATTTATAAAAAAGGTGGGAGTGTCTTCTACGTAATTCCGGATGCCACTTTCAATATCACTTTCAATTTTTGATAATACATTTTGACTGGTACGGTCATTTTCAAATCGCTCTACATTTAGATTTAAAGTTTCTGCAAAATAGACAAGGTTGTCTTCAGTAAGTTGTTCCAGTTGTTCAAAAATAAGATCATGCATTTCCCAAAATTTATTTTGCAAACCTGCAGCTTCTGCTGCCTGGGCAGCGATCAATCCTTCAGGGTGACTTTCATCAGGGAAATTTCTGAAAACAAATTGCAATTCATTATGAAATTCCTTCATCAACCTTTTTATCAAAGGATGAGCCTCTGCGGAGTGTGAACATAGATAATCGCCATATTCCACCAGAGTAACAGTGGCGCCTGGTTTTCCTTCAATATGATCAAGAGCCCCTACTGGAGTAGTTAAATTAGTCATGATTGAATATTTTTTATAGATTTTAAATAAATTTAATTTCAATTGAACTCTTAAACTTTAATAACGATCAAGATTAATGCCGTTTTGCTTTTTGCTAAAAGATTACCAGTTAATAAATAGTGAATAGATTTGCAGGAAATTTAGGGTGTATGGAAATCAAACCAATAAAAAGAAACGTGAGCCTCATTAAACTTTCAAGAGACCATCATGCGGGCCTTTTATTCTGTTGGAAATTGCGGCAAGGCGTCAAATACCATATCAAAAAAGATCGCATGATAAGTTATGTAAAATATTTTTGGGCAAACCATTTTTCAGAACATTTTAAAGAAGAAGAGGAAATTCTTTTTGGTCCTGATCGAAGTGAGGAAGTGCAAAAGGCATTGGCGGATCATCAAAAAATTAAAACTTTTTTTGAAAATATAAATGATTCAGTTTTGGAAAAGGAAGAGAATGTTTTGCTGGAACTCGCTGATTCGGTTGACGATCATATTCGTTTTGAGGAAAGAGTTTTATTCCCTCACCTCCAGGAGAAACTTTCAGATAAGCAGCTTGAAAAGATTGGATCCCAACTGGTTCATGAACCTTTTGTGGACTCGTATGAAGATGAATTTTGGGTTAAATCCAAATCATTATAAAGGTCTTCATTAAATAAATTATTTTTTTAGAATTTTGAAAACAGAAACTTTACCAACTAATGCGTGTACTATTCTATGATGGATCGAAAGCGGGATATTAATTTTACTATTTTACATAATAATGAAGAAATTAAAGTGGCAACTTATGAGGGTGAGTTTCGGAACCTCATGGTGTTGATCAATGAAAAAATCTATGTAGAGGATTTTGGAGAATGTAAAGGAATTGGCAGATGTGGCACTTGCTTAATCATTGCTGAAGGATTAGATAATTCCGAATCAGTAATGGAACGCAATGAAAAGAGCACTCTGCAGAAATGTGCCGCTATATATGAAAATCTTCGTTTATCATGCCAAATAATGATCAATGAAAGCCTGCAAGATGCGGTTTTAAAAATAGTTGAGGAACGTGAAGATGTAAGATAGAACCCATTCCAGGTCTTTGCAAATTGATTATAATAAGAACTCAAAAAGTGATTGATTCTTTTTAGATTTATACTCAAAAAAGATAAAGCCTTGAAATTATCCCTGCTATTTTTTATTTCCTTATTTATTTCCATCTTTATGAAGGCTCAGATAAATATCCCCTTGCATTATCTTCAGAAGAAAAGTTTTACAGACTCTTTGCAACGAATCGTTCATGAAGTAAACCTTGATGGCGTTTATGATGCGGGTGAGGATGGAATGAAAAAAATATCTTTTGCGGTGATTGATATGACCGGTCACACACCTTTGCTGGGTGGAGTTAATATGGACAATTTTATTTACCCTGCTTCTCTTTATAAAATCTATGTGGCAATGGAAGTGCTGAACCAGGTCAGCGAAGGGAAGTATTCGCTGTTCAGGACTTACGTGGTGAAATCTCCGAATGACGTGGACCAGGGAAAAGAAATTAGCTGGGATCCAAGACCGCTTTTGCGCAATGGTGATACTGTTACAGTAGATTATTTATTAGACCTTATGATCACACGAAGCGATAATTCTGCGGCCAATTGCCTTATTGACATTGCAGACAGAAAAAATATAAATAAAACCATGCATGAAAATGGCTGGTATGGCAGTGAAGTAACACGAAAATATTTGCCGAGAAAATTTGAAGATCCCGGATATGACACGATACGGGGAACAGAAACCTGTGCCTTGCATGCGGCTGATTTTATGTATAAAGTTTATAAAAACGAATTGATCAATCCGTGGGTGAGCCAGCAGATGAAAGTGTTGCTGGGCAGGCAATTAGATACTACAAAACTTTACAAAGGTATTCCTGCAAACGCGATGTTTTACCATAAATCGGGCTGGTGGAGTTATTTTACAAATGATGTGGGTATTGTGGATGATGGGCATTTAAAATATGTCATTGCTTTGCTGACTCCTATAACAGAAGAAGACGTGCGTTCAAAGATGAAAGCTTTATCAGAAAGAATATATGACTTGGTAAAGGGAATGCACTAACGTTTTAAAATGATTTTGGACTCATCATATTGTTAGAGAATCAGGATAGAAATTCTGCTTATTTATTCGTTTACTGTTTTTGCAATGTTGGCTAATTCTATTTTTCTGGAAGAATTGAGTTTATAAGAACCCCGGTGTTTTAATACCATTATTCTCATTTGTTAAAAAAGAAATGATATTTGATTCACTTGTTTTTTCCAGGAACAGAAAACTTTTTCTAAAATTTCTCTTTCCATTAATCACCCAATTTATATTAGGAAAAATAATCCGCATTAACGGTTTAATTTTATCCATTTTTTGCGTGATAAAATTTGATAATTTGGGCGAGATATTATTTACGACAGTTTTAAATTGGTCATTCTGAACTGTGAGGCTGGAGGAATCTTTCATTGGATCACCGCCAGGATCCGGGGGAATTTGGGCCAAAACCTGCATAGAAAATAAGCAACTGGCTATAATGGCAAGAAAGGATTTTAATAAATAATTTTGCATGGGATTGAGGATGTTATGAATTCTTTAGCAATATTACATTACAGCATTTTCAATTAAAATAGAATAAAGTGGAAGTGTTTGTAGTAAATTTTCTATACGAAAAAAGAGGCTGCCCTTTTTGGGACAGCCTCTTTTTCCTGAGGTTACCAACGGCGCACTTTTGGGCAGAAGGTTCTTAAAGCCAGTCATAATACCATCATGGATAGAACGGTTTAAGTTTTTGATAGTAATATCTGGTTATGCGGGTAAAATTAACTTGTCGCTCCAAAAATATTTGTAGTAAATAGGGTAAATACTTGTAGAAAAAAAACTACAAGTATTGGATTAGGTTAAGAAGGCAGAATAATATTGTGAGCAATGGCAAGATTATTAAGTTCAATCACGTTATGAACCCTTAATTTTTCAAATATCCTCGCTTTGTGTGTTCCAATGGTGGACGTATGCACGGCTAGTTTTTGGGATATTTCTGCTACAGAATCACCTTGTGCCAAATGCTGCACAATTTCAAATTCACGGGAAGATAATTTATCAAATGGGTTTTCAGTTACATTTTTTGAATGAAGACCTGACAAAAGTTTTTGTGTAAGCGAAGGGCTTATATAAGTCTTATCATTTAAAACTGTATTAATTGCTCTTTCAATTTCATCATTGGGAGCATCTTTCCTTACATAACCCCTGGCGCCCAGGTTCAAATATCTTTTGGCATAAATCTCTTCGGCATTCATACTGAACATGATAATTTTTGTGGAAGGCTTAAGGGCAAGAATTGCCTGTAGCGTTCCAAATGAATCCGTATGGGGCATGTTTACATCCATCACCACCAGGTCATAATAATCCTGTTTTACTTTTTGCAAAGCTGATTCTCCATCTTGTGCTTCATCAATGCTGGCGTGGGGAAGGAAATCATTAATAAGAAGTTTAAGTCCTGTTCTAACAATCGAATGATCATCAACAAGTAAAATTTTAGGCATATATCATTTTTACAATTTTCACAATTCCGAACGGTTGTAGAATCTAAATTTCAATTTTAAACTATATCAAAGAAACTTTATTGCCATACAGAAAAATAACTATTCGCAAATTTCGTTTATTCATTGCTTAAACTTTTAAAACTATTTAAAAAATGTCAGTTTTTATTGCGACCATGGATTTCGAAGTTTTGATTTATGATTTCGTAACAAACGAAAAGGGGAACCGGCCTTTTGTCACTCTTTGTTTAATATGGCATTAATGTTGAACAATATACTATTACTCAGAATCTTTGTCTCTATTAAGACTAATTTTGACAGATTGACAAGTGAAAAAATATATGAAGAATAACTATTTTATGAACGGTCCCGAAGATGAAATGGAATTTATGCCTATGATTCCGCTTCACGAGGACGGGGATGGAAATGATGAACAACCTATTCCTGCTGAATTACCGCTGCTTCCTTTAAGAAATACAGTACTTTTTCCAGGTGTTGTGATCCCGATTACTGTCGGACGCGACAAGAGTATTAAGGCAGTAAATGATGCTTATAAGACTGACAAATTGGTTGGCGTGGTTTCACAAAAAGACAGCCAGGTGGAGGAGCCTACCTCAAATGACCTTGTAAAGGTCGGAACAGTGGCCAGAATCCTTAAGCTGATAAAAATGCCTGATGGGGGAACTACTGTGATCATACAGGGAAAGAAGCGGTTTATGGTTGATGAGATCACAATGGAAGATCCGTATTTTAAAGCTAAAATCACGGTTCTTGCAGATGAGGAATTAAAAGAAGATTCTGATTTTGATGCTATGGTCGGTTCGATAAAAGAACTTTCCAGCCAGATCATACAACTCTCTCCTAATATGCCTTCAGAGGCTACTATTATTTTAAGAAATATTGAGAATCCTTCCTTCCTGATTCACTTTGTAAGCAGCAATCTCAACAGCAATATTCTTGAAAAGCAAAAACTTTTAGAGATTCAGAATATCAAAGAAAGAGCGGAAGTATTGCTGAATTTGTTGCAAACGGAATTGCAATACGCAGAATTAAAAAATAAGGTAACCAATAAAACCCGTGCCGAGCTTGACAAGCAGCAGAAAGATTATTTTTTGCAACAACAATTAAAAGCAATCAAAGAAGAATTGGGAGGCGACAACGTAGCCGAAGTAAAAGAAATGCAGAAAAAGGCCGAATCCAAAAAATGGCCTTTGGCTGCAAAAGAAATGTTCAATAAGGGGATTGAAAAATTGGAAAGAATGCATCCTTCTACGCCTGATTATTCTGTGGTGTACAATCATCTCGATTTGATGCTGGACTTGCCCTGGGGAGAATATACCAAAGATCAATACGATTTTAAAAAGGCGAAAAAAATTCTTGACCACGATAATTATGGAATGGAAAAAATCAAGCAAAGAATTTTAGAATACCTGGCTGTTCTTAAATTAAAGGGCGATATGAAAAGCCCGATACTTTGTTTTGTAGGCCCTCCGGGAATTGGAAAAACTTCACTTGGAAAAAGTATTGCAAATGCGATCAACCGGAAGTATGCACGTGTCAGCCTTGGTGGCCTTCATGATGAAAGCGAAATCCGTGGCCATCGTAAGACCTATATTGGCGCTATGCCCGGAAGAATTTTGCAATCTATACGAAAAGTAAAATCTTCCAACCCTGTAATGATCCTTGATGAGATCGATAAAGTGGGAACTGATTTTCGTGGTGATCCTTCTTCAGCATTGCTGGAAGTTTTGGATCCGGAACAAAACAATAATTTTTACGATAATTATCTAGAACTGGAATACGACCTCAGTAAGGTGTTGTTTATTGCCACTGCCAATAATCTTCAAAATATCCAACCTGCCTTGCGCGACCGTTTGGAAATTATTGACCTGAGTGGTTATGCCATTGAGGAAAAAATTGAGATCGCTAAAAGACATTTATTGCCAAAGCAGAAAGAGGCACACGGTTTAAAAGACGTATCTTTTAAAATGAGTGATGCTGTTTTGGAAAAGATCATTGCCGATTTTACAAGAGAAAGTGGCGTTAGGGAATTGGACAGGCAGCTTGCAAGCGTGATGCGGAAACTTGCGAGAGAATATGCTGAGAAAGGTAAGTTGAAACCTACGGTGAGCATGAATGATGTTGAGAAAATTCTGGGAAGGTCGAGGTATAGCAATGAAGTTTATAAGACAGCGAATATGGCTGGTGTGGCGGTCGGGCTTGCATGGACTTATGTAGGGGGTGATATTTTATTTATTGAATCTACGACCAGTGATAACGGCAAAGGCGATCTAAAACTCACAGGGAACCTGGGGAATGTGATGAAAGAAAGTGCATCAACTGCGTTAAGTTATCTTCAGTCAAACGCAAAAAAATATGGAATAGATCCTGAAACATTTTATAAGAAAAATGTTCACATCCATGTTCCGGAAGGTGCCGTACCAAAGGATGGGCCAAGTGCAGGTATTACAATGATGACCGCGCTGGCATCTTCTTTTACAGGGCGCAGGGTGAAACCTTACCTGGCGATGACCGGAGAAATCACCTTGCGGGGACAAGTGCTTCCGGTTGGAGGCATAAAAGAAAAAGTGCTTGCAGCGAAAAGGTCAGGCATTCGTGAAATCATCATGAGCGCTCAAAACGAAAAAGACATAAGTGATATCAATCCCAATTATATCAAAGGCCTCAAAATACATTATGTAAAAACTATGCAGCAGGTACTTGACCAGGCATTGTTATAAAATAAATTTATCTTCTTCAAAAAAACCAGCCTTTATCGGGTTGGTTTTTTTATTTTCAGTAAAAGAACAAATAGTTCGTATTTCTATTTCGTTTCAATTAAATGAACTCTGCTTTTCTGGCTTCATAGTTGTTTGTGCAGCAATACAGTTCTTGTAATTTCAAAATCTTTCCCGTATGCCAGTATCTTATAAGGCTATAAAAATTTCCCTGCTATTTATTTTTTTATTCGCAAATATTTTTACTGTAAAGGCACAGAATAATCGTGGAAATGATACTACCTACTATATTTATTTCCCTAATAGTATTACCGGGCGCATATTTACTTCTCAAAAATATACCCGGTTTCATTTAAAAAGTAAAAATGCTCCTGAGCTACACTATTTGCCCAATACCACTTTCAATTTAGGCGTAGGAGCTACCTATCATAATTTTTCGCTTAACCTGGCTTATGGCTTTGGTTTTTTAAACCCCGGCAAGCAAAAAAACAAAACCAAATATCTTGATCTGCAGGCACATTTTTATAGACCAAAATGGGTAACCGATTTTGAGGGGCAAATTTACAAAGGATATCATTTATCAAGTGGTTTACAGTCTGAACCCGATAAAAATTATTATCGTGGCGATATGCAGGTAATTTTGTTTGGATTATCACATTATTATATTTTCAATTCCAAAAGATTTTCATATCGCGCCGCGTTTAAACAGAATGAATGGCAGAAGAAATCAGCCGGCACTTTGCTGGCTGGTGCGGAAGTTTATTATGGTGTAATGAATGCGGACATTGGTTTGATTCCACTATCGTTACAGGATAAGTACCCACAAAAGAATTTGAATAAAATAAATTATTTCAGCATTGGTCCGGGTATCGGTTATGCATACACGCAGGTGTTTTCTTCTCACATTTTTCTTACTGGCTCTGTTACAGGGAATCTGAATTTTAGTGTTGCCAATGAACATTTGGAAGAGAATGCAGCTTCCCATTTTTCTGTAAATCCTGTCACCCGTTTCAGATTAGCAGCAGGCTATAATGGCCGTAGCTTGAATATAAGCGCTAATTGGGTGTCAGATAATTTGCCATTTTCTGGGATAGAAAATAATACGAGTTACCGTTTTAATACAGGCAAATTCAGAATTATTATTGCCAAAAGATTTTATGCGGGCCACAGATTGCAAAAGCGCCTTATACTTTTAGATAAAATTTTTAAAGAGTAAATAAAGGGTAATTAGACCATGGCCAGTAAATCGACAAATATCCTCGATTCTTTATTGATATGACGTTCATACCTCAACAAAAAATATTTCAGGTGGAATAGTTTCGAATAAAAGCATTCATCTTGCTTTTTTGCAAATTGTATTTCCTGGTACTAATCAAAGATGAAGTTCATTACACCCGATATTTTTTAAGGATTGTCTTTTATTGATAATATCTTATTTTAGCTTTTTTTAAATTATAAGAATATGAGATACTGCCTTGCACTTGATTTGAAAAACGATGAAAAACTGATTGCAGAATATGAAAAGTATCATCAAAAAGTTTGGCCTGAAATCATTGATTCAATAACGAGTGCTGGAGTTTCCAGTATGCAGATTTATCGTTTTTCCAATCGTCTTTTTATGATAATGGAAACGGATGAAAATTTTTCTTTTGAGCAAAAGAATGAAATGGACACGACCAATCCGAAAGTGCAGGAATGGGAAAACCTTCTGTGGAAATACCAACAGGCCTTACCAGGCGCAAAGCCCGGTGAAAAGTGGATATTGATGGATAAAATATTTGATCTTAATAAAAATAAATAAGTATAATGGCCATACCAATTTTGAATCAACCTACTGTAATTCAAGACGACAACAAAAACAATAATTATCTGTTTCCGTTAATTTTAGTAACCTCTTTATTTTTTTTATGGGGTTTTGCTTATGGCCTGCTTGACGTGTTGAATAAGCATTTTCAGGAAACATTGCACATAGACCAGGCTCGCTCTTCCTTTTTGCAAATGGCGTATTTCGGGGCCTATTTTTTGATGGCTCTTCCTGCCGGTATTTTCATGAAACGATTTAGTTATAAAAAAGGAATTATTCTCGGGTTGCTTTTATATGCAACGGGCGCTTTCATGTTTTATCCGTCTGCTCAGATGTCAAGCTTTAATTTCTTTTTGCTATCTACTTTTGTTCTTGCTTCAGGTCTTGCTTTTCTTGAAACTGCTGCCAATCCTTACGTTACGGTTTTAGGCGATCCTAAAAATTCTGCTTTCAGGCTAAATCTTTCGCAAAGTTTTAATGGGGTAGGTTCTTTTTTTGGTCCTAAAATCGGTGCGGTGCTTTTCTTTGGGTCTATAGCAAATGAAAGTACGAATTTGGATAGTGTGAAAATGGTTTATGTGATTACCGGAGTGGTCGTTTTGATAGTTGCATTTCTTTTTTGGAGAACCTCTTTGCCGGAAATAAAAGAAGACAGATTGGTGTCTGATATTTCACAAATTGTAAAGCCATTGTTTAAACATAAAAATTTTACCAATGCTATTATTGCTCAATTTTTTTATGTGGCAGCACAAGTAAGTATTGCAGCGTGGTTTATTAATTACTGTACAGAAAATAATCCTGCAATAACCAATGCACATGCTGCTGATCTTCTTGGTATAAGCCTGATATTATTCACTGTCGGCCGCTTTATAGGAACCGGTTTGATGAAAAGAATAGCTCCCAATCTCTTATTATTTTTCTTCGCGATTGCTAATATTATTCTATGTGTGTTAGTGGTTTTGAACGATAGTTGGTTATCGGTGTACTCCCTGATGGCTATTTTCTTTTTTGAATCTATCATGTTTCCAACCATCTTTGCGTTGGGCGTAAAAGATCTGGGTCATCATACAAAGAAAGCCTCTTCATTTATCATAATGTCTATCGTTGGCGGGGCTGTCATGCCGTATATTATGGGAAGGGTAGCCGAAAGTAATTCAACGGCCTTTTCTTATATTATTCCCGCATTTTGTTTTGTGATTGTTGCCTGGTATGGCTGGAAAGGGTATGAAGTAAAGAACTGAACTGGAAAAATTAAATTTTAATTATTCATAAATCAACATAATAAAATGTTTTCTTTAAAAAATAAAAAAGCAATAATAACGGGTGCAGGCAGCGGTATTGGAAAAGCAATTGCTGTTATGTTTGCAAGCCAGGGTGCAGAAGTTCATATCATTGAACTGACTGAAGAAAGTGCAAAATCCACTTTACAGGAAATTGCAGATCATAACGGTAGGGCCTATGCGCATAATTGTAATGTGGCCAATCAAGAAGATGTGGTAAAGGTTTTTGA
>JBDTKU010000075.1:0-14408 GCA_039935135.1 Ginsengibacter sp. | reverse complement strand
AGTTAAAAGAAACACCTGCTTTTAAATATTTTTCTGTTTGCGCCACCACGCTTTCTGTGGATACTTTTTGAAATGGTTCTGCCCAATGGTCGAGCCAGCCGGGATAAAATTCTGCTACCATGTATGGCCCTTCACCATTGTGAAATTCATTGACCACTTTTTTTAAATTATCAATATTATCTTCTCCGTTTGCTGTTGGCAAAGCGCCTTCAATCGTTCCACCTTTGAACAGCCATGCGCCATCCGAAGTGAAAAGAGGTACATCAAAACCAGCGTCCAACAATTCCTGCTTGATGGCTGCGCTGTATTTTTTATGTTCTTCTAAAGGAATGTCTTTTCGCTGGGCCACATAAGAGCCAAATTCATTTTCCACCTGCACCATTATGATCGGTCCACCATGAGTAATTTGTAAATCTTTTACCTGTGCCGCCAAATGATTAATATAAGTTCTGCATGAATCTAAAAACGGTTTATTGTAGGAACGTATCACCAAGTCTTTTTCTTTTTGCAGCCACCACGGATAACCGCCAAATTCCCACTCAGCGCAGGCATACGGTCCCGGCCTTAAGATTACCATCATTCCTTCTTCACCAGCAATTTTTATGAATTCGGCTATGTTTCTGCTATCGGTTTTGAAATCCCAAACTCCCGGGGAAGGTTCCTGGTAATTCCAGAAAACATAAGTAGCCACTGTGTTCAATCCCATGGCTTTCATCATTTGCAAACGCTGGCGCCAATAAGCTTTGGGCACGCGCGCAAAATGCATTTCACCCGAATGAATTTGAACCGGTTTTCCATCATACAAAAAATTACCACCTTTTATTTCGAAGGTGTGTTTGATTTGCGCAAATGAGGTATTCAGAACAATACTAATCAATATAAGAAGGAACAGTTTTTTCATAATAATGTTATTTAATTTAAAGAGGAAGTCATTTGTCAAACTTAAATTCATATTTTACAGTAAACAAATAAAAACCCGACATTCCTATCTTGCTTTATATAAGTTGACTCAATTAATGAGTAGGCAATTTCAATCTTTTTTATTTTTTTAAACCAGTTCCAACGAAAATTTCTTCAATTTAAACTTATCTGGTTAATGAGGAATTAATAGAAAAATAATTCTAATGTCATCTATCAATCAATTTTTCTAAACGGTAATTTTCGCTGATTAGCTGCATGATTATATTTTAATTTCTGCATAACTTTGCACTCCTTTATTAAATTCTGTGGTAGCGGAATCGATATTTCTTTTGAGAATTATTAATGCTTTTGCAAAATAGAATGAGATTTGGGTAGTTTTTGGCTTTTGAACAACAGGAGTTAATAGTTTATGATCCAAAAATCAAGGTGGCTAAAAAGAATAAAGGAATATGCAATATCAAATCGTGAAAAAAAAATTTAAGATTATAAAGGTTCAGTTGGTTTTATTGATTCTGTTGTTTTCTTCGAATTGTTCGTTCGCGCAGCAAAATGATAGTCTGCCAACGCTGGAGGAAGCCACGCTTCAAAATTGTATTCAATATGCCATACAACACAATCCAGATGTGCAGAATGCAAAAATAAGCGAACAAATTACGGAAGCTCAGATTCAAAATAAACTGGCCGATTGGTACCCACAGGTAAATTTCACCTATAATCTCCAGCACAACCTGCAATTGCCTACTTTCATTTTTAATGGCAACGTTTCACATTCAGGATCAAAGAATACATCAGGCGCGAATTTCGGATTTACCCAAAATATTTTTAACCGGGATGTCTTACTCGCTTCACGAACCGCTTCGGATGTGCGCCAGGCTGCAAGTGAAAATACAGAAGATCAAAAAATTAATTTGACCGTGAGTGTGAGCAAGGCTTTTTACGATTTGATACTTACTGAGCAACAATTAAAAGTAATTGAGGAAGATATTGTTCGAACCAATCAAAGCTTAAAGGATGCGTATTATCAATACCAGGCGGGTATTGTAGATAAAACAGATTATAAAAGAGCAACCATCGCTTTGAACAATGCAAAGGCACAAAAGAAATCCGGCGAAGAAAGTTTAAAAGCAAAGAAAGCTTATTTGAAAGATTTGATGGGATATCCAACAACAAAGACTCTTGAGTTGAATTATGATACTACTCAAATGGAAAATGAAGTGTTGATGGATACTTTGCAGGCAGTGAATTATAACAACAGGATAGAAATTCAACAATTGGAAACGCAAAAAAAATTGCAGGAATATAATCTTCAGTATTATAAATGGAGTTTTCTGCCCAGTCTCTCTGCATTTGGAAACTACAATCTAAATTACCTCAACAATACATTTTCAAAATTATATAGTCAGTCTTATCCCAATTCTTTTTTAGGATTGACACTTACCTTACCCATCTTCCAGGGCGGAAAAAGATTGCAGCAAATTAAACAGGCTCAATTTGAGGTAACGCAGGCAGGCAATGACATCCGGAGCTATGAAAACCAAATCAATTCTCAGTACGAAGATGCGCTGGCTACTTATAAAAGCAATTTGTATAACTACTATAGTTTGAAAGAAAATCTTTCGCTGGCGAGTGAAGTGTATGATGTAATACAGTTGCAGTACCGGTCAGGTGTGAAGGCTTACCTGGACGTAATTACCGCTGAGTCTGATTTGCGAACTGCACAAATTAATTATTACAATGCACTGTACCAGGTTTTGGCCAGTAAGATAGATGTGATGCAATCATTGGGGAATATAAAATATTAAAATACAATCATGAAAATCAGTCAACATATTTTCTTTGTTTTTGCAGCAGGATTTCTTTTTTCTTCTTGTGGCAATAAAGATTCGCAAAAGCAACAGGGACCGCCTCCTGCAGTGCCGGTCACGGTCGCAACTGTCGAGAATACCGATGCGGTTTATTATGATACTTATCCCGGAACAGTTACGGCTTTGAATGAGATAAATATTACCTCGCAGGTGAGCGGATATATTACTGACATTAATTTTAAAGATGGGCAAAATGTGAAAAAAGGGCAGCTTTTGTATAGGATAGATAACCAGGTTTATAAAGCAAATTATGAGCAGTCTATTGCTAACCTGCAAGTGCAGGAAGCCAATTTGGTAAAAGCTCAAAAAGATGCTGCGAGATATAATGAATTGGAAAAGCATGATGCCATCGCAAAGCAGCAGGTGGATTATGCAAATGCTACATTGGCCGCCACTCAAAAACAAGTTGATGCCGCAAAGGCAAACGTGGCAAGCCTTCGCTCCAATGTTCAGTTTGCTAATATCTACGCGCCTTTTTCAGGCACGATAGGTATATCGCAGGTGAAGAAGGGAACCGCAGTGGTTGCCGGCCAAACACTTTTGAATACTATTTCAACGGATAATCCTATTGCAGTTGATTTTACAGTAGATCAAAAGAATATTTATCGTTTTTCACAATTGGAGCAGCAGAAAGACGATTCAAAGGATTCCGTTTTTACCATTGCATTCGGAACTGAAATTTATCCTTTTCCTGGCAAGATAGATTTTATTGATCGCGCGGTAGATCCTCAAACCGGAACCATTAAAGTGAGATTGAGTTTTCCTAATGGTAAGGATATGCTGAAGCCTGGAATGAATACAAGTGTACGTATTAAAAACACAGCCTCTAAAAACGCCACTATAATTCCTCATATCGCAGTAAACGAACAATTAGGCGAGTTTTCTGTTTATGTATTAGGAGATAGTTCAAAAGTACATCAACAGCATGTAGAGTTAGGAACGTTAATAGGAGATAGTATTATCGTGAAAGAAGGTTTAAAGGCAGGGGACAAAATTGTGGTGCAGGGGATTCAGAATTTGCATGATGGCACGGTGGTGAAGGTGGGCGAGTGAATGGTAAGTGGATTTAGGATTTAATAATTTATTAAAAAAATGATCGCAGAAACATTTATAAAAAGGCCAGTTACAGCAATTGTTATTTCAATTGTGATTGTGCTGGTTGGAATTATTTCCATGCTGAACCTGCCGGTAGCACAATATCCGGATATTTCGCCTCCAACCGTTTCTGTGAGCGCCAATTTTATAGGAGCCGATGCGCAAACAGTAGAGGAAACGACGACGACGCCTTTGGAAACCCAGATCAACGGAAGCCCCGGCATGACTTATATTACGGGCAACAGTTCGTCAAGCGGACAAAGTTCTATCACCGCTACATTTGATGTGGGTACTAACATAGACATCGCCGCCCTCGACGTGCAGAACCGTGTGAGTGTTGCCCAGCCCCGGTTACCAGATGTGGTAAAAAGATTGGGCGTAACGGTGACCAAACGTAATCCCAGTACTATGGCGGTGCTCGCGTTTTATTCGCCGCATGGCACCCATGATATAGCTTTCATAGATAATTATGTAAACATCTACATCCAGGATGCGCTGAAAAGAGTAAAAGGTGTGGGCGACATTACAGCTTTTGGAAATGACTTTAGTATGCGCGTTTGGTTAGACCCTGAAAAACTTGCGGCGCTTGGAATTTCGCCTTCAGACGTTTCTGCTGCAATCAATGAGCAGAATTTACAAATTGCAGCAGGTACTGTTGGCGGTACGCCTCAACCAGGCACCCAGTCTTTTGAATACACGGTACTTACCAACAGCAGGCTAAATACCGTTGATCAGTTTAAAAACATAATTATAAAATCGAATCCCGCGACAGGTAATATTGTGTATCTAAAAGATATAGCCCGAGTGGAATTGGGGCAGTTTTCTTATTCGCATAATTCACTCGTAAATGGAAAGCCGGCTTCATTTATGCTGATTTTCCAGGCACCCGATGCGAACGCCATTGAAACTTATGCGGGCGTTACAAAAGCATTGCAGAATCTGAAGAAGACCTTTCCCAAAGACCTGGATTATCTCATTCCTAATGAAACTGTTTCTGTAGTGAAAACCTCCATCAGGGAAGTAGCGTTTACTTTGCTTGAAGCGTTGGCCCTTGTGGTATTGGTGGTGTTTTTATTTCTGCAAAATTGGCGGGCAACGTTAATACCGGTGCTGGCAATTCCCGTATCATTGATAGGAACCTTTATACTTTTCGTGCCTTTTGGTTTCACGATCAATACACTCACATTATTTGCTTTTGTGCTGGCGATCGGTATTGTGGTGGATGATGCGATTATAGTAGTAGAGGCTGTTCAGCACAATATTGACCATTATAATATGTCGCCGGCAGATGCTACAAGAAGGGCAATGAAAGATATTTCAGGGCCGGTAATTGCCATCGCTCTTATATTAGCCTCTGTATTTATTCCGGTAGGTTTTATTCCGGGAATCGTAGGCCGGTTGTATCAGCAATTTGCTATTACCATTGCGGTGTCAGTAATTATCTCAGCATTTGTGGCATTGTCTCTTACGCCCGCATTGTGTTCAATAATGCTAAAACATTCCAAAGACGAAAAAGCAAAAAAAGGTTTGTTGAATAAATTCTTTGCTTCTTTCAATAATGGTTTCCGAAAAGTAAATGCCTCTTACACGAGGGGCGTAGCGCTTTGGATAAGGAAATCACCTTACGTGATCGTTATGATGGTCGTGTTGTTTGTAGGGCTATTTTTTCTTTTCAAAGCGAAGCCAACCGGTTTTATACCCCTTGAAGATGAAGGAAGGCTGTATGTTACTTATGAGATGCCCGAAGCCGCTTCTACTACCAGGAGCCTTGAAATGCTTAGGCAAATATCAGATTCATTACAAACGATTCCGGAAATAAGCGTAGTGGGCGGTTTGGCTGGTTTCAATATCATTAGTTTTTCGAACAAGCCTAACGTAGGTACCATGTTCATTATGTTGAAACCCTGGGACGAAAGAAAAGGAAAGGAACATACGGCGCAAAGTGTGGTTGCGGAAGTGATGAAGAAAACTTCGGGGATAAAAGCAGCGAGGGTCTTGGCTATATTACCCCCGGCAGTGCCAGGACTGGGCCGTACTGCAGGTTTCACTTTTGAATTGCAACAAACCACCAGTACTGATAACATAGAAAAGTTTACACAGGTAGCCAGAAATTTTATCGGTGAGGTAAATAAAAGGCCTGAAATAGGTGGCGCTTATACATTCTTTACCGCCAACACACCGAGTTACCAGGTGGATGTTGACAGGGATAAAGCAAAACAACTCGGTGTAAATATTGCAGATGTTTACTCCACATTGTCCTCCTATTTGGGAAGCAGTTATATCAATGATTTCACCTTATACGGAAGAAATTTCAGAGTAGTGACTCAGGCAGACAGCACCTATCGTTCATCGCTTGCAGAAATTGGAAAATATTATGTGCGCAACAGTTTGGGAAATATGATTCCGCTGAGCTCATTGATCACTACCAAAGTAATTGAAAGCCCTTCATTGATTTCTCATTATAATATTTTCCGGTCTATAGAAATTAACGGAACGGCCGCACAAGGCTTCAGCAGTGGCCAGGCTTTAGATGCTTTAAAGGAAACTGCTGCCAAATATTTGCCCACTGGCTACGGTTATGAATTTTCCGGAATGAGCAGTGAAGAACTAAAAGCCGGTGATAAAACAGTGATGATCTTTGCCATTTCATTGGTATTTGTATTTTTATTCCTCGCCGCTTTGTACGAAAGTTGGTCCGTTCCATTTTCTGTTTTATTGGCGGTTCCTATTGGGGCATTAGGTTCTATCATTGCGCTTACTTTTATACCAAGTCTTTCCAACAATATTTATGCACAAATAGGATTGATAACGCTTATCGGCCTGGCGGCAAAAAATGCAATATTAATTGTGGAATTTGCTAAAGAAAGGGTGGATAGTGGCATGGAATTATTGAAGGCAACGATTGCCGCAGTGCGATTGCGTCTTCGTCCTATTTTGATGACTTCGTTTGCTTTTATTTTGGGTGTACTTCCATTGGCCTTCGCCACTGGTGCAGCTTCTGAATCGCGCAGAACCATCGGCTGGACTGTGTTTGGAGGAATGCTGGCTGCTACATCGCTGGCTATTTTTGTAGTGCCGGTTTTGTATGTGCTGATCACAAGAGCTGCTTATGGCAAGAAAAAATTAAATGAATTAAAAGCAGGATACAAGCCTGAAGAGAATGAGCGGTTTGAAGAAGATTCTGATAAAGTGCAGTAAACTAATAAATAATAAGTATTTCTATTTTCAGGGAGCCGCCGGTTTATCGACGGCTTTCTTTTTCTTCAGATTTTCATAAAAAGATTGAAATAATATCCATGAGATTATGGAAAAAAGGACACCGATGAGACTTCCAACCGTCACATCCAGGATGAAATGCTGGCCCAGGTAAATACGACTATAGCCTACCAGGGCACCCAGTAGCAATAATGGAATTGCATATTTTTTATCCTTAGAAGCAAAAGCGATAATGGACACCAGGGCAAAGATGGAAGTACTGTGCCCCGAAGGAAAAGAGTGGAAATTATGTAGTGTTACATTATCTATAAAATAGGGATAATTGGTTTTTTCAAGAAACAGCGCCGGCCGCGCTTCTGAAATAAGGGCCTTCAACACCTGCGCTACAATTCCTGAGGTAGCATAGCTGATAAAAACTATAAAACTTAAAAATTTTTTTTTTACCAACAGCAGTGCCAGGCAAAAGACAATCGTAAAAATTCCATCTCCCAGCAAAGTAATTCCTTCAAAAACAAAGTCGAGAAATCGGGTATGGTAAGGATTTAATAAGATAAATCCGGCTGCTTTACTGTAATTCAACAAAACAAAAAGAGCGATGACGATAAGCAAAAAATACGCAAGAAAAAATGAGCGGTTTTCTTTATATACAGATTTTATTGTCATTCACTTTTATTCAGAGCTCTCAAAAATAGCGAATGTAAATAGAAAATCAGGAGAGATAAGCTTCAACTATTTTCTTTTGCAAAATAATTTAAAACAAAAATGGTTTTACAATGATTGTATTCTATTTTTGCCGCTATGGGGAATTCAATTTTAAAATTTTTTCTGCCCAAGGATAAAGTCTTTTTTCAATTGTTTGAAAATGTATCCGAAACTGTTGTCCAAATGGCTGAAAAGCTTAATGAACTGGTTCACGAAAAAGATTTTTCCAAAAGAGACCTGTTGATAAAACAAATTGAAGATCTCGAACATATCAATGATGATCATACTCACCGGATATTTACTGAATTAGGAAGAAATTTTATAACGCCTTTTGATCGCGAAGACATCCATTATCTTGCTACATCGCTGGATGATATTTGCGACTACATCCATTCGGCCTCCAAAAAAATTAATTTTTATAAAGTAAATCCTGACAATCCCACTTTTCATAAATTGGCAGAACTTATTTTGAACAGTTGCATAGAAGTTCGCAAAGCGGTAATTGAATTGAGAAATATGAAGAATCTGAGGAAGATAACAGATGCAATGGTGGCTATCAACAGTATTGAAAACCAGGCTGATGATATATTTGATCTGAGCATTGAACAGCTTTTTGAAAATGAGCCTGACGCAAAAGAAGTAATTAAAAAAAGAGAGATTTACCAGGTGATGGAGATTGTGACCGATAAATGTGAAGATGCTGCTAATGTTATTGAATCCATAATTATTAAATATGCTTAAAGCAGAAGGCAGAAAGCCAAAAGCCAAAAACAGAAAACTTAAGGCATGAAGCTAAAAGCAGCACTTAGTCATTGGCTTTCGGCGTTTAGCTTTTCGCATTTGGCCTTCTGCGTTTTAGCGTTTAGCCTTAGGCGTCTTAAAAGTAATATATGCTTGTTTTTTTAATTGTAATTATTGTTCTTGCACTTGTCTTTGATTATATAAATGGTTTTCATGATGCTGCAAACTCAATAGCGACAATAGTTTCTACAAAAGTACTGACTCCTTTCCAGGCAGTTCTGTGGGCTGCTTCATTCAATTTTATTGCTTTTTTTGTTTTTAGAGAACATAAAGTAGCAGGCACGATCGCTAACATTATGTCTGAAAACATTATCAATTTTAAAACCATCATTGCAGCAACCATTGCTGCCATAAGCTGGAATCTTCTGACCTGGTTTTATGGAATCCCTTCCAGCTCATCCCACACGCTAATCGGAGGGCTGGCAGGCGCAGCAATTGCTGCGGGCGGCCTTGCAGGTGTCAATACTTATCCTATTTTTATCGCCCTGGTTTTTATGATCTTATCGCCAGTGATTGGCCTTTTGTTTGGTTTTATTATAACTGTTATAACCGTGAACGTTGCAAAAAAATCGAGGCCGTCAAAAGCGGAAAAATGGTTTCGTAGATTGCAATTGCTTTCTTCTGCCGGTCTTAGCCTTGCTCATGGTGGTGGTGATTCTCAGAAAACAATGGGATTGATCCTGACAGCAATTTGGTTTTATGAAAAAAGCGTACATGGGTTTACAATCGCAATAGATCAGATGGCCATGCCTGATTGGTTGCCGCTGGCGTGCTATTCTGCAATCGCCCTGGGCACAATGTCTGGCGGATGGCGAATTGTAAAAACTATGGGAACAAAGATTACCAAAGTGAATCCACTGGAAGGCTTTTGCGCAGAAACATCAGGAGCTGTTACAATTTTTATGACAATAGCTTTTGGAATTCCCGTTAGTACAACTCATACCCTCACCGGGGCCATTGTAGGAGTGGGCGCTACCAAACGTTTATCAGCGGTGCGTTGGGGAGTTACTATTAATTTGGTTTGGGCATGGATACTTACCGTTCCTGTGAGCGCATTGGTTGCCGCATTGGTTTATTATATCATCCATCTTCTTTCCTGAAATAAATTATTGAGCCATCCTTTTTTCTAATCAAATTACTATTACTTTGTGATATGAATAAAATACTTGTTACCGGCGGCTGCGGATATATTGGAGCACATACTATAGTGGACTTGATTGAGAATGGTTTTCTACCTGTTTCCATTGATAACAATTCAAGATCAACAACCTCGTTGCTTGCAGGAATCAGAAAGATCACAGGGGTTACCGTGAAAAACTATAAAGTGGACCTGGCCAATTTTGATGACACTTTCGCTGTCTTCCAGGAAAATACGGATATAAAAGGGATCATTCATTTTGCAGCATTCAAAGCTGTTGGCGAATCTGTTGAAAAGCCATTGGAGTATTATGAAAATAATTTGTTCTCGCTTATCAATGTTTTAAAATGCGCCAAAGAGTTTAATGTTCCTCATTTCATTTTTTCTTCTTCCTGCACAGTATATGGAAGCCCGGATAAAATTCCTGTAACGGAACAATCACCCATACAGCCTGCTGAATCGCCTTATGGTGCCACAAAGCAAATGGGAGAACAAATAGTAAGAGATGTGACCAAAACGGGCGGCTTAAAAAGTATTTTGTTGAGATATTTTAACCCGGTGGGAGCGCATCCTTCTGCATTGATTGGAGAGTTACCATTAGGGAAACCTGAAAACCTCGTTCCTGTTATCACGCAGACTGCCGTGGGCAAAATAAAGGAGTTGACGGTTTATGGGGATGATTATGAAACCAGGGATGGTTCCTGCATCCGCGATTATGTTCATGTTTGCGATATAGCTCATGCTCATACACTTGCATTGCAAATGTTGATGAAAAATAAAAATGACAGTGACTGTGATATTTACAACCTCGGGACGGGTAATGGAGTTTCAGTACTGGAAGCCATCAATGCTTTTGAAAAAATAAGCCAGGTAAAACTAAATTATAAGATTGGCCCACGCCGCCCGGGAGATATTATGGCTATTTATGCCAATAATTCATTTGCGAAGGAAAAATTAAACTGGGATCCCAAATATGCCCTGGAAGAGATGATAGCAACCGCCTGGAAATGGCAATTGAAATTACAGGACGATGAAAAATTGCACAACAACACCAATTTTCAAATGAATTAATTTGTCGTTTTTGAAAATAGAATTCCTATAAATTTATTTGTTTACTATTCTGAATAGAGAAACTTATTGGTTATTATTGATATACCCTTATATAATCTACCTCCATGGTTTCCTTAGTAACTTTAGGATCAACACGACCTCCGAAATCTCCTCCCATAGCCTGGTTCAGGATTATAAAGAAATTTTGATTAAAAGGAATTTCCGGTGAGTTTTCTACGGTGTGAAAAACTTTTCCATCAACAGATATTTTTATTTCCAGCGGCGACCATTCAAGGCCATAAATATGAAAATCATTGGCACTGGAGATCATAATAGTCTTTCCATTTGCATGACTTCCATAATGTCCAGGATAATGAAGAGTACCATAAATTTTGTTCAAATCCCTGCCCAGGTGTTCCATGATATCAATTTCACCACAGGCTGGCCAGCCCACAGAATCTATATTGCTTCCCAACATCCAGATTGCTGGCCAGGTTCCAACGCCGGATGGCAATTTTGCCCTGGCTTCCACTCTTCCATATTTGAAAGAGAATTTACCTTTAGTTAGAATGCGGGCAGAGGTATATTCATTGCCTTTAAAATTTTCTTTTAGTGCAGTGATGTGTAACATTCCATCTTTTACCATCACGTTCTCAGGGCGGGTTGTATAATATTCCAACTCATGGTTTCCCCATCCATTGCCGCCGGTGTCGTAAGTCCATTTAGAGCTGTCCGGAGCGCCTCTATAATTGAACTCATCAGCCCAAATCAATTTCGTATATTTTTCCTGTGCCCAACAATTCTGGCTTAAAAATATTTGACTAAATAAAATAATCAGGAGAAAATTATAACTGTTTTTATTTAGCAAGCCGCAATGATTTTTCATTTTTAAATTTTTATAAAAAGCATTAAAATATACCTAACAAATATAATTGAATTGAAGCATTTAAAATTTTGTTCAAACATTGATTTTTTTTATAAATGTTAGGTTAACTGTGCAACTCTAATTTTTTTTTATTGTTCGTCGCACCAAATTTTATTTTAATTATTTAATTTCACTGAATGCTTTTAAAATTTTTAGCAAATGCTGTTTATGGAAAAAAAGCTTGCTAATTCCAAATAATAAAACTGCTGAGATGTTTCAGGATTTCAAATTTCCACTACAGATTATGCCGGATGAACTGGATACCTACCTGGCTGCAGGTTGGTATCGAATGGGACAATGCGTATTCACAACAGATTTTGTGGAACGGGATGGAATGTATTTTCAAACGATATGGTTAAGAAACCGTCTTAAAAGTTATGAGCCATCATCAAGCTTTAAAAAGCTGGAGCACAGAAACAAAGGCTTCCAATTTGAGATTGTCCCTTTCAACTATTCACATCAGTACGAATTCCTTTTTCAAAAATACCGGTCGTCTCTTCCGCCGGGAAGGGCAAATGATCTTCGCAGCTTTTTGATAGGTGACAGCACTTTGATTGTTTTCAAATCATGGGTAATTAATCTTTATGACAAGGGAAAACTTATCGGTGCAGGCGTTTTTGATTTGGGTAAAAAAAGCGCGGCCGGCATTGTAAGCTTTTACGATCCGGATTATAAAAACTATAGTGTGGGCAGGTATCTTATTTATAAAAAAATTGAATATTGCAAACAAAAAGATTACGATTATTTTTATCCCGGCTATTTTGTGCCTGGAATAAAAGCCTTTGATTATAAACTGGAAATAGGAAAGAAATCACTGGAGTTTTTTGAGATGAATAGAGGCCTGTGGAAACCCATATCAAGGTTGAAACTCAAGGATTGATAGCCGTAAAATTGCAGTAAACCAATAAATAATCCCGATTTTTATTTTCAATATTTAGTAACTGGTCAAATTGATTTTTATCAATTCAGCTTGAAGATTTATATTACAACGAAAAATAATTTATAATTTTACTTACTACAAATTATCACATGAAAATACACATTGCATTCTTTGCCATTGTTATTATGGTCGCATCCTGCGAAGTAAAAAATAGCGATGATGAAACTAATAAAACTTCATTGCCAATAGAAGGCACCTGGCAACTTATTTCCGGAACCATTATAGAAAAAGGCGACACCACTGTTACTGATTATACAAAAAATATTTCCTTTATTAAGATCATTAATCAAAATCATTTTGCCTTTTTAAGCCATGATATAAATAATGCACGGGATTCTTCTAAAATGTTTGATGCTGGAGGAGGAAAATATTCTTTGAAAGACAGCAACTACACCGAGCACCTGGAATATTGCAAAGAGCGCGAATGGGAGGGACATGATTTTTCATTTACTGTCACCATTAAAAATGACACACTTACTCAGAGTGGAATTGAAAAAGTTGATAATGCCGGAATCAACAGGTTGAATATTGAAAAATATATTCGTTTGAAAAATTAAAAAAAATCGAAATTGATTTTAGAATATTTTTTCTAAAAGGTTCCAATTTAAAATAGAAAAGCAGGCGATTGACCTGCTTTTTTATTTTATTACCTTTTCATGGATCATTTCAATAATCCATCAATATAATCGGCCAGATCATTGTTGCCTTCTGCTTTTTGGGCTACGCTTATTTTGCTAAATGCATTTTTAAAACCAGGATCAATGTATCCCCTGTATTCTTCAGGAATTTGATTTCTGAATTTCATGATCTCGTCCACGCCTTTTCGTACATCTTCCTTATCTTTTATTGTAGCCAGGTATTTTGCAAAAGTCATTGAGCTCTTTATTTTATTTTGAGACAACGGCTCATCCTTAAAGTGATTTAATAAAAAATTAAAATCTCCTTCAGAACCATTTTTGATTATGATGGCAGAAACCACTTCTCCTAATTTCCCCAAAGCATCATTGCTGTATTTTTTTGCCAAAGAATAAGCCTGGTCCTGGTTAAGCGAAGTAAGGCCTTCCAAAGCTGCGCCGGCAACGGAATAGGATGAATCATTTACATAATTTTCAAAAACAGGAAGGTATTTTTTATTATTGGTTTTGGCGAGAATTTCTATCGCCCCGGCCTGCACTTTTTTATTAGGATCTTTTGCCGCCATTTGTTCTATAAGGCTGAGTGCGGAAGGAACGGAATATCCATTTTGCTTTTCAATATATTGTAAAGTAAGTAAACGCAATCCGTAATATTTATCCTTTAAGCCAAGGGAAAGATCGCTCAATTTATTTTTTCCAAAATATTCAAGCGCTTCTCTTCTGTCAAGATAATTTGGTGCGTATTTATATTGCTGATCAAATTCATCAGCAGATTTATTATCCGTTTTGATGGCAAGCAAAACTTTATCTGCATCTACGTTCACCAAAGAAGGTTTCTGCGGGCTGGCAAAATAGAAAGTATCAGATGGATTTTCTAACCAAACTTTGTACCTTTTTTTGTTGGCTCCTGAACTATATACATCAATGGCAGTGGGCAATTTAAAAATCTTTCCTGATTTCTGAGTTTGATTTACGATTACCCTTTCCACTCCGTCACTGTAATTATAATTGATATCCAAGGTGGGCTGCCCGCTTCCATAATACCATTGATTCCAAAACCAATTTAAATCCTGGCCGGTAACATTTTCAAAAACAAGTCGAAGTTGTTGCGCTTCTGCAG
>JBDTKU010000074.1:0-37849 GCA_039935135.1 Ginsengibacter sp. | reverse complement strand
ATTTGTTTAAATCTTTAATCGCAACTTTATTATAATTCGCGTAGGGATCGCGCAGATCTGCCAGCTTCCTCGAATTCTTTGCCAGCTTTGTTTCAAATGCTAACAGTTCATTTGCGGCTTTATTAGCGCTTGCTGAATCCTGCCGCTGGAATTCTAAAATGGTAGCAATGTGATTTACATATCCCTTGCGGATATTTACTGTAGAAGAATCTGTTTTGAAATAATAATCGCGCTCAGGAAGGCCAAGGCCGCCCTGGTTTAATTTGAAAGCCATCACATTACTTGACTTATCGTCTTGCTCTACTCCGCTATTAAATAATGATCCGACACCAATTTTGTCCAAACCGGCGACAGTGTTGATAAATGAAGGAATGTCGGTGATAGAATTAATTTGATTTAAATAGGGCTCCAGGTATTTTGTTCCCTGTTTTTCAATCGTAGCAGAGTCCATTGCGGCTGTCCAAAAATCACCGATCTTTTGCGCAGCAGAACCCTTTGTTCCATTTTCTTTAGCCGCTTCCTCACTGATATCACGAATCCTTTGTTCGTTTTCATTGTTGACTACGTAGCCAATTCCCCAGGCACTTTCTTCAGCAGGAATAGGATTGTCTTTGATCCATTTACCATTGGCATATTGAAAGAAATCATCTCCCGGATTTTCGGTAGAATCAATGTTTGCGGCAAAAGGCAATTTTTGAATTTCGGTAGTTTTTATTTTGCACGAAAAAACAATAAAGCTGATAAAGCAGCAGAGGACCAGATGTTTCATTTTTAAAGATTGAGATGGTAAATGTAATTAGGCATTTAGTAAAAAAAGAATGAGCAATAATATTTTAAGTTAGTAATAATTTTATCTCAAACGTTTTCTTTTTTCTCCTTTGCCTCTCTTTGGGATAAAAATAATCCAATCATCACCAACACGACACCGACTACAGTATAGCCACTGATTACATCATTCAAAATTACCGATGCGATCGCAAAACCAAATGTGGGACATAAGAACAGCCACAATCCTGCTTTTACTGCATTCTTTTTCAAAAGCCAGAGCCACAACTGGATGGCAAAAATGGAAACAAAAATGGCAAGCCACAATGTGCCACCCCAGAATTTAAGATCAAAATGATTCGACTTAATCCGGAATTCATAAAGAGTAAACGGCAAAAGAAAAATTCCGCCAATCATCGTTTGCCATCCGTTAATAGTTACAATGCTCAGGTTATTCCATTTTTTTACAGAAAAATAAATGGCTCCAACGGAATAAGAAATCATACTGAAGAGTAACAAAATCAACCCGGGAATAGTCACTGAAGCATCTTTCAATAACGGCCAGGAAGCAATTAAAACGCCCAGTGTTCCCAACAGTAAAGCAACAAATACCTCGGATTTTAATTTCTTCTTTAAAAAAAACAAAGATGAAAAGCTGATAAATAAAGGGTTTGTAGCAATGGCAAGTGCACCCACACCCGCCGTTACGTGCTGCATGGCTATCACATAACAACCCAGATAAATGGTGATATTCAACAAACCATAAATAAGAATCTGGCCCCATTCTTTACCCTTAGGTAAATCTTGTTTTGATAAGACATGAGCAAATAAAAGCATGATAAGTCCGGCAACTGCAAATCTTACCTGGGCAATTACCAATGGCTGTGAAGAATCTAAAGCGATTTTAGTGGCCGTAGATGCCGACGCCCACAAAAATGCAAAAATGATCCCTGCAATGATCCATTTATATTCCTGCTTAATAGTATTTGCTTTATTAACTAGTAAAAAAATATGGGTAAATTATCAGAACAGCTTTTAAGTTCCTTCCTGCTACACCAGGTCAGAAGATTTCTCTTTTTTGGTAAAATATACTATGCCGATAATTCCCGTAATTACGAGGGCTGCAGATATTAATTCCGCCTGTGTGGGATGTATTCCAAAAATGGAATATTTGGTATCAACGCGTATCGTTTCAATGAAAAATCTTTCAACGCCGTTCATGATCAAATAAATGCAAAAGAGTACGCCGGGCACTTTTATTTTCTTTCGTATTGCCCATAAGACTAAAAACAAAATGAAACAAGTAACTATTTCATAAAATGGAGTTGGGAAAACCGGCAAAGGCAATGCCCTGCAGTATTTCCCCTCACAATCGGGTATTAATATCCCGTCTTCATTTACATTATGCGGAAACGTAAAAGCAAACATCCAGGTAGGCAACCATTTTGGTCCTCTGAAACTTTTATGTGGCACTTTATCAAGAGAAGTTTCAATTCGATCAGTGACCATGATTGTGGCACCATTTGGATCTGTCACAGTTCCTGATAAAAAATAGGTAGAATATTTTTGAAGTTTTTGTTGAAATTCATCCGGAGTAGCAGGAACCACATGTCCCGGAACATCAGAAACGTAAGCACTGTTGAAGATGCCCCAATCACCATCGCCGGCTGTCATGCAACCCATGCGTCCAACCGCATAAGCGATCATTAATGCAGGAGCAGCAGCATCCACCAAATGGAGCAGACCAATTCCCTTTTTTTTGGCATAAATTAAAATAGCCACTGAGGCAACAATGAGGCCTCCGTAAAAAGTAAGCCCGCTTGGAGCTATTAAATTAGCGATCGGATCAGCAATGAACCTGTCCCAGTTTTCGAGATTATCAAAAATTTTCGCCCCGATAATGCCAAACACCAAAGCAAAGATCACAATGTCTCCAACTCTGTCGTGTGGCCAGATTCGAATGGTTCTTCTTTCGGGCTTCGCTAATTTCTGCTTCTCTTTTTCTTTGTATTTTAAATAAACCAGAACGGCTGCAATTATTAATCCCCCCAACCAACTTCCCTGGGAAGAAAAAATATATTCCTGGAGATCAATACCATGTTGGCGGCTTGCAATAAATGCGCCTATGAGCTTGTAGCCAAAAACAAATCCAACGAGTCCGTTAATAAATAATTCGAAAAATGAGGCAGGCTTTCCGGTAGTGATCGTTTCTTCTCTTGGTAATAAAAGGCCTTCTTTTTCTTTTCTTTTAAGTTCTTTAGTGAGAAAATAGGCTGAGACGATGAAACCAATCGCTACAAAAATACCAAATGTGTAAAAGATCTTAAATGCATTAATTTCCCAACCAAACCAGTCCTTAAAAACAAAATATAAATTTGGATACATGTTTACCTTTTAGCTTTGGAAAAAGTAATTCCCGATCTTTCAAAAAGATATAATTCAAAATAAAAACCTTCACTTTGCATGAAGGTTTTTATTATTATTTTTTAGCAATAAGCCTCAAAAGCTGCTGCCAGGTTGTTTGCAATCATCGAGGCAGTAGCGCCTTCAATATTATGTCTTTCAAGAAAATGAACCAATTCACCATCTTTAAACAGGGCCACTGAAGGAGATGAAGGTGGATAGGGCAGGAGGTGCTCGCGCACTTTGCTCACTGCGTCTAAATCAAAACCTGCAAAAGAGGTTGCAAGGTGGTTTGGTTTTTTGGGACTTGATTCCAAAGCAAGCAAAACTCCGGGGCGCGCAGTTCCGGCTGAGCAACCACAAACTGAGTTGATAACGAATAAGGTGGTCCCTTTCTTTTTCAATTCATCTTCTACTTGTTCAGGGGTTGCCAGGTCTTCAAAACCATTTTCTGTTAATTCGCCTTTCATGGGAATAACTATTTCTTCTGGATACATATCTGTTATAATTTAAAATTTATAGATTGCAAATTTACGGTTTCTTAATCTTTTATGTTTCACAGATTTTCTTAAAAATTTGGGAAATATTGGCAGTAGATTTCGATTCATAAGACATTTTGTCTCAATATGTTATCATAATTACAGTTTATTTTGGTTGGTATTTAATTTGATCTGTATGGAGTAAATTAAATATTAGAAACATAAAAAAGATAATCATTATGACAACCTTAAAATTTAACCAGCCAACTTTGAAAACTTTAGACAGTTTTCTTGACAGTTTACTGAGCGATTTGCCTGTAGCCAATAATAGCACCATGAATTTACCGGCAGTAAACATTTTGGAAACCAATGACATTTACGAATTGGAATTTAATGTTCCCGGAAGAAAAAAAGAAGATTTCAAAATTACTGTGGACAAAAACATCCTGACAGTTTCTTTTGAAAAGAAAGAAGAAGAAAAAGACGAAAGCAAAAAATTCATTAAAAAAGAATTTAGCAGCCTCTCCTTTAAAAGATCATTCACTTTGGATGAAAAAATAAATGCGGATGCAATTAATGCAAAATATGAAAATGGAATTTTGTTCCTCACTCTTCCCAAAAAAGAAGAAGTAAAAGTGGTGCCGAAAGAAATTGCAATTAGCTAATTAGAGTGATTTAAAAATAAAAAAACCTTCTCTCGATTAGGGAAGGTTTTTTTATTTGTAGCAAGAAAGAAAACCATACAAATTGTTGATATTCTTTAATTAGATTAAATTTGATTTATATTTTTTTAGAAAAAATTTTATATTAAAACCTGATGCAAACCGTTACAATAGATATTCTTAATAAAAAGGCTATAAAATTGCTCAAAGAGCTGGAAGACCTTCGCCTAATACATCTTCGAAAAGAAAAGGGAGAATCAGGTCTAATAAATCTGGCGACTAAATATAAAGGGAAAATGAAAAAACAACCTTTGAAAGAATTACGTAACGCATGGGAATAGGATATTTATGTGACACTAATACAATAATCTATTATCTGCAACAACAATTTTCTAAGGTTGCAGAATATTATATCGATGAATTGTTTAGAAAAGAATTACCTGTAATTCTGCAATTACTGAAATTGAACTTTTGAGTTGGAAATCTGCTTCAGAAAAGGATAATGAAATTATTAATAGTTTTATAGCCGATTCGTTGGTAATAGAATTAGAGCCCCCTATAAAAATCAAAGCTGCGGAAATTAGAAAAGAAACGGGCATTAAGCTTCCAGATGCAATCATTGCTGCAACTGCACTTGTTCATAATCTTACTTTAATTACCCGTAATGTAAAAGATTTTAAAAAAGTGGGTGGAATACCAATTGTGGTATAATACTGAAAAATGTAATCATTACTTGAGTAAACAAACAATTTTCAAAGAATCTTATTTTGGTTTGTAGTATCCATGCTATTTATATCCTAAAATTTTCAACATACTGGCAGCGCTCTGTTCTTTTGCATAAAGCCAATCTACCAGCTTCCCGTTTTTGTCATAATCAAGAACCACATATTTTGGCGACGGAATAAGGCAATGTTTTATTCCGCCATAACCACTGATCTGATCCTGGTAGGCGCCAGTATGAAAAAATCCGACATACAAAGGTTCTCCCTCACCCACTTTTGGCAGGAAAACTTCATTGATGTGTTCTTCGGAATCATAATAATCATGGCTGTCGCAGGTGATTCCTCCGAGAGTTACTCTTTGGTATTCATTGTCCCATTTATTTATCGGAAGCATTAAAAATTTTTCCCCAATGCCCCAAGTATCGGGCAATGTAGTGATAAAAGAAGAATCGATCATGTACCAGGTTTCACGATCATTTTGCCTTTTGTCGCCTATAATACTGTAAATATGAGCCATACTTTCTCCGACAGTATAACTACCAAATTCAGTAAAAATATTAGGCATGGGCACTTTACTTTTTTTACAGCCGGCTTTTATGTTTCTTACGATTTCATTGATCATAAACTGGTAATCATAATCAAAGCCCAGTGAATGTTTTATAGGAAAACCACCGCCAATATTGATCGAATCCAGTTCGGGACAGATCTTTCTCAACTGGCAGTATAAGTTGATAACTTTATTCAATTCGCTCCAGTAATAAATATCATCTTTGATCCCTTTGTTCAAAAAGATATGCAGCATCTTTAACTGGAACCGATGCTCATTTCCTTCGATCTCATCTACATAAAATTCAAGGATATCCTTTGCGCGTATGCCTAACCGTGAGGTATAAAAAGGAAAGTTTGGTTCTTCTTCCGCCGCTACGCGAATTCCAATATTAAATGGAACTCTTACAGATTTGCGGTAAGCTTTTAATTCTTCTTTATTATCCAGAACAGGGATCACATTTTTAAAGCCTGAATTGATCAATCGTGCAATCCTGCTTGTGTAGGATTTTTGCTTAAAGCCATTGCAGATAATGAAAGTGTCTTTGTTGATTTTTTTTCTTTCAAATAATTTATGAATGATCTCAATATCGTAGGCATAGCTGGTTTCCAAATGAATATCATGTTTCAATGCCTCCTCCACAATAAAAGAAAAGTGAGAGCTTTTGGTGCAATAACAATAATTGTATTTGCCTTCATACTTATGCTTTTTAATTGCATTGGCAAACATTTTTTTTGCTTTATTGATCTGCATTCCTATTTTAGGCAAATAGGTAAATTTCAGGGGCGTTCCATATTTATCAATCAGTGCTTTTACGTTCACATCATTGTATTCCAAATATCCATCTTTAAGATCAAAACCTTCCTGTGGAAAATTGAACGTTTGATCTACGAGATCCTTATAGCTATTGTTCATTTAAAACTTTTAAGATTTTAAAAATATTTACAAATGTAATAGAATGAAATAATTACTGGTATAAAAAAACCGCTCCAACTTTTGCTGGAACGGTGTATAAAATATAACATCAGCTTAAAAGTTATTTTACTGATTGAATAAGATTCTTAAAACTTTCAGGTTCGTTCATTGCCATATCAGCAAGCACTTTCCTGTTAAGTCCTATATTTTTTTCATTTAATTTATTGATGAACTGGCTGTAAGTCATTCCTTCTGTTCTTACTGCAGCGTTGATACGTGTAATCCATAGCGCACGATATTCACGCTTTTTTAGCTTGCGGCCTACATAGCTATAGGTAAGCCCTTTTTCCATTACATTCTTTGCAACGGTATATACATTTTTTCTTTTGCCATAATAGCCTTTGGCGGCTTTGAGAACTCTTTTTCTTCTTGCCCTTGATGCTACTGAATTTGATGAACGTGGCATATTATAATATTTTTAATTTTTTTTGAAATTATTTATCGTTTTTTTCTTCCAGGTCATTTATTTCATTCTGAGTAACCTCATAACGAATGGCCTGTTGGCATTGCTGACAATCCCTTTTATTCGTAAAGCGCGTTTACGTTTTTTAGATTTCTTGGTTAGAATGTGACGTTTGAAAGCTTTTTGATAAGTAATTTCACCTGTACCGGTTACTTTAAAGCGCTTCTTGGCGCTGGAGTTGGTTTTAACCTTTGGCATTTTACAAAATTTTATTTTTACACCCTCGCCGGCGTCCCGAACAGACGGGAACTTATGGAGCCATGTGGGCAATATGTTTTAAAAGAATCACTTTTAGCCAAAACATAAAATGCTAAAAGGGCTGCAAAAGTAATAAAATGTTTTTAAATAAATACACAAAACTAATAACCTAAAATTCATTCTTAGGTTTCTGTTTGTGGTTTTTCCTTCTCATGGGTAAGGTCGTGCAGAGTTTGAACTTTTAAGTGATCATACAATGAATGCTTGTCAACAAAAAGAGAAACAAGTCCTGCAAGCATTCCTGCAATAAGTAAATAGAAGATAACGCTGTGGCGATCAGTCATTTCCAGCACCAGTATGGCTGAAGTAAAAGGGGTTCGGGTGACGCCGGTTAAAAATCCCACCATACCGCACAGTATGAGCAAATTGGCGTTGTTCGCTGATTCATTAAATATTCCGGCCATGAATGAACCTATGCTTGCACCTGCAGCGATGGAGGGCGCAAAAATACCTGCAGATGCGCCCGTTCCAAAGCTAAGTATGGGTCCTACGATTCTAAATAGAGCGGTATATCCATGCACATATTTATCATCACTGAACAAAGTAGTGAGCATAATATTTTTACCTGAACCGAGAACCTTTGGATCAATAAAAAACGCTATTGAAGCCATTATCAGCGCACAGGAAATTACATAGACGATATGCTGCCAGGTGAATCTGAAGGATTTTTTCCATTTGAAAATAGCCAGAATAATTTTCGACATATAACTTCCGAGCAGCCCTGAAATAATAGCGACGATCACCAAAGCAAAAATGATCGAGTTTTTGATATGGGTCACATCAGGGAAACCCAAATATAAATACGGGCCCAAAATTCCCTGGGCGGTTAACCCACCGATAATAACGGCAGTAAAAAGCGCTGTTTTAAAATAACTGAAATGAGTTTGGGTTAATTCTTCAATGGCAAACACAATTCCCCCCAAAGGCGTATTGAAAGCTGCTGCAAGCCCCGCTGCAGCGCCTGCTGTGATCATATTTCGTTTAGAAACTGGTGGCCACCAGGAAGGTAGCCAGTCGTTGATTTTTTTAAAAACGATACTGGATAATTGAATTACCGGACCCTCTTTTCCCACGGCACCGCCACCAAGGATCATAAAAAGCCCTGAGACCACTTTTATCACAAGGAGCTTCATACTTAGCAAGAGTTTTATTTTTTTGTCGAAATGTGTGGTGTCCAGTTCGATAGCAGCCCGGACTTGCGGAATGCCACTCGTGCGCGCATAGGGGCCATATTTTGCTACAAGCCACCATGCTATTAAAAAACAAACAGGGGTTAAAATAAAAATTCCCCAACTGTGATATTGGAGAATGTAAAATGACCTGCCTTCTAAATAAGTGAAGGCTACCGAGTAAGCAACCGCCAATAATCCGGCAACCAATGAAGCAATCCAAAAAGGGATGGCTTGTAAAATATTGTGCTTGAGACGGTCATTATTAATTCTATCGAAACTCCGTTTTAAAAACTTTCTAAAGGATACTAATGTCATTACATTTTTGGCTGTGCTATGAAAGTATATAAATTAAACGGATATGACACCAATCTTAAAATCTATTTAATTTAATTACTTGTCCCGATCAGTTGGAAATGTACGTTTATTTACCCGATTTGGATAATTACTTTTCCGTCAGTGCGATGTGATTCAATAGCTTTATGCGCTTCAATAATTTCATCGAGCATAAAAATTGAATCAATTTTTACACTTAACTTTTTTTGTTCCAATAGTCGTGCAATAATATTCATCTGACTTGGATCAGTATGCATCATCGGCCAAATCATTTCTACGTTTTTTTGCCTTGCAAGTTCTATTGCTTTTGGGTCGTTTTTGGTGGAAGAGGGAAGACATACCACCTTACCTCCGTTTTTAACGGACAAAAATGAACGATATAAAATGTCCCCGCCCATGGCATCTAAAACTGCGTCGCCATTTTCAAAAACCTCTTCAAATTTTTGTTCTTTGTAATTAATAAACTGGTCAACTCCGAGCGACTTTAAAAAGCCTTCATTTTCTTTGGAGGCGGTTCCGGCAACGAAAGCGCCATTTAATTTTGCAAACTGAACAGCCAAATGTCCAACGCCGCCTGCAGCAGCCTGTATTAAAAGTCTTTGACCTTTAGTAATTTTTAAGTGCTCATTTATTGCCTGGTAGGCGGTGAGTCCGACAAGGGGAACTGCAGCAGCTACTTCAAATGACACATTAGAAGGTTTTTTTTCTAATAAAATTGGATTTGCTACCGCAAATTCTGCATAAGCTTTTCCTAAACCGGGAAAACCTATGCAGCCGAATACTTCATCACCTGCTTTAAACTCCGTAACGTTTTTCCCTGCCTTTTCAATTACGCCACTTACATCCCAGCCTAATATTGCTGGCAATACAAGATTTTTAGACATGCCGCTTATGCCTGCCCTTACCTTGGTATCAACAGGATTTATTCCTGCAAACTTTATTTTTATTAAAACTTCATTGTCATCGGGAACCGGTTTTTCTATTGTTGTGTTTTCTAAAACTTCCGGTGGCCCAAATCGGTTGATGATTACAGCTTTCATTTTATTTTTTTTATTAATTACAATCAGCGCGCTTTTTAGGCCTGATGATCAACCGTAAAGTTGGGTTGTTAGAAATGAACGACCAAAACCAACTGAACGCCAGTTGCACTTTGTTCCTGAAACCAACTAGCGGAATGATGTGGACAAACAACCAGATAAGCCATGCAAAGAACCCCGTGAAAGAAACCTTGGGAAGATCGGCCACAGCTTCATATTTAGAGATGATTGCCATACTTCCTTTATTGTTATAGCTAAAAGGTTTTAATTCTTTGCCTGATTCCATCTTTTTCAGGTTTTCTCCTAAAAGAGTTCCCTGTTGAATGGCTACCTGTGCCAGTTGAGGATGGCCTTTTGGATAATTTTTATCACTGGTTTGTAAACAAACATCTCCGATAGCAAAAATATTTTTTGATTCTTTTACCTGGTTAAATTCATCCACCAAAATTCTTCTTCCGTGGCCCAATTGTTCAGGTAATATTCCGTGAACTTCCCGAGCGATGACGCCTGAAGTCCAGATCAGGGAATTGGTTGGAATCTTTTCCCCATTAGCCGTTACTACCTCTCCGTCAACATAATCTTTCACTATAGTATTGAGTGAAATTTGCACACCTAAATCGCCCAAAACTTTTTCAGATGATTTTTGAGCAGTCTTGCTCATCGGCCCAAGCAAAGTTGGCGATGCATCTATCAGGTGGATTTTTGAAATTCCCCTGTGAATTTCCGGGTATTCTTTTCTAATAACGGTTCGCCCCATTTCGGCAAGCATTCCTGCTATTTCTACTCCCGATGGGCCGCCACCTGCAATTACAATATTCAGAAGTCTTTGCTTTTCTTTTGGATCATTAGTAATTGACGCTTTTTCCAGGTTAAGCAATAAATGATTCCGTAGATTAATGGCGTCATCTATTGTTTTCATCGGCAACGAGTTTTTTTTCACATTCTCCATTCCAAAAAAATTCGTCTCTGTTCCGATGGCAAGGATCAAATAGTCATATTCCAGAGTTCCGTTGGTCGTTTCAATGATGTTTTCGCCGACATTTATCCTGGTAAGAGAGCCATAATGAAAACGCATATTACTTTTTCCTTCAAACATTCTTCGAAAAGGATAGCTTATGTTGGACGGCTCAATAAAAGCGGTTGCCACCTGGTAAAGCAAAGGCGGAAAAAAATGATAATTATCCGGATCGACCATTGTTACCAGGAACTGAGGATTTTTCCATAATTTTTTCACCAGGTTAATTCCGCCAAATCCACCACCCACCACCACTATTTTTTTCACTGATTTCATTTCTTTTGTTTTTTTTAAAATTAGCGGTTAGATAATATTTCTTCTTACCACATCAGGAAAATTTTATTAATTATTTTACAATTTCTTATCTCTCTCAAATTTTATTCCTCAATTATTTTGGCAGTAGGATTGAGATGATGCAATTGTTGCCCGGTCATTATAAAAGGAAAACAGGAATATGCATTATTTGTAGGTTTACTGCTACCTTTAATTTTTTGAACAAACCCCATTTCATGAGAAACCTGTTATTCCTTTTCCTTTCTCTTTTTTCATTTTCAATGATCAATGCACAAACTAATACAGAGAATACTTGTGCGGGTGTCACCATTAATTTGCCACTAATAAATAACGCCGGCTTTTATAGATATAACACTGATGGCACAGGAGCGAATGATAATCAAACGGGATATTTTGGTTCCGGCTTTTCTTTCTATTTTAAAAATGGCAGCAATAAATTTTCTTTAGGATACGAAAATCCTTCTTTAAATAAATCACTGTTTCCTCCAAAAGGAGGAAATCATAATCTTAGTGTAAACATCTTTGAAGCCACAGTTACTCACAAAGTTTTTTCCGGGATAGCTTTGATCGGGGGAATAAACTATTCAAATTATCGCTATCGTCTGTTTACTGATATACCAACATTTCCCAAAGTCGATAAAAAAGATGAAACGTTAGGGATAACAACAGGAGTAGAATTTGTTCCTGCCAAATCTCTTTCAGTTGCTGTCACTTACCGACCTTCTATTTTTTCATTTGATAAAAAAACCTATAGGGCTGTATTTTCTGTTGGATTAAGATATGATATCAATTTTTGGAATAAGAAAAGTAGGTGATAATGAAATGCTTTAATTATAAATGGATTTTAAACATTTTATTTTATGAAAGAGAACCAGGTTTGTGATCATGTAAAAAATATAAAAGAACTCAAACAACCGAGAGATTTTGTTTGTGAAGGATGTATAAAAACCGGGGATCAATGGGTTCATTTAAGAACCTGCCAAACCTGCGGCACCACACTATGTTGTGATTCATCGCCGAACCAACACATGAGTAAACACAATCATCATACCCATCATCCGGTAGTAATTTCAGCACAGCCGGGAGAAAAATGGTTTTGGTGTTATGAAGACGAAGTATTTGTTGAATACGATTAATTCGGGTTTTTGCTGTTGGGAAATTAAAAATATCTTTTAATAATTCGAAGCTTATGAGTTCGTTGTTTAGTTTCCAGGTTTAAAATTCCCTGTGTGTCTATTTTATCTATCCGAACTTTTCCGGCAGAATGAATAATCTCATTTTCATTCAATAGAATTCCAACGTGTATGATTCTCCCTTCTTCGTTATCAAAAAAAGCAAGGTCACCACAATGTGCCTCCTGTAAAAAATTTACTGCATCTCCCATTTCTGCCTGCTGCCGTGCATCTCTGGGTAAATAAACATTTAGAAATTTAAAAACCATTTGTGCATATCCGCTGCAGTCTATTCCGAATACGGATTTTCCTCCCCACAAATAGGAAGTGTTTAAAAATCTGAAGGCAATTTGTTTGATAAGTTTTGAATTGATTTTTATTTCTTCAGGTTCCCAGGTCTTTCCTTTGAAATGCACAGAATTTTTTCGCCAAAAGGCCATCCCGTTTTTAAAAGCGCTAACTGAACTTCCCATTGGCACATACATGATGTGTCCATTGTAATCAACTTCATTGATCCATTCTGAAGTAAGCCCTTTTTCACTTTTGTTATAAAGGTCTTCATCAATTTGAACAACGTGGCTTTGCTGGACCCAGCCCTGGTAGCCATCATAACGTAATTGAATTTTTGTCCAATCGGCTGATTTTTCAACAACGAAAGATTTTTCTCCAAAAAGCTGCTGCGAAACTATTTCAGATTTATGCGACGGCTCCGCTCTCATAGAACTTACACCTACACAACACACCAAATATTCCATATCGTCTATCGGGTTTTTTGCAAATGTAACTTATGGAAATTTATTAAGTTTACATCTTACTAAAAAAGAATAGTCTTTTGCTGCCTGAAAAGTACGACCATATTACTGATGCGGAACTGCTGCAAAATTTTTACGAAGATCGTGATAATAAATGGTTGGGTATTTTGCTTCCGCGATATACATTATTATTACTGGGGGTTTGTATGAAATATTTAAAAAATGAAGAAGACTCGCGTGATTGCGTGCAGCAGATCTTCCTGAAAGTGATCAATGAATTGCGAAAGTATAAAGTAGATTATTTTAAAAGCTGGATTTATATGATAGCAAAGAATCATTGTTTGATGAAATTACGTGATCACAAAAATCTAACAGTGGAATTGCAGGAGCATTCCGGAGTTGCAGCTAATGATGAAACAGATCCAAAATTATATATTGAGAAGGATGATCTTTTACAAAGAATGGAGACTGCCATAAATAAATTAAATCCTGAGCAAAAACAGTGTGTTAAATTATTCTACCTTCAAAAAAAATCTTACTCAGAGGTAGCAGAAATTACGGGCTTTTCGATGATGCAGGTTAAAAGTTATCTTCAAAATGGGAAAAGGAATTTGAAATTATTAATAGAAAATTATTCTTAATTCGGAATTAATATGGATGATGATTTATTAAACATATTATCAAACAGTAATAAAGAAATTGACCATCGAAAGTTGATGGATTATCTCAGCGATAAATTATCTGCTGCAGATAAACATGAATTTGAGAAATCACTTTTAGATTCAGAATTGGAAAGCGACGCCGTTGAAGGGCTTAGCCAATTTAAAAATAAAAAGGATCCGGTGGCTCTGGCGGAGCAGTTGAATCTTAATCTAAAAAAACAATTACAAAAAAAGAAATCTTCCAAAAGTAAAAGGCAAATCAAAGAGCTGCGCTGGCTCTACGTGGCGATTACGCTGATCATTATTTTTGTATTAATTGCTTTCATTATTGTCTCAATATTTTTGAGCTAATATTTTTCTATTCTCAGCTGGTTATCAAACTGGCGCCTTCGATTTCATTGTTTTTGGTTTCAACAATTATTTTTTCGGTGAAGGCTGTGGATATTGAAAGCCCGACATAATCTGCGGCTATGGGAAATTCTTTATAACTTCTTTCAACAAGCACCAGGGTTTGAATTTTTTTCGGATAAAATTCAAGAAAAGGTTTAATGGCATACAACAAAGTTCTGCCACTGTTAGCTACATCATCTGTTACAATAATGATCTTGTTGTCAAAATTAATTTTTTCCGAAAGTGAAATAAATTTCGGATCTCTTTTGTCCAAAGCTATTTCGATAAGGTGTACTTCACCATTAAATATTTCCTTCAAAAAAGAATGAAGGATCCGGGAAATAATTTTGCCATTTTCTTTAATGCCTGCAAGTATGATTTGATCTTCATTTACATTTTGCTCAACAATTTCATAAGCCATTCTTTGAAGTTTCCTGTAGGCAATTTCTTTTGAAAGAATTAAATGAGCTGCCATAATAATAGATTTTTAAAAAAGGCAATTTACAATTTATACCATTTAAAAGTGATTTCATTTATAGAAGTTTTGTGGCCTGGAATAATATTATCTTACAACGTAATAGCACTCCTCTTAATTCTTTATCTTAGCACTAATCTTTTTGTATGCAACTGTTACAACAAATATTATTTATTATCCTCTTTGGATTTGCGGTTATTATTTTTAGCCTAAAAATTAAAGAAATAAGAGCAGATATTAACCTGGGTAGGGAAGAAGATCTTTCTGATCATAAAGGCCAACGTTGGAAAAACATGCTGCTGCTTGCTTTGGGGCAAAAGAAAATGTTTCGGTATCCGATGGTTGCCGTGTTGCATTTTATTATTTATGCAGGGTTTATCATAATTAATATTGAAATTTTTGAGATTATTCTTGATGGATTACTCGGTACTCATCGTTTGTTTGCTGATCCGTTGGGCGGCTTTTACGTTTTTGTAATTGACTTTTTTGAAATATTGGCTGTTGGAGTTTTATTAGCCTGTGTGATTTTTTTAATCAGGAGAAATATTCTCAAACTCAAAAGATTCATCAGCCACGAACTTGATGGGTGGCCGCGCACTGATGCCAACCTGATATTGATAACTGAGATTATTTTAATGAGCTTGTTTCTTACCATGAATTCAGCAGACAGGGCTTTGCAATTGCAGGGAAATCCTCATTACCTGGATCATGGGAGTTATATTTTTTCGGGCTGGCTGGCTTTATCCATGCAACATTTGAAACCGGCAACGCTGGTTGCTATTGAGCGAACCTGTTGGTGGCTGCACATTACAGGTATTTTTGCTTTTTTAAATTATCTGCCTTATAGCAAACACTTTCATATATTGCTCGCCTTCCCGAACACTTACTATCAACGCCTGATTCCCAAAGGCGAAATGATCAATATGAAAAATGTGGAGCAGGAAGTTCAGTATATTTTCAAACCTGAACTGGCTCCTGCTAACAATGAAGCACAAACGCAAACACAATCATTCGGCGCCAAAGATATTTTTGATCTCAGGTGGAAAAATTTGCTGGATGCTTATACCTGCACTGAATGTGGAAGATGCACTGCAGCATGCCCTGCCAATCAAACAGGAAAATTATTGAGTCCCAGGAAAATAATGATGGACACACGTGACAGGATGCACGATATTAGAGAAAATATCAAGGCAAATGGCAGCTTTAAAGAGGATGGCAAGACTTTACTTCATAATTATATTACACCAGAAGAATTGCGGGCATGTACTTCATGTAATGCCTGCGTGGAAGAATGCCCGGTGGGAATAAACCCTTTGGATATTATTTTTTCTTTGCGCCGCGCTTTAATCATGGAAGAAAGTAGTGCCCCTGCAGAATGGAATGCAATGTTCAGCAATATTGAAAATAATTTTGCGCCATGGAAGCTAAGCCCTGATGACAGGGATAAGTGGGCTACTGAAATGGAATAGAAATTCTTTTCAAAATCATCAAAATAAAAATCCAAGGAATTTGTTGGTTTACTGCGATAAAGTATTCAACAATTTAAAACTGTCTCCATCAAACAACCCTTTGTCACTTAGCTTTAAATGAGGAATTACCAACAATCCCATAAAGGATAACGTCATAAAAGGCGCAGACAAACGGGAACCGAATTCCTTGGCAGCAGCGTCAATTTTTGTATAATTTTCAGCTACCTTGTAGCCATCTTCATTACTCATCAGGCCAGCAACAGGCAACGGTAAAATCTGATTATACGATGCGTCTGCTGAATTGGCAACACTAACTCCACCTTTTTTTTCAATGACCAGGTTAACTGCGTCACACAAGCTTTTATCATCAACCCCAACGGCAATAATATTATGGCTGTCATGCGCTACTGAGGAAGCAATAGCTCCCTTCTTTAGCCCGAAGTTTTTAATAAATGCGATGGAGATGGGAGCGTTATGATACCGGTTAATTACCGCGATTTTTAAAATATCTTTTTCAACATCGCTTTCATAAGATCCATTTGATTCTTTGGGGGTGGCAGCAAATTTGCCGGTGATCAATTGCCCGTCCGATGCTGCTATCACTTCGCCTTTAAAATCTTTGATAGCGATTCTGAAGTCTGACGGGGTTTTTTTTGAGCAATGAAAATTATTGATAACTCCCGCGATTTGGATTTCTATTTTTGAAACACCTTTTTCTGCAACTAATTTGCCATTGATATAGGTAGCATTTACCCTAAAGTCTTTTAAATTTTCTACAACAATAAAATCAGCAGGATCTCCTTGCCGCAATAATCCCACTTTCATTTTATAATGTTTTACCGGATTGAAACACGCCGCTTTCATCACTTTAAAAACATCAATTCCTTTTGCTACTGATCGCTGGCAAAGCTCGTTGATGTGGCCTTTCACCAGGTTGTCAGGATGCTTGTCATCGCTGCAAAACATGATCTCATCTTCATGATCATTCAACAGCCCAATCAAGGCGTCAAAATTTTTTGCAGCACTTCCTTCTCGTATCAGAATTTTCATTCCATGATTTAGCTTATTCAAGGCTTCTTCTTCTGTAAAGCATTCGTGATCGGTGCTGATACCCGCTTCTATATATTTTTTCGCCTCTTCTCCCATCAGGCCAGGAGCGTGTCCATCCACCGGCTTATTATATTTTTTGGCAGAATCAATTTTTGAAAAGACTTCTTTGTCATGATTTAATACGCCAGGAAAATTCATCATTTCGCTTAAATAAAGAATTTCCTCTTTCGCCAACAAATTATCAACTGCATGTGCATCAAGCGCAGCGCCAGCCGTTTCAAAAATAGTTGCCGGAACGCAACTTGGGGCACCGAAATAAAATTTGAAAGGAACTGTCTTTCCATTTTCGATCATGTACTCAACGCCTTCTATGCCACAAACGTTGGCAATTTCATGTGGATCGCTGATCGTTGCCACTGTTCCATGAACTACCGCCAACTTTGCAAATTCAGATGGAATCAGCATTGAACTTTCAATGTGAACATGCGAATCGATAAAACCCGGCAAAATAAAAGTATGGCCGGGTTTCTGTTCAGATATTTTTTTTATCGAACTTATTTTGCCCGCTTCAATTATCACTTCTCCAAAAAATATTGTTTTCAATTCAACCTCAACAATATTTCCTTCAATTTTTAAGCTCATAGTAATTTAAAAAGTTTTATCTCCAAAATACTTTTCTTCCAAAGCCTGGTCTTTATTATAAATGTCTTTGTAAAAAACAATCCTGTCTTTTGTGGCCTCACAGGTAAAATATTCTATATAAAGGGGGAGTCTTTTTTTGACCATTATTGACTTGCGATCTTTATTGGCAATCCAGATTTTTATGGAATCTTTGTTATATGAAATGGTATGACCCTTTGTTGCAGCAAGACTGTCATTTTTTGCAATGTAAAAAGCAAGCGCTTCCCAGTTTTGCACCCGCACACATCCGTGACTTAAAGCCCTGTTGGAATTGGCAAATAAATACCGTTGATTGGTGTCATGCAGATACACACTATAAGGATTACTAAAATTAAATTTAAAAATACCAAGTGCATTGTCATCGCCGCTACCCTGCACAATTTTCCAGGGAATACCATTTTTGTATTTGGCCCACTTTACTGAATAAGGATCGATGGTTATGCCATGATAATCCACCAGGCTGAAGCCCTTGCTGGCAAGGTATCCCGGGTTGACTTTTAACGCTGGCAAAATATCTTTCTTTATTATACTTTCTGGTATTGTCCAGTTTGGATAAGTGACCATATTTGAAATGGCTGAATGCAAAATAGGAGTTGGCGTAGTGGGTTTTCCGACAATCACTTTTGAAGTAATCACTATTGAATCATTGTCCCAAACTTTTAAAGAATAGGCAGGGATGTTCACCAATAAATAATTTTCGGGAAATTCAGGGAACTCTTTATAACGGTCAAGCGTAACCGCAATCTTTCTGAACTTTTCAAAATCATACAAATTCAATGTGCGAATAGTCTCTTCGCCCGGCTTTCCATCTACAGTAAGTTTATGGTTTGCCTGGTATTTTTTTACTTCTTTGCTTACGCTGACAGAATCCGGTGAATCGGTGGAATCTGATGCGATGCCCGACTGTAGCAACCTTTTATGAAGTTCTTTGTAAAATTGTAAAGTATCGATAAAGGGGAAATTGATGTATGTGTATTTTTGGGTGTCCATATTATCCACAAAATCCGGCAGTTTTTCTTTTAACGAAGCATAATAAACATTTTTAGGCTCCACATTTTTAAAGATGGAGGTAACAGAATTAGAAGAAAGCGCTTCGCGAAACTTTGGCCAAAAGAAAGAATCGGCAGCGTTTTCAGCAGAAACAATGGACACACTATCCTCAACCATCCTTCCTTCTTTCAAATCTTTTAACGTTTTTATAAAAGCGTCCGTAAGCATCAGGTCGGCCTTTGTCCAGACCACTGCATCCATTCTCGCAAAAGAATCTGTTTGGATCTTTGAACGGATCTCTTTCAGTTCCTTAAAATGGTAATCTTGGGGATACAAGCCATAATACATTGAATTTTTTATAAACTCAAACATTGAATCAGCAACAGGATTCCAGGCTTCAGTTTTGCTCCAAAAACTTTTAAAGTCATTTTTCGAATAAAAATTATTTACCAGTTTAAATTGTGTTAGCTGAACGGAATCATTGATTTTTCCTTTATAGGTGCCCGCAAAATCGAGAACGGATTTGATATTATCAGACACCTGGTCATCCATTTTCTCCGGAGTCTGCACTATTTCCTTTTGCTTAATTGTTTTATGGCTGTTGCAGGCGGAAAAGAAAATAAGTACTGAGAGAGAAAGTATATTTAATATATTCAGTTTAGAGGACATATGGGGCTTAATATTTTAATCTTATGTACGAATGAAAGGGTTTTATAAAATAAAATATTACATAAAAGTAGTAGGGAAATGACATTTTCAATTTCATGGGGATTCAATTGGTTACGGCTCTAACAAAAATAACTAATAAGAATGGATTGGTTATTATAAAATCCCCGAAAGTTTTGCAAAAGGGAGATCAGGATAGTTCGGCAAAAAAACTAAGAATTCATTCTTTCTTTCAATTTTTCCACTAACAACATCGTGGCGGGGCAATATTCAATATTTTGTTTGTGGATATAGAAATAATCGGTGGAGGGCCTGCGGTGGAAATGTGGAAAATCAGCGCAATCTGCCGGCCTTACTGCATAAATACTGCACATATTAGTCTTGAGATCAAGGAATTGGCATGGTTGTGAACGATTCATCCATTCGTTACTCTTTTTTTCGCGGTACAGCCATTTTTCTTTAAAATCCTTTGGCCGCATTCCCAGGTGGGCTGAAATTCTTTTTATATCTGCAAACGAAAAAGTGGGGCTCATCACCTTGCAACAATTGGCGCAGTTTAAACAATTCACTTCCTGCCAAACTTCCTTTTCTACATTTTCCATTAAAATATCAAGATTTGCCGGAGGATTATTTTCTACCCGCGTAATAAAATACCTGAATGATTTTCGGTTTCGGTCAAAATTCTTTTTTAATCTTTTTAAATGAATCGTTTGCATAAACAAAGAGGCTAAAGGAGGAGTTTTTTTAAAGGATAAAAGTAGCGTTATTTTATTTTAATTTCACACAAATACTATTGGCTATTTTATAGCCTTGCTAAATAGTGAACCAACAAATAAATCGAATTTTTAATTTGCAAATTTAATGTGGGAACCTTATAAAAAAGGATTTAAAGCTTACTTACAACTGGAGAAATCTCTCTCAGAAAATTCTGTGGATGCTTATATTCATGACATTGAGAAATTTACTCAATTTCTTTCCATAAGCCAATCTGAAAAAGCGCCAAAGGAAATTGAGCTTCCAGATCTTGATCATTTTTTAAAATGGATCAATGAATTGGGAATGACACCTGCATCACAGGCGAGAATTATCTCAGGATTGAGAAGTTTTTATAAATATTGTTTGCAGGAACAAATTTCCAGTACCAATCCTACGGAGCTCCTGGAAGCTCCAAAATTGGGTAAACATCTGCCTGACACTTTAAGTTATTATGAAATAGAAAAAATAATCTCCTCGCTGGATTTGAGCACTCCGGAAGGAATGAGAAACAAAGCTATTATAGAAACGCTTTACAGTTGCGGCTTACGTGTTTCAGAATTGGTGAATTTAAAATTATCCTGTCTTTATTTTGACGTAGGATATGTTCGCATCACCGGCAAAGGAGATAAGGAAAGACTCGTTCCCATCGGAAGTTCAGCAGTTAAATTTATAACAATCTATTTGGAGAATATTCGTGTACACTTAGACGTTATAACGGGAAATGAAGATGTTGTTTTTTTAAATAGGAGAGGAAAAAAGCTTTCGAGAGTGATGATTTTTATGATCATAAAAGAGGCGGCAAAAAAGGCCGGGATCAAAAAAAAAATATCACCTCATACCTTCCGGCATTCATTCGCCACTCACCTGGTAGAAGGAGGCGCAGACCTGCGTGCGGTGCAGGAAATGTTAGGACATGAAAGCATCACCACTACAGAAATCTATACCCATCTTGACCGGGAATATTTAAGAGATACCCTACAGCAATTTCATCCTGCATTCAAAGGGGATTAGTCAGGGAAAGTGTTAGCTCGAAGTATTATTTTGTTCGACAGCGGTTAGTTCCTTTTCGTTTTTAAAAAACCGGTCATAATTTTTTACGCGCCTGCGGTAATTTTTGAACATACTCATCCACTTTAGTTTTAATACACCAAATATTCCTTCTTTCACTATTCCTTTATTCATCTTTGAAACTCCAAATTGGCGGTCAATAAAGGTGATGGGAACTTCCTTAATTTTAAATCCCAATTTCCACGCGGCAAATTTCATTTCTATCTGGAAGGCGTATCCCACGAAACTTATTTTTTCAAAGTTGATGGAGTTTAATACATGGCTCTTGTAGCAAATAAAACCGGCTGTTGGATCTTTAATAGGCATAAAGGTTATCAACCTTGTATAGATAGAAGCACCCTTTGAAATGAACACTCTTAAAGCGGGCCAGTTCTCCACTTTGCCACCTTTCACATACCTTGAACCAACGGCCACATCAGCGCCTCCGTATTTACAGGCTTTGTATAATTTATCAAGATCTTTGGGGTTATGAGAAAAATCACAATCCATTTCGAAAATATATTGATAACCTCTGTTAAGCGCCCACCTGAAGCCATGGAGATAGGCGGTCCCCAGCCCTAACTTTCCACGCCGCTGTTCAAGAAATAATTTTCCGGGATAGGTGGCAAAAAGATTTTTGACAATCTCTGCAGTTTCATCCGGTGAGCCATCGTCGATAATGAGGACATGAAAATCTTCTTGTAAACCGAATACAGTTTTTAGTAAAAGAGTAACATTTTCCCTTTCATTATAAGTAGGTATAATTAAAAGCTTTTCCAAATATGGCTGTATTAGAATGAAATTACTACATTATTTGTTATGGGTTTTCAAAAACGATTTATCAATTTTTATTTCTTAAGCAAAGTTCTGTTAAAAATCTCCGTAAGTTTTTGTTTAGTGTGCAATGGAAAATCTCCCTTCATCATCCAGTCATAATATTGAGGTTCAGCCTTTAAAACCTGGGCCACACTTCGTCCTTTGTGTTTTCCAAAATTAAAAACTTCCACATCATTATCCATAATAAACCGTCGAGCAAAATCCACGTACTTTTCTTCTCCTGTAAATTGAAGAACGGTATCGATCGTATCGCCCAAATTCTGGTATCTTTCCAATTGAGCTTCCAATATTTCCCAGGTGGCTGTGGCATCAGCTTCTGCAGAATGGGCATCCACCAGTTCTTTTTCACAATAAAATTTATAGGCCGCAGCGAGGGTTCTTTTTTCCATCATGTGAAATATCGTCTGGACATCCAGCATTCTCCTGTTGGACATATCTAATGAGATGCCAGCCCGCAAAAATTCTTCCATGAGCAATGGAATGTCAAACCGGTTTGAATTATATCCTGAAAGGTCGGCGTTATCGATGAATTGCTTCAACTCATTAGCCACGTCTTTAAAAGAAGGTGCATCTTTCACTTTCTCATCTGTGATTCCATGAATATCAGTGCTTGCTTTGGGAATCGGCATTAGAGGATTTATTAATCTGTGTTTCACCTGACGGCTTTTGTCAGGGGAGATTTTAATAATTGCAATTTCAATGATCCGGTCGAGAGCGATATTAATTCCGGTGGTTTCAAGATCAATAAAAACAAGAGGTCGCGTTAATTGTAATGACATATAGGTTTTAGTGGTTTAAAATTATATATTTAAAGTGGTCAAAATATCCAGTCCGTCGTAATTTCCGCTGCTCATAAACAGGAAATTTGTATTATTAAAATTATAACTTTTTATTTTCTGCTCTAATTTTTCTCTTTCGGTGATCACATCAAGTTGGTCTTTTTGAAAACCAATCTTAACTAATCCCGGATCTAAAAAATCCATTCTTTTTAATTCAAGCGCATGCTTACTGTAGAAAACAATTGCTCCATCAGCCTTGTCCATGGCACCTTTATACTCCTGCATAAAATTCTTGTTGAGGCTGCTAAATGTATGCAATTCTAAAATTCCAATTAGCTTTTTGCCAGGAAATTGTTCTTTCACTGCGTTAATGCTTGCTTTCACTTTACTTGGTGCGTGGGCAAAATCCCTGTATATATTACATCCATTTTTCTGGGCAATCAATTGTAATCTTTTAGCTGCTCCCTCAAAATTGGAGATTGCATCAGCAAACGCATCCTCTTTTATTCCCAACTCTTTGCAAACCAGCCACGCTGCCTGCAAATTTAAAAGATTATGGTTACCAAAAACTTTTAAATATGTTCTTGTATTTCCGATGGAAACCTTTGTAATCCCATTTTCAATGACATGGTCAGGAAGTGAGTAAGGGATATAATTTATATCAGTTCTAAGATTGGATTCAACCAGGACTTTTAAAACAGTATCAGTTTCGTTATAAATAAGATACCCGCTTTTTTCAATTTTTCTTATAAAAATTACAAACTGTTCAAGATAAAAATCAAAAGTGGGAAACACATTAATGTGATCCCAGGCAATTCCTGTAATTACAGCTATGTGTGGAAACAGGAAATGAAATTTTGGCTTTTTTTCTATAGTACTTGCGGGATATTCATCTGCTTCGCAAACTATTACCGGAGCATCGGTTATTTTTACACTCTGCTCAAACCCTTTTAAAGACGCGCCAACCAGGTAATCAAAATCATGATTTAAATTTTTTAACACGTGCATAATCATAGCTGTGGTAGTGGTTTTGCCATGACTTCCCCCAACGGCTATTCTTTTTTTATGCAGGCTTTCCTTGAAAATGTATTCAGGAAATGAATAGATTTTTAATCCTAATTCCTTTGCTTTTTGCAGCTCGGGATTGTCTTCTTTTGCGTGCATTCCTAATATAATGGCATCAATCTCTTTGTTGATTGAGCCGGGAAACCAGCCTTCTTTCGGCGGCAGCAAGCCTTCATTTTTTAGGTTGGTTGCCGCCGGTTCAAATATTTCATCATCACTTCCTGTCACCTGGTATCCTTTGTGCTTTAAAGCAATTGCCAATTGGTGCATTACACTTCCGCCAATGGAAATAAAATGAATGTGCATAATTTTTAGATCGGTATTTCGTTAATTAATTCTAAAGGTTGAAATATAAACCGTTTTTAAATAATTACATTAAAACCCTTGTTTTAAATTTGCAAATCAAATCCAATTAAACCATTATCAATGAAAAAATTATTTTTGCTAGTGCTGGTGGCATGCCTTTTGGTTTTTACCGTTTCTTCATGCAGTAGCTCCCGAAAAACCGGATGTCCTATGACAGCAGGCTTTGTTATTTAATATTTATTCAAAAACAGCATGAACTGGATTCCTTTACAAGATGAAAAGCAACTTACCCAAATAGTTACTGATTCTAATTCTATACCACAAGTCATTTTCAAACATAGCACTCGGTGTGGTACAAGTAGCATGGTTAAAAACAGGCTTGACCGGCAGGAAGCTCCCAATGGAGTTAATTTTTACCTGCTTGACCTGATAAAGTACAGGAATATATCTAATAAAATTGCTTCCGACTTTGGAGTTCGTCACCAATCGCCGCAGGTGCTGGTGATCAATAATGGCAAATGCATTTATAATGAAAGCCACAGCGGTATTGTATTTGACGAAATAGAAGAGGCAGTAAAGTAAAAATAGAAATATCAATTATTTGTTAGTTTACTGTTAACTTAAGTTCAAATATTGCTGCAGTTCGGCCTCTGTCTTTACCATCACATCCCGTACTTTGCTTCCCTGGCTTGGCCCTACGATCCCGGCTGCTTCCAACTGATCCATTAATCTGCCCGCACGGTTATATCCCAACTTCATCCGGCGCTGTAATAAAGAAGTGCTTCCGCTCTGACTGTGAACAATCAGTTTTGCAGCATCATCAAAAAGCGGATCGCGATCATTGGCGTCAAAAGATTTATTCTCAAATTCTTTTTCGTCCACATATTCAGGCAACATAAATGCCTCAGTATAGCCCTGCTGTTCTCCAATAAAATCAGTGATCTTATCTACCTCCGGCGTATCCACGAAAGCGCATTGAAGTCTTGTAAGTTCTCCATTATAGCTGATTAGCATATCGCCTTTTCCAATCAACTGCTCAGCACCACCAATATCCAGGATAGTCCGGCTGTCGATTTTACTACTCACCTTAAACGCAATTCGCGCAGGAAAGTTTGCTTTGATCGTACCGGTAATAATATTCACAGAAGGACGCTGCGTAGCAATGATCAGGTGAATTCCTACGGCCCTTGCAAGCTGCGCTAACCGCGCAATCGGCAGCTCCACTTCTTTTCCCGCAGTCATTATGAGATCCGCAAATTCATCTATTACCAACACAATAAAAGGTAAAAATTCATGTCCTTTTTCAGGATTCAGTTTTCTTGCTACAAATTTTTGATTGTATTCCTTTATGTTCCTCGTTCCCGCTTCCTTTAATAAATCGTAGCGGATGTCCATCAGAGTGCACAGAGCATTCAACGTATGAATTACTTTTTTGGTATCGGTAATAATAGCATCTTCCTCTCCGGGAAGTTTAGCCAGAAAATGCTTTTCGATTGTTTTATAAATACTTAATTCTACTTTTTTCGGATCAATTAAAACGAGCTTTAATTGTGAAGGATGTTTTTTATATAAAAGTGAAACCAAAATCGCATTAAGGCCAACTGATTTTCCCTGTCCAGTAGCGCCTGCCATCAGCAAATGCGGCATGGAAGTAAGATCAACAATAAAGTTTTCGTTGTCAATTCTCTTACCAATAGCGATGGGCAAAGTGTAATTGTTGTTGACAAATTTATCAGAATTCAACAGCGTTTTCATGCTCACGATCGTCTTCTTAAGATTAGGAACTTCAATTCCGATAGTTCCTTTTCCGGGGATTGGCGCGATGATGCGGATACCAAGCGCGGAAAGGCTCAGAGCGATATCATCTTCAAGGTTTTTGATGCGCGAAATTCGCACGCCCGGAGCAGGAATGATCTCATACAGCGTAACAGTAGGACCAACGGTTGCAAAAATTTTCTGGATTTCTATATCGTAATTCCGTAGCGTATGGATAATCTGATTTTTATTGTCTTCCAGTTCTGAAACGTCCTGTACAATTTTGTCGCTGCCATGATTTTCCAACAGATCAAGGGTAGGATATTTATAATTTCTTAAATCCAGGACCGGGTCATAAGGCTGTTGTGAGATTTTTGGCTTTACCGGAATTGGCTCTTCGTTTTCATCCTCCAAAGCTTCCGCATTTTTTACCTCCAGCGTTAATCCACTTTCGGGCGCATTGTCTCTTACCAAGGCTTTCTTTTCTTCTTTCTTAAACCTATCCGTAAATACTGGTTCTTCTTTTTCCACCACTTCAAAATCATGGTCAAAATCGGTATTTTTCTTCAAAGGATTTGATGTCAAAGGCGCGATAGGAGAGGAGGTGACTTCTTCTTCAGTTTGATTGGAAAGATCATCTGTAAAGGTGCCAGTAAACAAAGAATTCTTAAGGTTTCTTACTTTGTTAAAATTAAATGCCGGGTTAAAATGCCAGATGACATAACTAAGCAACCCAACAAATAAAAGTGCAAATGTGCCCACATATCCTATCATTTGTTGCAACCAGTCATTGATCATGTCACCTACTTTGCCGCCCCAAAAGAATTCAGGGTTTGCAGAACCAAATGCCCGTGGATGAGGTGAATGAAAAATAAAAGAGGCGCACACGCTGACCACTAAAAGTCCTGCGATCACATATCTTACATTTCTTTTTACTGAAAAAATTTTTCGCGGTGCAAAAAGATTAACGCCGACTACAAAGAAAAAGAAGCAAAATAAATAAGAAGCTATTCCAAAACCTGAACGAAAAAATAAGTCAGAAATGTAAGCGCCGAATGTTCCTAAAGAATTGGCAAAATGTTGGCTACTGTCAGGAAATAAAATTTTGGCATCCCTGATACCCGACTGGTCTTGTTGCCATGTAAATAAATAAGAAGTAAAAGCGGTGAATAACAAAAAAGCAATCAGGATCAGTACGACGCCTGCTATTTTGTGCGAACGTTCATCATGGATTAATTTTTTCACTTCTATTTTTTCTACTTTATCAGCTTTCAATTTAGAAGAATTTGCCGTCTTTGATTTACTGTTTTTTTTTCCGTTAGATGCCATTGGCAACAAAGATAGGAAATGGAATATTCATTTTTTAGCCGATTAAAATCAAGGGCGGTTATTTAATTTTTGTTTAGGAAAAAATCAATTCTCAATTATTTTCTTTTGCATCCTATAAAAAGAAAAATCCAGCCGAGAATAAAACACAGGCCACCCAAAGGAGTAATGGCGCCAATCCAGTTGTATCCCGGTTGTACAGCCGCTTTTATCGCTGCAAGGATATAGAGCGAGCCCGAGAATAAAATAATGCCTGCTATAAATAATCTTCCAGCCCAAAGCAGCATTTTGCCGGGAAATTCTTTATAAATAATCCCTACCGCTAACAGGCCAAACACGTGATAGAATTGGTATTTAACGGAAGTTTCAAATATTTCCAAAGCATAATCTGAGATAGCCCCTTTTAAAGTGTGAGCCGCGAATGCACCGATTGCCACTGAAAGAGCTCCTAATATTGCCGCAGTTTTTATAAATCCTTTATGCATAATTTTTTTATTTTTTTTGTTCTTTCTCCTGCAGAAGCTTTAATGAATTTTTATTAAGCGATGATACTTCCAATACATGATCAGCCTGCAAATATACCGGATCGCGTTCCTTTAATTTTTGCTCGATAAAAAAAAGCAATTCGGAAGAATTTATTTTTTTTAATAATGGCCTTTTTTCGGTTTCGTCCATCACCCTTTTTAAAATATATTCTGGTGAAGCTTTTAAATAAATAACCACTCCATGCTGCTTCATCCATTCAAGATTATCGAAAAAGCAGGGTGCTCCACCGCCACAGGCTACCAGGCATTTTTTAGAGCTTTCAAATTTGCGCAAATGATATCTTTCCATTTCCCTGAATTTTTCTTCCCCGTGTTTTTCAAAGATCTGCTCAACCGGCAGTTCAAAAACTTTTTCTATTTCTGTATCCAGGTCATAAAAAGTATATCCCTCTTCAAGTGCCCATATATGGCCCCAGTAAGACTTTCCGCTTCCCATAAAACCGATTAAAAAAATATTCTGATTCAAAGTTTTTATTTTATCTTCTACAACTCAAAATTATTTTAGTCCTTCAATTTTATCTCTGAAGACAAGAACCAATTTGGCTGACGTAATTTGTTCTTCTATTTCTTGCCAATAACGGGATAAAAATTCTTCTAAAAATGGTGTTGAAGTATTTCCTATTTTGAACAATATAACTTTTGGGGGTGGTTCTGTGTATAAAATTCTTTCATGAAAATCTGAATCTTTTGTCGCAATAATTAAATTATTATCACATGCGAATTTCCATATTTCTCTATCAGGGACCGACGTGGCAATTTTGGTTACATGAAGAAATTCATTGGATGACCAGGCATTTAAATAATCAGGTAAATTTTCATCAATCAGATATTTCATTTAAGATAATTAGAATGCCTTTACAAAAAATTGAGGATCGAATTGCAAACTTGCATATTCTTTAATGGTTGTTATATCGTTTTTCGTGAGCCGAGGGAAACCTCTTAATATTATTTCTTCACTGTCTCCTTCTAGTAGATGACCAATGATGGTTTTCACAGTTATTCTGGTACCATCAATAGTTGGTCTGCCACTACAAACTTCATCATCCGCGACAATATTTTTATATATTCTTGTTTTCATGTAAGCAATTTACAAAATCTATTTTGAACAATTTATTTAAACGCATTCAATCCTGTAACATCCATTCCTGTTATCAAAAGATGCACGTCATGGGTGCCTTCATAAGTGATCACACTTTCGAGGTTCATCATGTGGCGCATGATAGGGTATTCGCCCGTGATGCCCATGCCGCCAAGCATTTGACGGGCGTCACGAGCGATGTTGGTTGCTATTTCACACGAGTTTCTTTTTGCCATGCTCACCTGTTGTGGAGTAGCTTTCTTTTCATTCATTAAAACACCCAACCGCCAGTTTAGTAATTGTGCTTTTGTTATTTCCGTGATCATCTCAGCTAATTTTTTTTGTTGCAATTGAAATCCTCCGATTGGCTGATCAAACTGGATTCTTTCTTTTGAATACTGCAAGGCCGTATCGTAACAATCCATTGCTGCGCCAACTGCTCCCCAGGCAATTCCGTAACGGGCTTTGGTAAGGCAACTCAGGGGGCCTTTCAATCCTTTTACATTGGGTAAAATATTTTCTTTTGGAACTTTCACATTATCAAAAACCAGTTCACCTGTAGCGCTGGCACGGAGACTCCATTTGCCATGTGTAGTGGGTGTCGTAAAACCTTCCATCCCTCTTTCAAGTATCAATCCATGAATTTCCCCGGTTTCATCTTTTGCCCAAACAACGGCCACCTGCGCAAAAGGCGCATTGCTTATCCACATCTTGCTTCCATTCAAAATAACATGATCACCTGCATCCCCGCCTGCGGAACGGGCAGGTTTAAAATTACTCAGCATTCCGCTTGGATCGCTACCGTGATCAGGTTCTGTAAGGCCAAAGCAACCCAGCCATTCACCACTTGCTAATTTGGGTAAATATTTTTTTCGTTGCTCTTCATTTCCAAATTCATAAATGGGAAACATTACCAAAGAGCCTTGCACGCTGGCAGTGCTGCGCACGCCGCTGTCGCCGCGCTCCAACTCCTGCATCATAAGGCCGTAAGAAATATAATCCAGGCCCCCGCCACCATATTCCTGCGGAACTGTAGGTCCAAAGCATCCAAGATCTCCCAATTGTTTTACGATTTGCTGAGGAAATTCTGCCTTTTGAGCATACTCTTCAATGATTGGCGAAATTTCTTTTTTGACATAATTGCGAACACTTTCCCTAATCAGTTTATGTTCGTCTGTGAGCAATTCATCTACGTTAAAATAATCCGGCGATTGAAAAAGATCTTGTCCCATTGGGAAATGATTTTTGGTGAATGGATAAAATAGAAATTACTGTTATTTGTTGCTTTACTGGAATTCTTATTTAATTTAATTCAAAGATAACTTTTCATTGGTTATCCTTTGTGGGCAGCTTAACCGATTTCTGAAAAAAAAACCGGCGTAAAGTTTTTTTTACGCCGGTTCTTTTATAAAAAAAATCCTGGTTAATCAACTTAACTTTTTCAATGCCGCATTCATACTCCTTACTGCTTCGGCGCTTTTACTGAACTTTTCTTTTTCTTCATCATTCAGTTTAAAGTCAATTATTTTTTCCCATCCATTTTTTCCGATAACTACCGGAACGCCGATACAAATATCTTTTTGTCCATATTCGCCATCAAGCATAACTGAACAAGGAATTAATTTTTTCTCGTCGCGCACTATCGCTTCCACCAGGGTAGCTGCTGCGGCTCCTGGCGCATACCATGCGCTGGTTCCTAATAATTTGGTAAGAGTTGCTCCGCCCACCATTGTATCTGCTGCTACTTTATTGAGCGCTTCCTCGTCTAAATAATTGGATACAGGAGTACTGTTGTAAGTGGCTAATCTGGTCAGAGGAATCATTGTCTTATCTCCATGTCCACCGATCACAACGGCCTGCAAGTCTTGCGCAGAGACGTTCATAGCGGTTGATAGAAAATATTTAAACCTCGCACTGTCTAAAATTCCTCCCATTCCGATGATCCTGTTTTTGGGAAGTTTAGTTGCTTTTAAAGCAAGATAAGCCATCGTATCCATCGGGTTGCTGATCACTACAAAAATAGCATCAGGCGATTGCTCTAAAATTTTTAAAGCTACCCCTTCAACGATGTCAGCGTTGATTCCAATTAATTCTTCACGCGACATTCCTGGTTTACGCGGAATACCGGAAGTGATCACTACCACGTTGCTGCCTTTGGTTTTTGAATAATCATTGGTGCTTCCGATAATTTTCGTATCGCTTCCCAAAAGAGTCTGGCTTTGCGCGAAATCCATTGCTTTACCTTCGGTAATTCCTTCCTTGATGTCGAGCAACACCAATTCTTCACAAAGTTCTTTCCGGGCAATGTTGTCGGCGGATGTAGCGCCTACTGCACCGGCGCCTACTACGGTTACTTTCATTTTATTGTGTTATTAATTTTAAAAAATATGAATATTGCCCAAAGGTATTATATAATTATTTTACGGGTGGGAATTAGGATTTACAATAAACTGATTCTATCAATTTCTAAAAAACACAATTGAGAATAAACTAATTATTGATTAAGCGCTTTGACCACATCATCCATCTTAATTTCGCCGCTGAAAGAATTGACGTATTTGCCTTCTTTATTATAAACCACCAAATCAGGATACATCTGAACATGATAATAACCCAGGAAGAAATCTTTCTTATCCCATCCAATAGTTATTTGAGGATATTCGGCAATTTTATAATTATGATAGAACGCCATCATCTCTGTATAAGGAAGCCACGTAACCATTACAATTTGGGTGTTCTTAAAATGATCCATATATTTTTCCAATTCCCTGGTTGTATTCTGGCAATGGCCACATTCAGGGCTAAAGATCATTAATAAAGTAGGCTTATTTTTTTTGAGATCATGATTGGTGAAAGTAGTGCTGTCAGGGGCTGTATAAATCGTAAAGTCAGGAACAGTGGGATTCTTGATATACTCCGGAGTGTTGGCTGTGGTAACCTTTGATTGAGAAAATCCTGCACAAGAAATGAATAAACAGGAAAGGAGAACTAAAAATCTTTTCATTAGTAATTTTTTTATAAAACTAATAAAAATCACCTAAGTGGAGAATGGTAAGGTGATTTTAAGATTTAATTAGCAGTGAACGAACCTGTTTACCAGTAGGCAAACAAATAGACAAGTTTTTTATTTTAATATTTTCCAAAAATGAAATTTACAATTCGGCCAGGATGGTTTCAGTTTTTACATCACCCTCGAATGATTTTTTGAAATGGCCTTTTTTATCATAAATATAAATGCCTGGTAAATTTCTTACCCTGAAATAAACAGGAAAATAAAATTTAGTGTCCCTGGCCATGGTGATTTCCGGATAATTGTAGATACGGAACACTTTGTAAAATGCCATCATTTCCTCGTAGGGCAAATAGGTAAGCATCACAAATTGTGTGTTTTTAAATTGCTTTATATTTTCAGTAATCATTTTTGCTTCATTCTGGCAATGACTGCAATCAGGACTAAAAACTATAAATATGGTGTTCTTGTTTTTTTGCAAATCTTCCCGCGTAAATGCAGTGCTGTCGGGTGCTTTATAAAGAGTGAATGCGGGAATAGTTGGATATTCAAGGTAGGGCGCTGGTTGTTCTGTTGAATCTTTTTGGCAAAAAGCAGAAGTGGAAATCAAAATTCCTGCAAGGAAAACGAATAAATATTTCACGGACAAATTTTCAATAAAGCTATGTAAAAGTTTGAATGGAAGAAGGTTCCTTCAGCAGTTTAGCAGTTGTTTAAGAAATTCATTTTTTTCAAAAGATTGTCTTTGTCTTCTTTCAACTTCCTATTTTCCGGTTCAACAATAAAACAATTCTTTTACCTTTGCCCCCTCAAAATTTTTTTTTATGGCATCTACTTCGGATATAAGAACAGGTTTGATTTTAAAAATTGACGGCAGCCTTTACACGGTAGTCGATTTTGGACAAAATAAAACTGCCCGTGCCGGTGCTAAAGTTTGGGCAAAGCTGAAAGGCGTTGACAATGGCCGCACCATAGAACAAACCTGGAACAGTGGAGAGACCGTTTTTCCTGTAAGAGTTGAAAAACAGCCATATCAATATCTTTTTAAAGATGATACCGGGTACACTTTTATGAACACTGAAAATTATGAGCAAATTGTGGTGGCTCCTGAAATGGTAGATGCTCCCCAGTTTTTAAAAGACGGGCAGGAAGTATCTGTGTTGATCAATACAGAAACCGATTTGCCCATGGGGGTTGAACTTCCTGATAAAATTGTATTGCTGGTTACCTACAGCGAGCCAGGAATGAAAGGAGATACTGCAACGAAAACGCTGAAACCGGCTACTGTAGAGACTGGAGCTACGGTTAATGTTCCTTTGTTCGTGAATGAAGGAGAATTGATAAGAGTGAATACCAAAAGCGGTGAATATGTGGAAAGAGTTAAAGAATAAAAATTACAGGGCACGATTTTTTATTTACATTTATCTATCTAATTTTCAATTTATAAAGTAACTTAGCCACTAGTTACCCAAAACCTAAATATAATTTCCAATATGGACATTAAACAAATTCATGAATTGGTAAAGCTTGTCAACAAAAGCAATATCGGTGAATTGATGATCGAAAAAGAGGGATTTAAAATTACCATCAAGCAGAAAAAAGAACCAGCCCAAATTTTTGGCCAGCCAATGATGCAACCAGTTCAGGCGATGCAACTTCCCGCTGCGCAGGCATCAGGTGACTCTTTGCTAAAATCATCTGAAAGTAAGTCGGGGTCTGCAAAGCCAGACAATTTTTTAACCGTAAAAAGTCCTATGATTGGGACTTTTTATCGTCAGGCAGGACCTGATAAGCCTATTTTCGTAAGTGTGGGTGATGAAGTGGAAGTGGGCCAGGTGGTTTGTATTATTGAAGCCATGAAATTATTTAATGAAATAGAAAGTGAAGTTGCAGGAAAGGTGGTAAAAGTTTTGGTAGAAGATGCTTCGCCGGTAGAATTTGACCAGCCATTGTTTTTGGTGGAGCCTGCTTAATTCGTTAATGTGTTACTTGGCTGATGTGCTAATTAGCTAATTTGCTGATGAAACCTCCGTAGATTTTCTCTTTCGTTGTAAAATACTATTTATGAAAAAGGAAGAAATAGAATCAAACCCTATTTTAAAACTCACTTTCGAATTTTCATTATTAATAATAGACTATTGCGATCTTCTTGATGAGAAGATAAAATATACAATCAGCAGGCAGTTACTCAAGTCAGGTACTTCTATTGGTGCAAACTCGACCGAAGCTCAAAATGCTGAAAGTAAAGCTGACTTTATTCATAAAATTAATATTGCTGCAAAAGAAGCAGATGAAACTCAATACTGGCTTTTGCTGTGCAGTTATTCAAACAAATATCCTGAATGCGATTCATTACTTTTAAAACTTGAATCGGTTCAAAAAGTTCTTAATAAGATTTTAGGAACTGCTAAAAGGAAAAACCCGGTAAGTTATTTAATGAGTTTTTTTATTTTTTAGCAATTATCTAAATTGTATTTAATTTATTCTTAAAAATTAAAAACTGAGATTAGCAGCCAATTAGCATATTAGCTAATCAGCTAATTAGCAAATTAAAAAATGTTTAAAAAAATACTTATTGCCAACAGGGGAGAGATTGCTCTTCGAATTATTCGCACTTGTAAAGAAATGGGCATAAAAACGGTGGCGGTATATTCCACGGCGGATAAAGACAGCCTTCATGTAAAATTTGCTGATGAAGCAGTTTGTATCGGGAAACCCCCAAGCATAGATAGCTACCTCAATATGCCTCAGATAATGGCGGCCGTTGAAATTACCAATGCCGATGCCATCCATCCGGGTTACGGCTTTCTTTCAGAGAATGCAAAATTTGCGCAGATATGTTTTGACCATGGAATAAAGTTTATCGGGCCAACACCTGCCATGATCAATTCAATGGGGGATAAGATTACAGCGAAAGAAACAATGATCATTGCCGGAGTGCCTGTTGTGCCTGGTGTTGAAGGGCTAATAGCCGATGTGGCTCATGCGAAAAAATCAGCAAAAGAAGTGGGTTACCCCATAATTTTAAAAGCTACGGCAGGTGGTGGTGGAAAAGGAATGCGTGTAGTTTGGAGCGAGAAGGATATGGAAAAAGCTTTTGAAACTGCAAAGATTGAAGCGGCGGCGTCATTTAAAAATGACGGCATCTATATGGAAAAGTTTGTGGAAGAGCCACGCCACATTGAAATACAAATTGCAGGAGATCAATACGGAAATGTTTGTCACCTTAGTGAAAGAGATTGTTCTATCCAGCGCCGTCACCAAAAATTAGTGGAAGAATCTCCATCACCTTTTATGACTCCCGAGCTTAGGGAAAGAATGGGCGAAGCTGCTATCAAGGCCGCTTCAGCCATTAATTATGAAAGCGTAGGTACAGTTGAGTTCCTGGTAGATAAAAACCGTAATTTTTATTTCATGGAAATGAACACCAGGATCCAGGTGGAACATTGTGTTACGGAAGAAGTAATAAATTATGATTTAATAAAAGAACAAATAAAAATTGCCGCCGGAGAAAAGATTTCAGGCAGAAATTATTATCCTGAAATGCATGCTATTGAATGCAGGATCAATGCGGAAGATCCTTATAATGATTTTCGTCCTTCTCCCGGGCGCATCACGGTTCTTCATCAGCCTGGTGGCCATGGAGTCCGTATTGATAGCCATTGCTATTCGGGCTACGTGATTCCTCCCTATTATGACAGTATGATTGGCAAACTCATTACTATGGCTCAAACCCGCGATGAAGCGATAGACACGATGTACAGGGCTTTGAGTGAATATGTGATTGAAGGCATCAAGACTACCATTCCTTTTCATCTTCAACTGATGCAGAATGAAGACTTCAGGAAAGGGAATTTCACCACTAAATTTTTGGAAGGATTTAAGATGACATAGTTGCAGTGAAGCAACCTGCCTACCGGCAAAGGCAGGCAAAAAAGACGGATTCTTATTTTGTAATTGAGTTCAATCAATCATTTCATCTTCTTTTCAATTTCATTGATATTGATGCGCACAGTGCCATTGGAAAACTCAGGCTGTATTTCCAGACGTTTTGTATCATTAAAACCTAACGCTATGGCCTTTTCTAAATCTTCTTTGGCCTTTACCGCATTATTATTTCGTGCATCTACAATGGCAGAAAAATACCATACCTCGCTGTTGGTGGGGTCGGCCAATTTATAAAGTGAAACATAAAAATCCGCTGCTTTATTTTGATCCTTATTGATCATCTGGCTGCTGATGGAATAAAAAGCCAGGGAAAGATATGCCTGTAACCGCTGATACATCTGGCCTTCCGAAGTTTTTGCTTTGGCTTTTACCATAACCTCACTTATTGTTTTGTTCCAATAATTTTCATCACTATTCATGAACTTTTGCTGGTAAAGGGATTTTAAACTTTCCTCTTTCTGCAATAATATTTGTCTTTCATTTTCTTCTTTTTGAAAAGCAGCCGTATTTTCAATTGAATTTTCTTTTTGGTGAAACCAGTTTACCTGGTCCGTTACCTCCTCAAGCAAGGCGGCAGCGAGCTTGCAGTTTTGTTGCGCTTTTATCCATCCGTTATCATTTGCTTCTTCTTCAATCTTTCTTGTCATTCCTGAGACAAACTGGTTGATAAATGAAGTGTCTTTTGGAATTAAATTATCCCTCATTGCATCCAGTTGCAAACCTTCCAAAGCAATATCCATCGTGCTTTCAGGGGCCCATTCATGTATGCCATCAAAAAAGATGATCCTGTGATGTGTTGTTGTTTTCTCCAAAATTTTATCAATGGAAACCAGGTCAGTCATATTCAAATCTCCATTGCCTGTGATGGCCGTATAACTGAATTTAAAATTTCCGGCTAAGGTTATGTCTTCCAATCCGGCACCGATTGCTATTACACCTTTTATTCCTGGAAAATGCAATCCAAGAAAAGTGGCCACTTTTGCTCCACCTGAAAAACCGCAGAGATAAATTCTACCCGCATCAACGGGAATTCTTTTGGGCACATCTTCCTTCATCGCATCAAAAATATTTTCCGCATCATCAAAGTTGTTTCCATTTTTTGAATTGCTACTTCCGGCCAAAATAAAATGAAAGCGATCGGCCAAGGCTTTATATTTTTTGACAGGCAACAAACCATCGCCATGAGGATCGAAAAAATAAATTACCGGCATCGGTTTATTGCTGCTTATTTCAGGAATATATAAAGCGTAAGATTTTGATGGATCTGCCTGGCAAACCACGTTGCTGATGATCTTTCCTTTTTGCAAATCAACCGACGCTGCATTTCTTACAATCAGCGAAGAATCAATATTCGCGCTTTTACTATTGCTGTTGCTTCCGCAGGCAAATGAATAGAGAGAGAGTAAAAGAAAGAAGACGAAATGAGAAGCTTTCATATTGGTGTGGCGAAACTTTTTAGAAGCAATGGCCATCTTTAAAAATTGATTTTCAAATATAAGAATTTATGAAGTGGTTTGCAGGCTAAACTTAATCTAATAGTGAATCAACAAATATTGACAATTCTTATTTTGCTTTATTAAGAATAGTTGCCGCCATATCGCTCCAATTCAATATGATCAAAATCGGCCATTAAGTGCTGCTAAAAGCTTGTTGGCGGAGAAAATAGCTAATACACGTGTCCTGGCCAAACAAAAAGACCGCCCCTGGTTGGGAGGCAGTCCTGTTTTTAAATAATAGAAAATTCTATTTATTCTATTGCCTGATAATCTCCCTAACATTACCATCTGCAAATTTTAGGAAGTAAACATCAGAAGCTACATTGCCCAAATTTATAAGATTACTATTATTACTCAATTTTATTATGGAAATGGTTCTTCCGCCAACATCTGATAAAATAGCATTTGTACCTACCAGGATATTAGGAATTAAAACTATCAATGGCCCTCCTGTAGGATTAGGATAAAT
>JBDTKU010000073.1:0-15171 GCA_039935135.1 Ginsengibacter sp. | reverse complement strand
GTCAATTCAGAATAAGCCTGGTAATAAATGAAACAGGGCCTTCTGAAATGAAGACGATAGGGAGATCTTCCTCCATCGGTTATTAAATAGAATCCCAATTCGCCATTGGCAGCTTCTATCGAAGAATAAACTTCTCCAACTGGCATCAGGGTTTCACCCATTATTATTTTAAAATGATAAATAAGTGATTCCATTTTTGAATATACATCTTTTTTATCAGGCAAATAATAATCCGGCACATCCGCATGAAACACTTCTGCTTCTGCGCCTTTAAATTCCTGTACCTTCTGGTAAGCCTGTTTTATTAATTCAAGACTTTGCCACATTTCCTGGTCACGCACCAAAAATCTATCATAGCAATCTCCGGTTGTTCCAACAGGAATTGTAAAATCAAAATCTTCGTAGCTGCTGTATGGCGTATGGATTCTAACATCATAATCTACTCCTGCTGCTCTCAAATTCGGACCGGTAAAACCATAATTCAACGCCCTTTCAGCAGATATAGGTCCAACGCCTTTGGTACGATCCATAAATATCCTGTTGCGAACAAAAAGGTCATTAAATTCTTTAAGAACTACAGGCCATTCTTTGATAAATTTCTCCAATTTTTCAAACGCCTGCGGAGTGAAATTCCTTTCAAACCCTCCTATTCTTCCCATGTTGGTGGTAAGACGAGATCCACATATCTCTTCATAAATCTCATAAATGAGTTCGCGATATTGCATCACATAAAGAAATCCTGAAAAGGCACCTGTATCAACCCCTACAATTGAATTACATATCAGGTGATCTGAAATGCGCGAAAGTTCCATGATAATAATCCGTAAATAATCTACGCGTTTGGGAGTTTTTATTCCCAGTAATTTTTCACAGGTGATGTGCCAGCCCATGTTATTAAGAGGCGCAGAACAATAGTTTAACCTGTCGGTCAGGGTGGTGATCTGGTAAGGCGTCCTGTGTTCAGCTATTTTTTCAAAAGCACGGTGAATGTAACCAACCGTTTGTTCAGCGCTTACTATTGTTTCTCCGTCCAGTTCTATCACATTCTGAAACACACCGTGGGTGGCAGGATGAGTTGGCCCGAGATTTATTGTAGTAGTTTGTTTTTCAACATTTCCTTCTGGTAAGGTAACGTGTTCACTCATGATTTTTATTTTTTTGCCACAAACTCTATTTAGAAATGAGTTTCTTTTCCTTTTTGTTTTCTAAAATTCTTGTTTCACATTTAATATCGAAATACCTACCCCACCCCTACGAAAACATATTTATAAAGATCATCAGGGAAAATAAGAGTAGATAATAAAATAAATGCTAAGAATATATTCCTTATAATAAACTTATTCCTGAAATAAAAATTCGTCATCCCTTTTGATATTGGTTCTCCCTAAAACCTGTCGCCTTCCTTCACAAAATAATTTTCTTCCTTATTTGTTGGTTCACTATCATAAGGAATCTTCTTTCATACTAAAAGAAGGCGTACGACCTTCACGTCCAAACATTTCATTGTCTTTATCTGTCTGCTTTTGATCTTCCAACGGATATTCTTTTCGCAATGGAAAATATTCCATTTCATCTACATTCAAGATCCTCTTTAAATTTGGATGGCCTACAAAATTAACCCCATAAAAATCGTACGTTTCTCTTTCCATCCAATTGGCTGCTGAAAACAAAGCAGTGACACTGAAAACATCAGGTTTTTCAATCTCTGTAAAAACTTTGTAGCGAAGCCGTATATTCTCTTTTAAATTATGTAAATGATAAACGACGGCCAATTCCTTTCCTGTATTATCGGGATAATGTACCGCGCAAAGATCTGTAAGAAAATGAAATTCAAGGGAAGGGTCATCATATAAAAACTGCAATATTTTCAGATTCAGTTTCTTATCTGAAGTGAAAGAAAGCATGCCATAAGGCTCTTCCCATCCGCTTAATTCATCCCCAAATTTTTCAATTAATTTCTGCCTGATTATTTCGTTCGTTAAAGCCATACATTAATTTGAAAATATTAATATTAAAATCCTAAAAATCAATTACTGAATTCCATAAGTATCCATCAGTTCCTGGTATTTACCAGAATGCCTCCTTCTCAGATCCTCGTGCCCTACTAATTCCTGTACACGCATAAAACCGTCTATCACCGCTTCAGGCCGTGGAGGACACCCCGGAACATATACATCCACGGGAATGATCTGGTCAATTCCCTGCAAGACAGAATAGGTGTCAAAAATACCACCGCTGCTGGCGCAAGCTCCCATAGCCAAAACCCAGCGGGGCTCCGCCATCTGGAGGTAAACCTGTTTTACAACGGGAGCCATTTTTTTTGCAATGGTTCCTATTACCATTAAGAGATCACATTGACGTGGAGTAAAACTCACCCTTTCAGAACCAAAGCGGGCAAGGTCATAATGGGAAGCCATAAGTGCCATAAATTCGATACCGCAACAACTGGTAGCGAACGGCAAAGGCCAAATAGAATTTTTTCTTGCTAAACCAACAACATCACTAAGCTTAGAGGCGAAATAACCCTGGCCTTCGTAACCTTCAGGTGCCGAAACGTAGGATATAGGTTTTTCCAAAGGTTTGTTAGTAATATTATATTGAACAGGACGTGCCATTTCTTAATTTTTTTAATTTGTCAATTATTCCTTTTGCTCACAATAAAAATATCCGGCCTTTTTAATCTTCCCAGTTTAATCCGCCTTTCTTAAAAATATAGAAAAAGCCAACTAGAAAAAATCCAATAAACATACATATTGCTCCAAATCCTCTCCATCCTAATTCTCTAAAATTTACCGCATAAGGATAAAAGAAAATTATCTCAACATCAAATAGTACAAATAAAATAGCTACCAGGAAATATTTAACAGCTATTGGTTTTCTTGCATCTCCCTGTATTTCAATTCCACCTTCGAAGTTGACGAGTTTATCGGCTGTTTTCCGGTTGGGGCCTAAAACATTTGTTCCATAAATCATTAAAGACAACAGAATTATAGCAAAAATTAATTGAATCCCTATTGGTAAATAATTAGAAGTACTGTTGACGGCCTGAACTTGTAGGAGAGTGTTTATCAAAACTGGAAATTTAATGTTGCAAAAGTAATACAGCTACATCAATTATCCATGGAAGAAATCATATTGAAAATTTTACGATCCTTTATTTGAATTTTTTTTCTAACTTATTCAACCATTAATCAACAAAAACTCCCGCAATGCAGGAGTTTTTGTTGATTAATTCCGATAAATAAATTTACTTTTTGCCTTCGGTAGCGGGATGGTTTTGTGATTTATTTCCTGCTTTCTGTTGCTTTTGTACGCTTTCCAATGCGTCTTTTGTTTGTAACGCTGTAGCATCGGTTGGTTCTATTTCAAGAATTTTATTATTATACATAATTGCTGAATCGACCTGTTTCTGAATATTATAATAGAAAGCTACCATATACCTGTAAGATGGAACCAACTTGTCCTTTATCGAAGCTTTATCCTGTGTGGTGTCACCAATTTCAATCACTTTTTGATATAAAGGCTTTGCCATTCCGGTTTGTGCTGTATCAATTCCTTCTACAGCATGTCCGCCTAAATACCAGCCATAAGCATCTTCAGGGTATTTCTGCTGGTACAATTTAAAAACAGAATCTGCTGTTACGTAATTCTGTCCAAGTAAATCATTATATCCTGCATAGAAAAGATCAGTCTTTCCATAGTTACTGTCTATCGCTAATACCTTGCCATACCATTTGCCTGCCTCAGCATATTTTTTCTGACTGGCCAGGTTTATAGCCACATCTTTTGCATATTTTACTTTATTAGCCATTAGTGTATCAAGTTCAATCGCTTTGTTGATGTAGTCAACACCGGCTTCTTCCTGTCCTGGTATTTTTAATAATATTTGGCCATAAGTTTTATAATCATTCGGTCCGATCTTATCAGGATTTGCTACTGAGAAAAACTTATCAAAGGAAGCTTTCGCTTTCAAAGAATCTCCTAATTCATTATAAGCATATCCCTTTAAACCGTATAAATTAGGATCAGATTTACCGCCAGCGGAGTCGATACAATTGTCAGCCTGCGTAATAGATTCCTGGTATTTTTTAGATACAAATAATAAAGAGGCTTTTGCATAACAGTTTTTGGAGTCATTGTCAGCGTTAGCAATATATTTATTTAAATATTCCGCTGCTTTATTTACGTCACGACTGTAATAATAAGTGTACAACCAATAGTAAACCGGAGCGTAATTGGGATCTGCTTTCATCGCATCCTGGTAGTATCTCATATAAATTGGTTCCTGGCCATAACCCTGGGTTTCAAAAATCCTTCCGATATAAAAACTGGCCATCGCATCTGCCGGGTCAAGAGATAAGGCTGTCTGAAAATTGCTGGTAGCATTGCCGCCATCATGCAACTTCCAATAACCTAAACCAATTTCATTAAACAACTCAGCATTTTTCTTATCCTTTTCTGCAGCCTCTTTCAGCTTTTCAATGCCATACATAATATCTCCTCCCTTTGGTTCAATATTGGCACGTCCAACAGCATATAAAACATCCGGAAGATCTCTCCTTTTTGTATTATTAATAGCCGCCTCAAATTTATTTCTTGCTGCATCTTTGTTTCCTTCCATAATGTCGATCTGCCCCATTCCAATCATCATTAGAGCGTCGTTTGAATGAGCCTGCAAGGTTTTCTGATACAAAGCTTTGGCAGCAGCCGTATCAATATAGGCGCGGTCGTTATCCAGGTAAGTCTGGCCCAGCCAATACGCAGCTTCTGTGTTATTGGGATCCTTGGCTAACAATTGCTGAAACAATGCTTCGGCACTTTCATAGCGCTCACGATTTAAAAACTGTTTTCCGTCTTTAATACTCTGGGCAAATACCATATTTGCCATCAAAATTAAAGATGCGACAAGTCCGATTTTTTTCATTTTTACAATTTTTACTTTTTTATTAATTACTGGTTTTGTTTTTTAAATTATTCATTGTTGGCTTTTCGAATCGTGAAGTTCATTTTTCCTGGTGCGAGGTAAGCCCTGCTAAAAATAAGCTGACCTCTTTCATATTCCAAAAACGTAGCAAACCCACTGCCCAGCCCGTTATAGTTTTCCTTAATGATATAATACAAGCCGCGTATCATTGGATACCTTTTCAGGATGATATTTGCCTGGTAAGGTTTTATATAAGATTGTTCAGGACAAGAGCATTGTATAGAAACAATTCTTACCTTATTAAGAAAAGTCAACTGGTTACTGTCTTCCGGATTACCAATCCAGCTTACTCCCACAAAACCCAGCGCACCTTTGTGTGTAGAAACATAATCAATCACTTGCTGGCTTCCGTCCTCAGCAAAAACTTTTTTAGGGTCCAGCGGCTTTCCTTTTAAAATAGAATCAATTGCAAACCTTACGGTGCTTGTTTCCTTCAGGCCATCAAAAACGGCCAATGTTTTATCTCCGGAACTTCCATCTAAAATTCCCCGGATCTGGTCCATAGAGTACAAGGAGTCCTTTGCTTCCCGGTTTTCAATTACGGCTATGGCATCGTTAGCCACTTTAGACCATGTAGGAGAATAACTTAAACTGTCTTTATAAAATTTTTCTTCCTCTGGTGTCAGCCCTCGGGTAACTATGATCATTCTTGTGCTGTCCTTTATCAAATCTTTAAAACACTCTGCCTCCGGCTTGTATTCTGCAATGATTTTTGTTTTTGGATATAAGGCTTCAAACACCTGGATTTGAGAATCTATCACAGGTTTAAAGCTTTCATCCACGCTAATATGGATTGTTCCACTACTCGGCGTATCTACATCTGTCCTTTTATTCTGATGACAACTTGTAAAAAAGATCGACAATATAACGATCAGAAAAGAGGAACTTATTGAACTGTTTATTTTATTTAAAGCGATCATCCCTTCAAGTATTTTTTTTTAATCCCACGATATATTCTCCAACTTCCATAAATGATTACCATTACCGCAAATATCTTTGCCGGAACTCCAATTGTAAAATTATTTTCAAAATGAAACTGTTTTGCCAATAAAATTACAATTCCAACGGCCAGGTAAATAATTCCCATACCCAAATCTGTTATGCTTCTCATCATAACATAGCGCCTCGTTTTGCTGTCGGGTGTATTTTCAAATTCTTCAAGACTCATATCATTCTTTTTGACAAACGGCAAGATAAAATAAAATAGAGAAATTCCCATACTTTACTGCTTTCCTGTCATTTTAATTTTTTAAATCTATTATAAAGATGCAAACTCTTTTTCGACGGATGCCATAAAATTGTTAATTGTTAATTGTTCTATTATTTTTAAAAGATGCAAAAAAAGATTATTTCCATATTGCCAACCAATTGCTGCGCTTCATAATACAGAATATTTATTAAATCCCTAAACAATAAACATTCCAATAATTTAATAATAGTTTTGCCAAAAAATAAGGCTGAAGGAAAATTATGAAACCATCAATACCACAGGGAACCCGGGATTTTGCTGCTGATACGCTGCGCAGAAGAAAATTTATAATTGCTACAATAAAAAACATTTTCGAAGTGTATGGTTTCGAGCCTTTGGAAACTCCTTCCATTGAAAATCTTGAAACACTGATGGGGAAATATGGAGATGAAGGGGATAAACTGATTTTTAAAATTTTAAATAATGGTCTTGATAATCCGTCAAAAAGAGAAAGCGCCTTATTGAATTTTGAACATGTCCTTGCAGGAAAAAATAATAAGCAAATTACAGAAAGAGCCCTCCGTTATGATCTCACGATTCCTTTTGCAAGATATATGGCAATGAATTTGGGCAAGCTAACTATCCCATTCAAACGCTACCAGGTTCAACCCGTTTGGCGCGCAGACAGGCCACAGAAAGGACGCTACAGGGAATTTATGCAATGTGATGCTGACATTGCGGGCACCTATTCATTAATCAGTGATGCAGAACTTGCAGAAATTTATATAGATGTTTTCAAAAAATTAAAAATTCCTGTAGATGTAAAAATTAATAACAGGAAAATCCTGTACGCACTGGCAGAAGTCACTGATTCTATCGAAAAATTAAATGATCTGACAATTGCCATTGATAAGTTGGATAAAATTGGTATTAATAAAGTTAAGGAAGAACTTTCCTCGGCAGGTTTCTCCGAAAAAAATATTTCTTTAATTGGAAAGTATGTAACCATCACTGGATCCAATTCTGAAAAAGCAGAGAAAATTAAAGCCATAGTTGGCAAAACCGAATTGGGCAAAAAAGGAATAGAAGAATTACAAGTAATCCTCAATTACCTTAATAAATCATTGAGCGAAGACAGTAAACCAACAATTAAGATAGATTTTACTTTAGCCCGCGGGCTTAATTATTACACGGGCACTATCTACGAAGTGAAGGCCCAAAATGTGCAAATGGGGAGCATCGGTGGCGGAGGCAGATATGATGATCTTACCGGATTATTTGGAGTGCCTGATATGCCCGGAGTGGGCATCAGCTTTGGATTAGACAGGATCTACGATGTGATGGAAGAACTAAACCTTTTTCCTGAAAATATTTACAAGTCCACAGAAGTTTTGTTTTTTAATCTTGGCGAAAAGGAAAGCATGCATGCTTACCAAATAATGCAGCAACTAAGGCGTAACAATATCAGGTGTGAATTATTTTATGAAAACTCGAAATTGGATAAACAATTTAAATATGCCACCAAAAAAAATATTAGTTATGTGGTGATCATCGGCTCCAAAGAAATGCTGGATGAAAATTGTGTGGTAAAAAATCTTGCCAGAGGCGAACAGGAAACAATTCCCCAGAATGAACTTTTCCAGTATCTTAATAAATTATCGCTGCTCTTTTGAAAAAAGTTTATAAAAAAATACGCTTACTTTTAAAGTATCATCATTATTTAATTAAAAATAATTCCATGAAATCTATTCTTAAACTTAGTATTTTCGGCCTTTTGATTCTTTTCTTTTCTTCCTGCGGAAAGAAAAACGAAATTGGAAAAATGGTTCCTGCGAATGCTATATTAGTTGCGCAGGTAGATCTCAAATCTTTAGGTAATAAATTAACCTGGAAAGAAATTCAGCAAACGGTTTTTTATCAAAAAGCCACTTCGGATTCTTCAATGGAAGATTGGAAGAAAAAGCTTTTTGAAGATCCTTCAGCCAGCGGAATTGATTTTGAAGATGGGCTTGTCTTATTCACTGCCGCCCACAATGGGGAAAAATACCTGGCCGCAGAAGGTAAAATCAAAAATGAAAGTGATTTTATCCAGTTCAACAAAAATTTTGCGGAAAGTGCAACACCTACAAAGGATGGCGATATCAATATTTTAAACCTCAAAGAAAATAATGTAGTTGGCTGGGATAAAGATCATTTTATTTATATTATGAATCCGGAAAACAGCGCTTATCATATCAGCAAATGGAAAGATGACGAAAATGATAGGGACAATACTCCTCCGGCAGATAGAAGCGCAGAATTTTCTACACTTTGCAAAAATTTATTTTCTTTAAAAACCGATAGTTCGCTTGCCAAAAATGATAAGTTTGCTTCGCTCCTAAAAGAAAACGGTGACATTCATATTTATCAAAACAACGACGCCCTGATCAACGGTTCAAATGGCATGGGAATGTTGGGAATGCTAAAGTTGGACGCATTTTTAAAAGGCAATCTATCCACCTATACCATTGATTTTGAAAATGGGAAAATAAAGGTTTCTCAAAAATTATATGTCAGCAAAGAATTGGCGGACATAGTTAAAAAGAATATGGGTGGAAAGATCAATATGGACCTGATTAAAAAGATCCCGACTGACAATGTTTTAGGATTGATGGTTGCCAATTTTAAACCGAAAGGAATTACAGACATGATTAAATTAACCGGCATGGATGGTATGATCAATTCCTACACGCAATCAATGGGATTTAATCTTGACGATTTCTCAAACGCTACCAATGGAGATTGGTTGATGGCGTTTACAGATTTGAATATCAGCAAAGATTCAAGCAAATTAAATCCTGAATTTCACTACCTCTTTTCTTCCGGCATCGGAGATAAAGCGAGCCTCAACAAATTGTTGGCAGCCGCCAAAAAAACGACAGGCCAATTGGGGAAAGATTCATTGCTGAATTTCGTTACCAATGAAAAGCTTTTTGCGCTGAGTAATTCATCTTCCTTTGCCAACGAATATCTGAATGGAAACGCCAATAAAAATTTTGACTTTGCTAATGCACTTTCAGGCCACCCGGTCGCTTTTTATTTTGATATTCACAAACTGCTTTCTCAATTTTCTACTGTGGCAGATAAAAAACCAAACCGGAAAGAAATGATCGATCAAAGCCTGAATTTCTGGAACAATATAATTTCAACCGGCGGGGAATTTAATGAGGGTGGATTCACTTTTCACACCGATGTCAATTTGATGAATAAGGATACTAACAGCCTTAAGCAGCTCAGCAACTATTTAAGCCAGCTGTATGTTATTCATGAAAAAGAAAAATCAGATAACTTGAATAGGAACGAACGGTTAGATTCCTTGCTGGTTCCACCTCCTGTTGATACGGTAAAATAAAATTATTTTTTTTAAAAGGAAAATGATGAGGATAGAACTGCGAAAAGTTACTCCCGATTACATCGAAAAAGACCAGTGGGGAAGTTCACAAATATGGGAGAAAAGCATTATTATAAACCAGGGTGAGCATCTTCACATTGTAGCTCCTTCGGGCAGTGGAAAAACATCGCTGATTCATTTCATATATGGATTAAGAAAAGATTATTCAGGCTCTGTTTTTTATGACGATACTGATTTAAAAAAACTTTCAACCGAAGGATTTTCAAAATTTCGTCAAAATAAAATAAGTATTATTTTCCAGGATCTTCGTTTGTTTGAAAACCAGACAGTGAGAGAAAATGTCGAGATAAAAAGAGTCCTGGACCCATTTCATCAACCCGAAGAAATTGATAAAATGGCAAGAAGGCTTGGCGTTGATAAAAAACTAAACCAGGAATTAAAAAAATGTAGTTACGGCGAGCAGCAACGCATTGCCATAATACGTGCCTTAATGCAGCCGTTCGATTTTTTATTATTAGACGAACCTTACAGCCACCTGGATGAAGAAAACCGAAAGAAAGCAATGGAACTTATTTATGAAGAATGCGCCAAACGCAATGCTGCTATGATTTTCGCCGACCTGAGACCCCTTGATTTTTTTAAAGAAGAAAGAATTATTTATTTATAGTAAAATGAAATTTCAAATTATTTGTTGGTTCACTGTCTATCTAAACTATCTAAACTTTTAATCTTCCTAAACTCCTAAACCTTCTAAATTTTCTAAACTTTTCTAAACCAATCATGCCTTTATCCTATAAAAATATAGAGCCATTAATTATCTCCGGCAAGAATCTTTTTTCAAAATGGCTTGGATATTTTGGTTTGGGAATCGGTGTTTTATTGCTCCTGGTTTCGATGCAAATGTTTGTAAATATTCAACAATTGTTGCAGGAAAACAGTCCACGAAAAAGCGGGGGCTACGATTTTATTTCAATTTCCAAAACTATTACGAATGACAACATGGGAAAGGATAATAGTTTTACCCACGCGGATTTAGAAAATCTCAAAAACCAGGCAGACATCGCAGGAGTAGCACCTTTGATCTCCAATAAATTCAGAGTGCGCGCGACTGCAGGAGATATTATCCCTTTTAGCACCGACCTTTTTTTGGAAAGTATCAACCCAAATTATATTGATACGGTTCCTCAAAATTTTACCTGGCAACCGGGTCAAATAACCGTACCAATCATTTTCTCTTCTGATTTTTTAGAGATGTATAATGTGTTTGCGCCGGCCCAGGGATTGCCCCAGCTTTCTGCAAAAACAATTTCATCTGTAAATATTATTTTAGAATGTTCAGGGCCTTATGGAACACTAAATTTTAAAGGAAACATTGTGGCTTTAAGCGACCGCATCAATTCCTTGCTGGTTCCAAAATCATTCATGAACTGGAGCAATCAATATTTCATAAGAGACACTGCTATACATGCTTCCAGGGTTTATATAAAAACAAAAGATGCCAACGATCCTCAATTAATCTCATACCTTGATCAGCAAGGATATCATTTGAATAAAGACAAAGTAAAATTCAGTCGTGTCAAAAGTATTTTGCAAAATATAGTAAGCGCTTTAGGCATATTTGGCATTTTGGTAATCGTGCTTGCGCTAATGTTATTTTCATTTTATCTTCAACTAATGATCGCAAAAAGCAAAGACAATCTACGGCTATTGCTTACGTTAGGTTATTCGCCGAAATGGCTGGCAAACAGTGTTGCCAAAACATGGTTGCCGGTGTATTTATCCATCATAATAATTTCATTAGCACTCACCGAAATTCTTCACATATTATTCATGCAATTGTCTTTTGTGCAGGCCGCCAAACTCTCGTATATTTTAGATTGGAGAGTTTGGTTAACAGCTATATTTCTTTTAGCACTAACTATTTTTATTAATTTAAGATTGGTAAAAAAAGAATTAGAAAATATTCTCTAAACACTATTATACTCAAAATAAGAATGGGCAATATTTGTCGGTTTACTGCAAAAATCGCTTGAGGATTATTTAATCCACAGCAAACTCCATCCTGATCGTAATAGAACCGGTTTTATCTCTGCTGGAAGTGTTGAAAGTGCCGCCATAACTGTAATCTTCGTCTGTATTTTTGCCGGTGATCTGGAAAACTCCCAAATTGGCTTTATTTAATTTACCTAAAGAACTTCCGGCGTTTTTAGCAATTATTTCAGCACGCTGTTTGCCATCTGCACTTGCTTTGGCCAGCAAATCCATTTTTATCTGCGTTAGTTTGGTATAATAAAACAGCGGAGGCATAGAATTCAATTCAATTCCCTGTTGGATCAATTCTGTTGCTTCTCTTGAAATGGTATTTATTTTATCCACATTTGGAGATTCAATCTTTACAGTCTGGGTAAGATTGTAACCGGAAAATTGTTGCCCAAGAGAACGGCCATTGGCATCAGTTGGATAACTAAATTCCTTAATAATATTTATAGAAGAAAAAACCATTTCCCCGGCGGGTACGCCTTTGTCAGAAAGATATTTTCTCACCACCGTTTCGTCCTCTTTCAATTGTGCATAAGCCGCTTTTAGATCAGTAGATTTTCTTGAATAAGTACCTTTCCAAACAATCAGATCACTCACAAAATCCTTTTCTGCAGAACCGGTGACGGTAATAGTTTCCTGGCTGGTCGATCTGTATTTATAAGCCTTCCCAATAATAAAAAGGCCAATAATAAATGCTATCCCAATAATAGCTGCAGAAATAATACGCATAATTAATTGTTTTGATAAAGATATTGTTTTAAAAATATTTTATCAAAGCTTAGCCAGTAAACTAACAAATAGTTGTATTTTTTATTCTGCGAAAGGAAAAGAGAATTGAAAAATTAAAGAGGAAGAGGAAATTTATTTTACTTTTTTAAACATCATGATGTAGCCACAGATATCGTCCTTTTTCTTTTTATTTACCTGCACCGGTTTGATCATGTGGTATTCTGTGAATTTCGGAACGTAAGAAAAGCTGATAATATTACTTTCCATTCCGTCGCCATAATGCTTCTGGTAAACTACCTGCTTTTCATTAAAATCGTACATTCTTAACTCATACAATTTCGATGAAAGATCGCCAATGAAAGCGAAATGGTACCAGGTTCCCTCGGTAAGCGGTACGATTACGGGCATTTCATAACCACTTTCCATGGTCATGCTTGCTTCGCGAACCAAAATAAAACCTTGCGAAGCCATCACCGTCTTAATACTATCTGATTGTGCTTTTAAAGTAGAATTGAAACAAGATGCTTGTTTCATAACTTCCTGGGCTTTGGCCAAAGGACTCAAGGTAAGTAGCAGCGCCAAAATCAGGAAATGATTTTTCAAAGGTTTTTCAATTTTTGTTAGGGTTCCGGATAAACATATTATTGTATCCAGATTCATTTGGCTTACTGAAAGTAATAATTTGACATTGAAAAAATCCGTTCAAATAAACCAGTCTTAAAACGAACATCATAATAAAATATTGCATCTATGGTTAGAAAATCATGCCAATAACTTATAAACGAAATTTGTTCCGCGGAGGTTTCTTTAATACTGCATTTTTCTTAAAGTAGGAGATTTAAACCAGGTATAGATCACCACCAATAAAGTCATGCTTCCACCAAAAATAACTGCCGGAACGGTTCCCATAAGTTTTGCCGTTACGCCACTTTCAAACTGGCCCAATTCATTACTGGAATTTACAAACATAGAATTTACGCTCATAACGCGGCCACGCATATAGTCTGGCGTTTTTAACTGGGTGATCGTGCCTCTTACCACGACACTGATTCCATCAAGCATTCCTGAAATCATTAATGCAAAGAAGGACAGTAAAAATATTTTCGAGATACCAAATACGATAATACAAATTCCAAAACCTCCCACGGCAAGGATGAATTTCTTACCCTGGTTTTTCCTTGCAGGGAAAATGGTAAGAATAATAACGATAAGAATAGAACCCAGGTCTGACGCGCCATTTAAAATTCCAAAGCCTTCCGATCCTACTTTTAAAATATCTCTTGCATAAATCGGAATTAAAGCCACCGCACCTCCGAATAATACAGCGAAAAGATCCAACGATAAGGATGAAAAAAGTTCTTTGGTTTTATACACAAATCTCAATCCTTCCTTCACACTTTCCCATGTGCGCATCATTCCCTTCACCACGGAAGCGGGTTTGGGTTTCAGTTTAAATAAAAAAATAAAAGAGAAAGCAATTAAACAACAGACCGTTATCAACGTATTAGTAATGCCGGCAATTGCAATCAGAAACCCGCCGGATGCATGGCCCGTAACCGAGGCGGACAGCCATGTTCCCTGGCTCCAGGTGGTTGCATTTTGCAAGTCATTTCGTGGGACAATGTAGGCAATCACAGCGCTAAAAACAGGCCCTGTGAAGGCACGAAAAATACCCGTACAAAAAATGACCGCATAAATAGAAAAAGCAATCCCGTGTTTACTTAAATGAACTGAAGTAAAATGGGAAGAAATAAACACGAGACAGACAGCCGCGAAAAAATAAAGGATTACGCCTTTTAAAAGCAGCTTTCTTTTTTCACTCTGGTCAATCATATGGCCCGCATACAAAGCCAAAGACAGTGCCGGGATCACCTCTGATAAACCAACCAATCCGATGGCAAAAGGATCGTTCGTTAAGAGATAAATCCACCATCCAATCAGCGTTGACATCATTCGCAAGCCCATGATAAAAGCAAATCGGCCAATCAATAAATTGCGGTATTCAATAACTTTTACAGAAGCAAACGGATCAGATTTCAGGTGCATTCATTTTTCTAATTAGGGCAACATTAAAAAATTCTGTCCGTAATCATAATCTTTATCAAGCGCCTCCAAAACCGTTTGAAAGTGCTTTTCATTTCCCAAAAAATCTGCATTGGAAACGTCAATAAATAATGTTTTCACCTGGTGTTGCCGGATATATTGAGTGTAAGTTTCCTGTAATGAAAAAAGATAATCCGAACTGATAGATTGTTCATAAGACCGGTTTCGTTTTTTTATATTTTCCTTCAATTTTGAAATGGGTGCGTGAAGATAAATAAGAAGGTCAGGCTGAATCAATTGCGGATTTATAATGTCAAACAATTTTTGGTACAACAAAAACTCCTGTTCGGCCAAATTCACTTTAGCAAATAAGAGACACTTAGTAAACAGGTAATCAGAAATCGTAATGTGATGAAACAAATCTTTCGTTTGCAACAAGTCTTTCAATTGCTTATATCTTTCAGCCATAAAAAATAGTTCGAGCGGAAAAGCATACTGCTGCTTGTTTTCATAAAATTTTGGAAGAAAGGGATTTTCAGCAAATTCTTCAAGGATCAACCGGGCATTATAATGTTTGCTCAACATGTGGGCGAGAGTTGTCTTTCCTGCGCCTATATTTCCTTCAATGGTGATAAAATTATATTTCAATTCTTTAATTTAAAATTTTTTCAAAAATAACAACTGAAACCTGAATTGCAGGAATGAATTTAAAATGAACCAGCAAAGACCGATGTCTTTTTGTAAAAACATGGACTTTGTTTTTCCCGAAAAGAGGTATAGGAAAATGAAGCAACC
>JBDTKU010000072.1:0-5492 GCA_039935135.1 Ginsengibacter sp. | reverse complement strand
TCTTCCACCAAACCTGCCGGGCGCTGCGGCCACGGATAAACGGTGGGCCAAAGCAAGGCGCCGCTAAAAGTGGCGTGGGCATTGAGCCCAAGGTTTTGAGAAGCTTTGGCAGCATATTTTAATTGCTGAACAGCCCATTCCTGCCTCGCCTTATAATTGTTACGTAGGTTTTCAGGTGCGAAACCGTCAAACAAGGCATCATAAGCAGGATTGACAGCGATCAACTGTCCCTGCAAATGAGTAGAAAGTTCAGTGATCTCAAGGCCAAAACTATTAACCGTTCCTTTCAATTCTTCCGCGTACGTTTTACTTTCTGCTGCTTTTTTTAAATCAATAAATCTTTCATCTGTAGTTGGAAGCTGCACACCAACAAAGCCTTTATTTTTTGCCCACTGGCAAATGCTTTTTAAATCATTGAATGGCGCTTCATCACCAATAAACTGGGCGATAAAAATGGCGGGACCTTTAATTGTTTTCATTGAAATGATAATTCTATTTGTTTAATTCTAATTTTGTTTTTTTTATCTATTGACTAATGATGAGTGTTCCTTTTTTTTATTGTTTAAAATACTTTGTAATGTAGGAATTTGAAATGCGCCTGCGTTAATATTATCCATTTTAAATTAAAACATTTTTGAATAATGCTCACATCCGATGTTCCTTGCAAATTTCCCCTTATAACACTTGATATTCTATAATTCTGCACATCAATCCAATTGACTAAAATCTGTTAGAACATTTTCGTCTGCAAAAAGATAAGTTGGTATTCACCCCCCTGTTGACAACCATTCTAAAATCATTTCTACACTAATTCCGGAACCTGTAATAATTGGTTTCGCATTTAGAATCTTAATGTCTGAAATGATAAAATGAAATTGCATTATCTTAATTTCTAAAAAATAAAGTTAGCTAATTTTTTTATTGAATCTTACAACACCTTATCTGGCAACAATTTATTACACTAAGTAAACAAACAAATAAAGTGGGTTTCTGTTTTCACCTATGAGGTCTATATCCAATCAACAGATCAATGATAAGGTCCGCACGGCATTCTGTGAACAAAACTAAAAATATTTACGACCATTTTTAAATTGATAGGACAATATGGTTTACATGCTCAACTGCAAAAGATACACACCAATACCGGCAGCAAATCCAATCAAAGCCAGCCAGCTTATTTTCTTTAAATACCATATAAAATCAACATGCTCAATTCCCATTACAGCTACACCTGCGGCCGAACCAATAATGATTGCGCTTCCGCCCGTTCCCGTAGTTAAAGCCAGAAATTCCCAGAAAGGGTGATCCATCGGAAAATCAGATAAATGAAACATCCCCTGTGATGCGGCTACTAAAGGCACATTATCTACAATCGCGGAGAGCAAGCCTAATGCAGTTCCAACGAGGTAGTTATTTTTAAGAGTTCCGGTTAGAAATGTGGCCAGTGAATTGAGAATTCCAATTGATTGAAGCGAAGTAATGGCGAGTAATATTCCCAGGAAAAACAGGATGCTCTGCGTATCTATTCTTTGCAGGGCATGCGCTACGCTATATTGTCTTACCGCTTCTGCGGGTTTCTTTTTGTGAAGAAAAGCAACCACCACCCAGATCAGGCCTAACGATAAAAGCATGCCCATAAAAGGAGGCAAGCCAGTTAGCGTTTTAAAAATCGGAACAAAAATTAAAAGGCTAACGCCAATGTACAGAATGATTTTTCCATCCCTTTTCTCTTCGTCAGTCCCGGTTGTATCCTGCTGGACTCTGCTGAAGGTTTGCCCCCTAAACCGAATGGCCATTATTGCCGCAGGAATTATACAAACTACAAGGCTTGGCAATATTAAAACTTTCATAATATTAAGAGCGGAAATTTGGCCACCTATCCAAAGCATGGTAGTGGTAACATCGCCCAAGGGAGACCATGCTCCTCCTGCATTGGCAGCGATAATGACCATTCCTGCAAACCATAAGCGCTCTTCTTTTCCCCTCAATAATTTTGAACACAAGGAAGTCATTACAATTGCGGTAGTTAAATTGTCCAATAGAGCCGAAAGAAAAAACGTGAGAAACGTAATGATCAATAAAAGTCTTGGCTTGCTGGTAGTGGTGATCTTTGAAGTTAAAATTTTAAATCCGCCATGAGAATCTATTATTTCAACAATCGTCATGGCCCCCATCAGAAAAAACAGGATGGAGGATATTTCTCCAAGATGATTAACTAATTCTTCGCTAACCTCGTGTGAAGTGCCAGTATGCAACACATAAATGGTCCAACACAAAACTCCTGTAATTAATGCAGAAGCTGCTTTGTTAAGGCGAAGAGGATGTTCAAAAGCGATACCTAAATAGCCCACAACAAAAACAATAATTATAAAAGTAATAGCCATAATTTTTAAAATGATATTTAATCAATAATGAAAAATTTCTCCAAAAATATAGGTAATAAATCAGAAAGGCGTTCCTACATTAGTGGCAATTCAATTTTTTTTACGAAAAACGTGCCTTCTTTAACGCTGGTTCAGCCGTTTCCGGATTTTTTTCTACCAATCTCTTGGTAAATTTTCCGATAGAAAGCCCCTGTACTACGATGGAAAATAAAACGACAATATAAGTAATAGACACAATCATCTCCCCGTACATATATTTAGGAACTGACAAAGCGAGCGCAACAGAAATTCCTCCGCGCAATGCACCCCACGTAAGTATCGGAATAGTATTTTTAGAGAATGAATTTTTATATTTTAAAAGTGTTATGGGCAACCAGACTGAAACAAGCCTGCCAAACAAAACAATTAAAATAGAAATGCAACCCAAAAATAATAAAGTGGAATTGAATGGTATGATGAGCATTTCAAAACCTATGAGCAGAAATAAAATAGCGTTCATCATTTCATCTACCATTTCCCAAAACTTACCAATATAATCGCTGCTGATATTACTTGCCACATTATTCATGCTTTTATTTCCAGTAATCAACCCCGCCATAACCATTGCCAGTGGCCCGCTTACATGAATTATTTCAGCAAACCCGTATCCTCCCATAACTATTGCCAACGTTATCATCACTTCTACCACATAATTGTCTATTGACCTTAAAGCAAGAAAACCGAAATAGCCCAACAACCAACCGAAAAGAATGCCTCCACCAGCTTCCCGGATAAACAGCCAGATAATATTCCATGCAGAAATATTATCGTAGCCAATGGTAGCAATCTGGTAAATGGAAATAAATAGCACAACACCCACTCCGTCATTGAACAAGCTTTCACCACTTATTTTTATTTCCAGGGAAGGGGGAATATTTGCTTTTTTTAAAATGCCCACTACAGCGATAGGGTCTGTCGGAGAGATCAGGGAACCAAATAAAAGACAATATAGATAATCAACAGAAAGGCCCACCATCGAAGTGACCCAATATAAAAGTGAACCAATTACAAAAGTAGAAATTATGACTCCTATCGTAGAAAAAGTAATGATAGAAAGACGTTCGGATCTTAATTTTTTTATATCAATATGAATAGCTCCCGCAAATAGTAGAAAGCTCAGCATAATATGTAGCAGCACTGCCTGGAAATCAATGAGGCCTACGGCTTTCGTAGTTTTTAAGAAAAAGACGGGAGAAATAATTCCTAAAATAATAACGATCAGTGAAGCCAGTAGAGAAATAAGCATTATGCCGATCGTGGAAGGAAGCTTAATAAACCGGAAATTAATGTATGCGAAAATAGCTGCCAGCACTATGATCAACGTTATGATGTTATAAATCTCCATTAATTTCTTAGTTCTTTTATTTTTATCTGCAACGGTTTTATGAAAAAATATTTTTCATAAACAGTAAAGCAACAAATAATCTCATTTTTTATTTTGCATAAAAAGGATTGCCTGTCGCAGATTTCTAAAAATAAGATAAGTAAATTAAAAATTCGGAAGCGTTTTTTTATCCTCTTGTGTTAGTGGTAAAATAAAATGGAGAAACTTTTTAACAATAAAGTTACTTGCAGCAATCCTTTTCTCTTACAAAGATTGCTTTTAAAATTTTAAGAAAGAAAGTGCCTAAACTATGAAGGAAAGTCATTCGGAGTGTATTTTTATTTACTTCAAAAGTACAAATTCAGGCACTTCTTTTCTATAAAAACATTTTTAAATATTATCGATCTCATAAATAGGATCTAATTCAGTGCCGGCTTCCATTTCAAAAACCGTATTGATAATTCCATCGCGGAGATCATAAACCCATCCATGCAAATGTGGTATTTTATTGCTTTTCCATGCTTTTTGAATCATGGAAGTTTTCGCAAGATTCATCACCTGTTCTTTTACATTAAGCCTTGTCAGCAGGTTACGTTTTTCTTCATCCGTAGCACAGGCATCTACTTCATCACGATGAATTCTGTAAACATTTTTAATATTCCAGATCCACTGATCCATTAAACCATAACTTTTATGGGACATTGCCGCTGCGATTCCTCCGCAATTATGATGTCCACAAACAATAATGTGTCTGACGTTTAAAATTTCTACCGCGAATTGAAGTACGCTTAATAAATTGAGATCATTCGGCACCACGAGATTTGAAATATTTCGGTGAACGAATATTTCACCCGGATGAGTACCCGTAATTCTATCAGCAGGCACACGGCTATCGCTGCATCCGATCCATAGTATTTCCGGCTTTTGCAAATTGACAAGACGTTGAAAATATTCAGGATCTTCTTTGAGTTGGGCTGCTGCCCATTCACTGTTGTTTTTTAAAAGTTTTTTGTATGCTTCCATGTTATTTATTTACTTGATTAAAAGCTAAAGGCTAAAGGCTAAATGCCAAAAGCTGCTTTCCGCATTCTCACGGATTCAGACCTCCACATACACTGATAACCTGGCCTGTAATGTAAGAGCTCATGTCGCTTGCAAGAAAAAGCGTAACGTTCGCAATTTCTTCTGCGCTTCCAAAACGGCCCAAAGGTATTTTGTCCAGGAAAGTTTTTGCAGCCTCACCTTCTTTCAGATAGTGAGTCATATCTGTTTCTACAAACCCCGGTGCTATCGCATTGCATCGTATGTTCCGGCTTCCCAATTCTGAGGCGATGGATTTGGTGAAACCAATAATTCCTGATTTACTTGCTGCATAGCTGCTCTGACCTGCGTTTCCGCGCATACCAACTATGGAACTCATATTGATAATACTTCCTTTGCGTGCTTTCATCATTGGGCGAATGACCTGCTTCGTTGTATTGAAAACACTTTTCAGATTTGTCGTCATCACTTCGTCCCATTGTTCAGGAGTCATTCTCAATAGCAAATTGTCTTTTGAAATTCCCGCATTGTTCACCAGGATATCAACCGTTCCAAATTCTTTAATTACTTCATTTACCATTTTTTCTGATTCAGCAAAATCGCCGGCATTACTTTTATAAGCTTTTGCTTTCACGCCAAATGATAGCAACTTTTCTTCCAATGCTTTTGCTTTTTCATCACTGCTAACATAAGAGAAAGCAATG
>JBDTKU010000071.1:0-13975 GCA_039935135.1 Ginsengibacter sp. | reverse complement strand
TATAAGTAATCATAATAAATGAAGATTTTCAAATTTGGCGGTGCAAGTACCAATAGCTTCGACCGCATACAAAACCTGGGATATATTCTCCAAAACCATACCGATGAAAAAATATTGATCGTTATTTCAGCGATGGGAAAAATTACCAATTCCCTGGAAAAAGTAGTCGAGGAATTTTATGAAGAACGAAACGAAGACGCGCTGCAGCTTTTTCAAAAGATAAAAGAGCGCCATCTAAACCAGTTAAAATATCTGGTTACTCTCCAATGGCAGAAGGCCACTAACCAGCTCAATGACTTTTTCACTGAGGTGGAATGGCTGCTGCATGATAAGCCGGTGAAGGATTACGATTATTATTACGACCAGGTGGTTTGCTCAGGTGAGTTGCTTTCATCTACCCTCATTTCCTTTTATCTGAATGAACAAAAAATCCCCAACCAATGGATAGACGTAAGAGATCTTTTAAGGACAGATGATACGTTCAGGGCAGGAAAAGTTGACTGGGGAGTTTCGCGAAAGCAAGTGGAGGAAAGATTGCTACCCTTATTTGAACACACCAATTTCGTGGTAACCCAGGGCTTTATTGGAAGCACCGACGAAAATGAAAGCACCACCCTCGGCCGTGAAGGAAGTGATTTTACTGCAGCCATTTTTGCTGAACTGATGAACGCAGAAAGCGTAACCATCTGGAAAGATGTAAACGGTGTGATGAATGCTGATCCGAAAGATTTTAAAGAGGCCGTAACCATTGAAGAACTGAGTTATAAAGAAGTAATTGAAATGGCCTATTACGGTGCGCAGGTGATCCATCCAAAAACGATTAAGCCTTTACAAAATAAAAACATTCCTCTTTTTGTAAGATCATTTCTCGATCTGCGTGTAACCGGAACCGTTATAACGGACAAATCAGCCACGATGTTGCCGCCGATGATCGTTTATAAGAGGCACCAGGTTTTGATCACACTGCAAACCATTGATTTTTCTTTCGTGGAAGGAAAGCCCACCACTTTTTTATATGAAATTTTAAGAGAATTAAACGTGCGGCCAAATCTTACACAGAACACGGCCATCAGCCTGATGCTTTGTATAGATGATATTCCCGGGCAAACCGAAAAAATATCTCTTGCCGCCTCAGAAATTTTTGATGTACAGGTGCACAAAGAACTGGTACTGCTCACCATCAGGCATTATACCAATGAAATGATTCACCAGCTTTCAAAAGATGATGAAATTATTTTGGAACAAAAAACAAAAGAAACCGTGCAATTGCTGATGAAAAACGGAAAATAAAAATCAGGCCTATTTGTTCGTTTACTATGTTTCGGTGGAGAGCCACTGACGAAAGAATCAAAATAACAATAGGATTAGCCCGAATAATCCTGCCAAAATATTCTTTCAAAATTTATTCATTTTCCATTCAATCCAAATTTCTAAAACGCGCAAAGAGCACTTTTCTATAAATTGTAATATTTTAATTGGAATTTTTTACAATTAAAAGTCAATTTTAAACGTTTTATTTTTATAATTTCCGGTTAAAAATCGCCAACGGGAAATTCAGTAAAAATTAATGAATTATTTTACATCACAATAAATTTGAACTCCCGCAACCACTTATTCTATTTAAATCAATGAGAAAATTTCCATTAAAAATTTCAGTCTTTATTTTCCTGGCAGCTATCACTTTTTCTTCAAGCCTGTATGCCCAATATTATTATAAGGATATTATGAGTACTAATAAGGAGAACAATGAATTTTCCATTCTTAAAAATGACAATATCAAGTATATAAAAATTAGCAGCTTTGATGAAAATGACCAGCCAAGCAAAGGTTTTTTTTGTGAAAAAAGAATCAATAAAAATTTCTCCCAATCAAAATTAATGACCAATTCCAATATCACCGGTGAATCTTTGTTGATAACTGATTACAACAACAATGGTGATGTAATTAAATCCACTACTACTACACCGCATTCAACTAATACGGTGGAATATAATTATGATTCCACCGGAAAAATAAATTTAATTCAAACTCACACCATTGCTGAAGGAGACAGTAATGGAATCACAGAGACTCATGAATACATTTATGAAAACGGGAAACCTGTGAAGATGCTTCGCAAAAAATATAATTCACTTATTTCCACTATCACTTTTATCGCAGATGAAAAAGGCAATATCATTGAGGAAGATCCATCGGGGAATAGCATGGATAAAAAATATTTTTATTATTATGATGATAAAAGCAGACTAACAGATGTAGTTCATTACAACCCTGTTGCCCAAAGGCTTTTGCCTGATTACATGTTTGAATATGCCAACGGAAATAAACCGGACAAAATGATTTCTGTAGATGAAACCGGGAGGAACTATTTCATTTGGAGGTATGCTTATGATAATAAAAAATTACCTGAGATTCAAAAATGTTATTCAAAAGAAAAACAATTGTTGGGCACTATTCAATTCGAATATCAATAAGCCGTTCTGACTAATTGGGAAATATCAAATATGATAATAAATATTGCCACCAAAACAGTGATAAGCATCAAAAGCCGGAGAGACAATAATCGTTTTTGAAAACTTCTCGAAGCCAGGACGATCGAGACCAGGCAAAATACAATCGAAACAATATTTACTACGTGAAGGTTTTTAAAAAGCCCTGAAAAATATCCCAGGAAAGTTTCCTGTTTATCAACGTCACTCATACCCAAAAACCGAATACCAATCGACGTCCACATTATGAACATTATTAGTGGTGGTAATAAAAACAGGATGGATAAAGCGCCTGTTACCTTTTTCTTCATATGACTACTTGTTGACATTTTAATAAGTTTTTTCGATTAAAAGTAGAAGAAAAAACAGAATCTTCAAAACACCGTTACGTTTAATCAATTTTAGTTTCCAATAATTGAAAAGAATTTCCTCCCTTTTAATTATTTTTTCTGAGGGATTTAACAAAATCAATTTAAGCTATTTTTTTCAGTTGATTTTCAGGAGGAAATAGCTTTTTTTCTTTCCAAATATAATGAAGCTAAAGTCACTAAAATAATAATGGCATGGTTTTAGACTTCTTAGGTGTTAATAACAAAAAAATATTCTATAAGCCTATTCTTAAAAGTCTTAACTAACCAATTTTTAATTTAAACAAATTATCATGAACGAGTATACAGATCAAGCTGATACTACCAGTAAAAAAACGCGCGATTCAAAATCATTAATCATCGGGTTACTAATAGCAGCTATGGTAATCCTTGGTGGATTTTTTATTTTTGATCACAGTAAATCAACCGACAACCTAAAAGTAGAACAAGCAGAAGTTGCTAAAGTCACTACTGAGAAAAGCACCATTCAATCAAGTTTTGACGCTTCGCTGGCGCGATTGGATTCAATGCAGACAAGCAATACAAACCTAAATGGTAAATTAACTGCAAGCAATGAAGAAATTGCAAAAATGAAATCCGAGATCCGCAGCATCTTGCATAAGAAAAATGTGAGTGCTTCTGAACTTTCAAAAGCGCGCAATTTGATCGCACAACTTAATGGACAGATATCTAATCTGCAGACACAGATCGCTATGCTTTCGCAGCAGAATGATAGCCTGAAGCAAAATGTAGTGGTTCTTACTAATCAGAATCAAACATTATCTCACAATCTTGATTCTACCAAAGTAGTAACGCAAGGTTTAGAGAAAAAAGTTGATATAGCTTCTACACTCAATGCATCCAACATTTCCATCACTCCCTTAAAAGTGAGAAATAACGGGAAAGAAAAATTTTCTACCGTTGCTAAAAGAGTAGATAAATTATTGGTAAGTTTTGATGTCAACAACAGAATCATAGAATCCGGCTCTACTGATCTCTATGTAGTGGTAACAGGGCCTGACGGCAAACCAGTAACTACTCCCGACACCATGGGAAATACTTTTACTACCCGCGACAATGGCAGCAAAACCTTTACAGCAAAATTGCCTGTTGACCTTCAAACTGCAAAATCAAAAAATGTACAGTTTGCATTTTCACCATCAGAGCATTTTCACCAGGGAAATTATACTATTCAGATTTATCAGAATGGATTTTTGATAGGGGAAAAAACACAAGAACTGAGAAAAGGTGGTTTGTTTAGCTAAAAGAATTTATATCCTATAAACCAAAAAAACAACCCGTGGTAGAACGAGGGTTGTTTTTTTGGTTTATCTTTTTGTATAGGCTTGTCCATTTGCATTACTACCCAAAAATAAAATCAATTTATTTGCAAAAGAATATTGCTACATTCATTTTCTAAAAAATTGAGAATGAAAAAAATATTGCTTTTTATTTTCCTCTTTTCAACTGTTACAACGATTGCTCAAAAAACAGATGTTCATTTAGAAAATGAAATAAAGGATTTAGTTAAAAACTTCCAGGGAGAGGTGGGGGTGTTCGTTTACGATTTATCGAAAAATAAAATTGCTGCAATAAATGCAGACTCTATCTTTCCAACAGCAAGTATGGTCAAAGTTCCTATCCTGGTGGGGCTGATGCATAAAATCCATAACGGAGAATTCACCTATCACCAGGATATGCTTTTTACAGACTCGGTGCGCTATTCAGAAGGACAGGAAATTCTTGCCTCATTTAAAGACAGTTCTAAAATTGCTTTAAACGTACTGATGATGCTGATGATGAGTATGAGCGATAATGGAGCCAGCCTTTGGATGCAGGGCCTTTCAGGCGGAGGCACGCAAATCAATCAATACATGGATAGTTTAGGCTTGAAATATACAAGGGTAAATAGCCGTACGCCGGGAAGAAAAGTTAACTACAATCAATACGGATGGGGCCAAACTACTCCCAGGGAAATGACCACCCTAATGAAATTGATTGCAGAAAATAAAATTATTGATCGACAAATAAGCGAAAGAATACTTCGGTTGATGAGTCGCCAGTTTTGGGATGAAGATGCCATCTCTCAAATTCCACCCAATATTTTTGTAGCGGATAAAAGCGGCGCTGTTGATGCAACAAGAGATGAAGTGCTTTATATAAATGGTGACCATCCCTATATTTTTTGCATCTGCACTAAAAATAATAAAGATATCAGTTGGGAGCACGACAATGAAGCTTGGGTACTGACCCGAAAATTATCCGCATTTCTTTGGAAATATTTTAACCCAAAATCTAATTGGCAACCTTCTGAATTTTTAAAGTAAATCCGGCAAAAGCAAAATAAAAATTCAGCAAATTTGTTGGTTCACTGCGATTGCTGAAAAGTAAAATTGATCAGGCACTTTCAATTATTATTCTCCCCAAAAAAACTGCCGGCATATTTTACACCGGCAGTTTTTAATTGAGTTATTTCGTGTTTTTATTGTTTTACAAATTTTGAGATCTTGTTTCCTGTATCAGTAATTAATTGAATAAAATAGGTGCCGTTAGCGAAGCCTGAAACGTTTATATTCTGCAAACGGGCAGATTGTATTGTTCCATAACTTTGCCGATAAACCTGCTTACCGTTCACATCAGAAATTTTAAGAACTGCTGTTTTTGATGAAGCGGTACCGAACAAAACGCTTAGCTGATCGTGAACAGGATTTGGATACGTTTTTAAGAAAGTGGTTGCAGCATTTATTTTCACAGTCTGAACGAGTGAATAGCTTGTTTTGCTATCCTTATCGTTTAGTTGCAGGCGATAATATAAAACATTAGAACCAGCCTCAAGGTATTGCTCGTCATTAAAAACATAAGATTTTTCGATGGTACTATTTCCCGCGGCTGTTACAGTTCCTATGTCTGAAAAGTGAATACCATCAATGCTTCGCTGAATTACAAAATCACTGCTGTTAATTTCTGTGGCTGTTTCCCAGGTTAATTGAACGACATCTGACTGAAGAGTAGCTTTAAAGTTTACCAGTTGAATCGGCAAAACGGAAACAGTAGTGGTAATTCTGTACAAATCCGTATAATTTTTCAAACTGTTTCCATTGTCTGCGGTCCCATATAAATTATTTTTATAAACAAAATCAAAATCCGGATCTGAAGAACCTATCCCTGGGTTTATGTCGCCTACCATTGCAGAAGTGGTTCCATTGGTAAACCAGGGCTCCTTTCCATGGATTCCATCATCTGCAGAAAAAAACAAACCTGTTGTGGTATAGAAATAGCTATCTATTCCTGTAGAGCCATTTCCAATTTTTGGAAGTGGTACTGTTCCCGCCAAAGTTCCATTAGTTTTCCAAAGCTGAATTCCATTAGTTCCGTCATCTGCTGAGAAATATATATAGCCGTTTAGCAAAGTGCCTCTTTTATAGAAATCAAAGAGATTTGCTCCGTCCAGGATTCTGCTATAATCAATTACGGGAAAAAGTGTAGGATCAGAATCATCCGAACCGGGATTAATATCTTTTATCATTTTTGTATTAACCGCCGTTCCATCGGAAGACCACAGTTCCGTTCCGTTAGCATCTGTTGCAGGAAAAATAAAACGATTATTGATAAAAACCGCATTAAATAAGCGGGGCACTGAACTATTAGGTTGTCCCAAATCACTGCCTGGATAAATATCTTTAACCAGGGAAGCTGTGTTTCCATCAGTGCTCCAGAGCTCTGTTCCATTAGTAACGTCGGTACCTCCAAAATAAATTTTATTATTGAATTGTAATAAGCCAAATGCTCCAAAAGAAGAATAGGGAACATTAAATGATTTTATTAAACTGGTATTAGTTCCATCCGTTTTCCAAAGGTCTAACGAATAATCACTGGTGCTAACAGCAAATATTACCAAATTTCCCAGGTGAGAAAATTCACTGAAATTAGTGCTACCACTCCCCACAGTTATATCCTTTAACATTTTTGTATTTCCTGAATTACCATCAGAAACCCATAATTCTTTTCCGTGAGTCCCATCATTAGCGGTAAAATACATTAGATTATTGAATGAAAAAAAATCTGCACTATTATCATCAAAACCGTTTCCGGCACCCGGATTAATATCCTTAAAAAATGATACAGCGCCATTACTTCCGCTAATTTTATAAAGTTCTCTGCCAGAAGCGGTGGAATCAACAAAATAAAGATTATTCCCAAAAAGGAAAAAGTCATTGGGGGTAGATCCTTTAACTCCGGGAATAATATCTTGCACTAATTGGGTACCGAGCGCCGTTCCATCAGTCACCCAAAGTTCAGAGCCATGCGCAGCATCTATCCCCGCAAAATAGATTTTATTATTTAGAAAGCCCGCTCCCTGGTCCAAATCAATCTTCACGTTAAATGCATATTGTTTAGTACCCACCAGCGAGCCATCACTGGTCCACAGAGTGCTGTCCACATCGCTGCTTAGGAAAATAGAATTTCCAAATACAGGAAAGCCACTGAGGCTTTTATTATCATTAATGATGGTGAACTGCGCATTAATTTTTTGAAAAATTGAAATGGCGAAAAGGAATAGTACCAGGTAAATCTTTTTCATTTTGCAATATTTAAAAATTAAATAAATAAAATAAAACCCTGGTTTTTCAAATAATTTAGATACTCAATTCGTCACAAATTTTTTAAAAATAATAGCAAAAATTTGGATTAAATCTGGATTTTTTTTGACAAGAAAAAAGGAGCTTTTCCAGAAAAACTTGGATACTTAAAATTAAGCTATTACTAACAAATTAAAAAAAAGAATTATTAAAGATTATAAAACCAAACTAATTTATTTTTAAAATTAAATTAGCTTTTTTAGAACTTCTTGGAATGAAAATTGAAACTTATTAATTCGTTAAAAAACCAGGGTTGATAATTTAGTACTTAACTTTTCTTTCTTTTTTACGTCTTAATAACAAAAGCAATTATCATGAAATATTTATACACCATATTTTCACTTTCAATAGTTATCTTAATGTCGTCATGCACCTCATCAAGATATTATCAATCAGACCAGGGTGAATACTATCAGTCACAACCCCAGGTCACCTATCAACAATTCTATAACGAGCTAAGTCCCTATGGCAACTGGATAAATTACGGGAACTATGGTTACGCCTGGGTGCCATCCATGTCAAACTTCAGGCCTTATTATACTAACGGGCATTGGGTTTACACCAATTATGGCTGGACTTGGGTTTCAAATTATAATTGGGGTTGGGCACCATTCCATTATGGAAGGTGGATGAATGATATGCGCTATGGATGGGTGTGGATACCGGGAAATGAATGGGCGCCTGCGTGGGTTTCATGGAGAGGCGGCGGAGATTATTATGGATGGGCTCCTCTTGGTCCGGGCATGGGTATAAATGAGCAATTTGGTTCTATTCCCTATACCGATTGGACATTCGTTCAACGTAATTACATTACCAACAGGAACCTTCATAATTATTATATAAACCGCTCCAGGAATGTGACTATCATTAATAACACGACCATCATTAATAATAATACAGTTGTTAATAATGGCACACGAAGAGCAAATTATAACGCGGGCCCTCCGGTAAGAGATGTTGAAAGAAATACGGGAATAAGTATCAGGAAATACAACCTTGAAACTTCCAACAAGCCAGGACAAACACGTGTTAGCAATAATGCAGTGAGAGTTTTCAGGCCCGAAATTAACCAACAATCTTCCAACTCTTCGAATATCCGTCCTGAAAGGGTTACGAATGGGGACCAGGGAAGGTCTTCCGGAACTGCACCGGTACGGGAAATACCTAAAAATCAAACACCGCAAATACTCAGAGATGAGCCACCGGTAAACAGACCTTCAATTACTCCCCGGGAGGATAATACGCCTGCACGTGTTTTTCCTGCTCCGCAACCAACCAACAGGTCCGTTGAACCAAATACACCAGCCAGGGAAAATCCTCCAGCCAGGAACCGCCAACAGGAAACACCAATAAACCAGGCACCGGTAAGAACTTTCCCTAACAATCCGACGCCACCCAACAATCAAACTCCGGCGGCCCGGGAAAGGAGTAACAACCTGCCAGCAGACAATCAATCACCTACTAACAGACCGGTGAGAAGCATCTCAAATCAGCAACAGGCGGCCTCAAATCCTTATAAGCAAGACGAGAGCAAAATTAATTCAAGACCTTCCCGTTCGTCTGAAGGAGCGCGCAGGAATAATGAACGGGCTTCAAGAATCCAATCAAGGCCCGCTCAGCCAACCGCTCCAGCCGTCAGACAGCCTACCAGAACCCTTTCTTCTCCGACACCTAACACTTCAACCATTTCGGAGGATAGTGAAAGAAAAAATGTAAACCGGGAATAAGATCGTAAGTAAACAGGATCTTGAAAAAAAATAATTTTACACGCACATTTCATAATTTTAAATCCTCTGCAAAGAGGATTTTTTTATAAAGCAGAATTTTGAAAAGAAAAACCAAATGAGAAAATCTACCGGATTATTGGTCTTAATTTTTATTAGTTTTTATACTATTGGAAACGCGCAGGAAGGTAAATGGAAAATAACAGGAAAGGTTATAAATGAGGCAGGAAGCGGCTTATCGCCTGCAAGTGTTTTTATAAGCAATTCTACAAAAGGTGCTACGACAGACACCAGTGGCACATTCAGCCTTAATGGATTGTCCAGCGGGAATTACAATGTCATTGTATCATTTGTCGGTTACGAAACGCAGATTTATCCTGTTTCCGTCAATGGCAAGAACGACAGTATTTTGTTGGTGATGAAAGAAAATGCAAAGGAACTCCAGGATGTGGTCATTAATTTAAAAAATGGTGATAGAACTCAGCAATTAAAAACTTTCCGAAAAGCATTTATTGGTACAGATAAAAATGCAAAGCAAACTGAAATACTCAATGAGGACATTCTTAAAATACATACAGATCCGAAGGGAAAGATCACTGCTCACACTAACGATCTGTTGCAGATCAGCAATAAAGCCCTTGGCTATAATATCAAATATCTTTTGAAAGAATTTTCTTTTGATAAAAAAACCGGTGATCTACATTACCTGGGGTTTCCTTTGTTTGAAGAAATGCAAAGTTCTTCCCCATCACAAAAAAAAGATTGGAAAGAGGCGCGGGAGAAAGAATACCAGGGTTCTCTACTTCGTTTTTACAGGACATTGGGGAAAAGGCAGCTTATTCAAAAAGGTTATATTATAGGAGATTTAACGACGCCGCAAGAAGAACCAAATTCAACAGGTGGAGGTATTGACAAAAAAATCAATGTGCCACAAAATGGTTTTCTCCTCACCCTGGGAAACCGGCAATATATCGACACGCTTTTGTATCCTGAGATTCCCTATTACAGGCTGATCACAGCTCTGCCAGGCCATAAATACCGGCTTAATTTTTCAGGAATGTTAAGCGTAGATGCTACGAATTCTGATACAAGGGTTCAATCAACCGATTATTATAAGCCCGACACCAAAACCAGTATCATTGCCTTGAAACAGCCTGTAATAATCAATGAAAACGGGCTTCCGTCTAACTCATCCGACGTGATCATTTATGGCTATTGGATTGATTCCAGGATTGCAGACACGGTGCCTTTCGATTATTATCCAAATGGTGAAAAAAAATAATTTCATTCTAAAAATAGAGAAGGCAAAATGAAAATGTTGACTATTTGTAGGTCCACTGGAAATCTAATTTGAAAAAGCCCAACATTATCTTTTGCAAACTTGTTTGTAAAATTCTTCCGATTTTTTTTCGAATCCCTAAATTTGCAAACTATGATTACGATTCTTGCGATTGAGTCTTCCTGCGATGAAACTGCCGCCGCGGTTTGCAGGGATAAAATTATTTTAAGCAATGTTATTTCAAGCCAGAAGATTCATGAGAAATATGGTGGCGTGGTGCCCGAACTGGCTTCGCGGGCCCATCTTCAATCCATTGTTCCGGTGGTAAATGAAGCGCTAGAGATAGCTGGTGTTGAGTTAAAAGATATTGATGCTTTTGCTTTTACCCAGGCACCCGGTCTTATTGGCGCCTTGCTGGTAGGCGCTGAATTCGCAAAGTCGCTGGCACTTGCTATGGGCAAGCCATTGATCGCGGTTCACCACATGAAGGCTCATGTCTTGGCCAATCTTATTCAACCTGCAAATAGTGAAAATAAGATACCTTCCTTTCCATTTCTCTGTCTTACGGTAAGTGGCGGGCACACTCAAATTGTGGTGTGTGAATCGCCATTAAATCAAAAGATCATAGGCCAGACGCTCGATGACGCTGCAGGAGAAGCCTTCGATAAGTCCGCCAAAATATTAGGACTCCCCTATCCTGGTGGCCCGTTGATAGATAAGTATGCAAAAAACGGTAACCCCAAAAAATTTCATTTTCCTGAGCCAAGAATTGAAGGTCTTGATTTTAGTTTCAGTGGATTAAAAACTGCCTTTCTTTATTTTATTCGTGACGGGAAATTGGCCAATGAAAATTTTGTTGAAGAAAATATAAATGACATTTGCGCGTCCATCCAATCCCGTATCGTTTCCATTTTACTGAATAAATTAAAAAAAGCTTCAGAAGAAACCGGCATTAAAGATGTGTGCATTGCAGGCGGAGTAAGCGCCAACAGTGGCTTACGAACTGAATTTGAAAAAACAGGAAAAGAACAGGGTTGGAATACTTTCATTCCGAAATTTGAATATTGCACCGATAACGCCGCGATGATAGCAATTACGGCGTATTATAAATATCTTGATTCACAATTTGAAGATTTATCAGTTGTTCCCTCAGCACGAACTGCATGAAGAAGCATTTAAGAAATAAGATGATTGAGCAGTAAAGCAACAAATAATTACATTTCTTATTTTATTTTAACTGCGAACTAAGGACTACGAACTAAGAACTAATAAACTATTCCTTTGCCCAACAATTATTTTCAATTCAAAGAATTCAAAGTTTGCCAGGATAAGAGCAGCATGAAAGTCTGCACCGATTCCTGTTTGTTTGGCGCATGGGTAGCCAATAAACTTGACAAAAAAGTCATTGAGCCAAAAAATGTTTTAGATATTGGAACCGGAACAGGTTTGTTAAGCCTGATGATTGCTCAAAAATCTTCTGCAGAAACAGAGGCCGTTGATATTGATAAAAGTTCATTTACCCAGGCAGAAGAAAATTTTGCAGAAAGCCAATGGAATCAAAGATTACACGCAATTAATGCGGATATAAAAAATTGGATATCGCCTAAAAAATACGATCTCATTATTTGTAATCCTCCTTTTTTTGAAAACGATTTGAGATCATTCAACCCAAATAAAAATATAGCAAAACATCACGATGCACTCTCTTTAAATGATTTGATTAAGGCTATAAAAAGTAATATTGCGGCCAATGCAAGTTTCGCCATCCTGCTTCCATTTCACAGGATCCAATTTTTTAAAAGTCTTGCTTTGGAAAATAATTTTTACCTGGATGATGAATTACTCGTAAAGCAAACGCCGCGTCATTCGTGGTTTAGGGGAATGTTATTTTTTAAAAATCAATCAACGTCTTTTAATTCAAAAGAAATAATTATAAAAGATGATAAGGGAGACTACACAGAAGAATTTAATTTCCTGCTAAAAGACTATTATTTATAGGCCTGCATAATTCTTCATGTACGAAAAATTACCAGTAAGCTTTCCTTCATCAATTATCATAGCCTCATCAATAATTTTTGAGCTTCCTGAGATAAGGTCATCCAAAATAAATTTGATCAATTGCTCACCAAAATATCTTGATGCATCGCGTGGAAGCTCATTGGGTAAATTGCCAACGGCCATCACATCCACAGAACCTTCAACATAAGGCGCAGTGCGTTGTCCAGTCATTTTGTTTACGCCATAAACAGGATCTTCCATGGTATTTTCGCCAAGGTTGCACGGAACGGAACCGTATTTATCATCAGAAATATCAGCAATGGTTTTTATCCTGAAATTTTCCTTTTTCATATCTTCCATTTGAAACAAGCGGGGAACTTTTTCGTACCAGTAAATACCATTTAATAAAATATCCGTTTCGGAAATATAGTCTTCAAAAAGGCATTTATAATCTTCAGGATGGTCATGAAATTCTTTTCGCGTGTAGATCCCCGTTAGTTTGTTCACATAAAGGTCCGCACCTTTTAAATGAACATATACCGGGTATGAAAATTGAGTGGTTTTAAATTCATCAGGCTCCGCTTCATGAATCTCCATCAGGTTCATGATTTCCAGAATTCCGTGGGCCACCCTGCCACTTCCGGTAACCACTACTTTTACTTTCGGAAGTTTTAATCCAAAATAGGTATGTATCAATTCCTGGAAATTTTTCTTTTTATACACGCGATGCAAAGAATAACTGCCAGTGCGGGTTCCATAGGCCATCATTCCATTATGAGCGCCTACCACTCCGGCAAAAAAGCCAAATCCAATCAGCCTTGTGCCGTCCTCGTGTTCAAGACATTCGTAATCTATTAATGTGATATTTTTATTAATAATGGATTGCAGCAATTTCTGGTTATAAGATTGCAGCTTACGAGTGTGAGAGAAGAAAAAATATTTTTTGTTGGGAATAAGCATATCAATGGGCACTTCTTTAATCCCAAATAGAATATCACATTCGCTGACATCTTCTTTTACTTCAATCCCGGCTTTTATATATTCCTCGTCTGAATAACAACGATTGGGAGAATGTTGAACCACAATGGAAATTGATTTATTTCCCTGTATCCATTTGCATTGTGCCGGGGTAAGCGCCACGCGGTTGTCCGGCGGAATTTTGCCTTCTCTGATTAGTCCTATTTTCAACATCAATTATTATTTTGAAACGCGGCAATTTACATTATCTGGAGAACTTTAAATTTAATCCGAGATCAACTTAATACAGTAAACCAACTTTTAACCGTAATTTTTACTTTGAGAAAAATTAAAAATTGTAAAAGGGATTTTGGACAAATAGGAGGGAATGCGTAATATTGCCACCCGAAAATAACGAGACGATAGAGTAAGAGCCCGGATGGCGGAATTGGTAGACGCAGCAGACTCAAAATCTGCCGTTCGCAAGGATGTGCAGGTTCGATTCCTGTTCCGGGCACGA
>JBDTKU010000070.1:0-18258 GCA_039935135.1 Ginsengibacter sp. | reverse complement strand
CAAGAAATTATGTGAATCGGTTTAATCATCGCTATGCGGAGGTTTTTCCTGAGCCGGTTGCATTTAATTTTAACGAACAACTGGTGAAAGTTCCTTCCCTTGACGGAAGCGGAAAGATGAGCAAAAGCGTGAACCAGATGGCAACTCTATATTTAGCTGATGAGGATGACACGATCAGGAAAAAAATCATGAAAGCTAAGACTGACAATGGTCCCACGGAAAATGATTCTGCAAAACCAGACTATATAGAAAACCTTTTCTTGTTAATGAGCCTTGTGAGTTCTAAAGATACTTTGCAACAATTTGAAGAGAAATTCAATAATTGTACTATCCGGTATGGAGATATGAAAAAACAACTGGCTGAAGATATGGTTCGGTTTATCTCTCCTATTCGCCAAAAAGTGAATGCCATATTAAATGACGAGCCTTATCTCCAAAAAGTGATGAAACAAGGCGCGCAAAAGGCAATAGTTAATGCAGAAGCTACTATGAATGAAGTAAGGAATGCAATTGGCCTGAATTACTTTTGAAAGCCAGAAGATATAGGCTAAAGGCTAAAAAAATCTTATATTTTTTAATTTATATTTACTTTTAAATGCCTGCCGAAAGGTTTAATTAATTTGAAATAAAAATATCAAAAAAGGAATGGCCAAATCAAAAAAACCCAAGCACATCGCGGTTGCCGGAAATATTGGAGCAGGGAAAACCACATTGACTGAATTATTAAGCAAGCATTTTAAATGGATTCCTCAATTTGAAGACGTTGACCATAATCCCTACCTAAATGATTTTTATGATGATATGCCAAGATGGAGTTTTAATCTTCAGATTTATTTTTTAAACAGCAGACTGAATCAATTACTGGAAATCCAACGGGGAACAGAAACAATTATCCAGGACAGGACGATCTATGAAGATGCCAACATTTTTGCTCCCAATCTTCATGATATGGGTTTGATGACTAAAAGAGATTTTACCAATTATTATTCTTTTTTTGAAACCTTAAAATCAATGGTGAAGCCGCCGGATTTACTGATTTATCTCAATGCTTCAGTCCCCACTCTTGTAGCACAAATACAAAAGCGCGGCCGCGAATATGAAGAAAATATTCGTCTTGATTATTTAAAAAAACTCAATGATTATTATAACAAATGGATTGAAACTTATAAAGAAGGCCCTTTGTTAATTGTTGATGCAGATAAAAATAAATTTGCTGAAAATGAAGAAGACCTGGGTATCATCATTAACCAGATCGATGCCCAGTTGTACGGTTTGTTTTAAACTATTTCCATTTAAACTTATTGTTTTTGCATTTAGGTTGAGGAGTTTGTGTGCCAACAATTTCTCTTGTTGAACTTTTATAATTTTCCTTTCGTCTTTTATGCCTAAATAAAAATGTAATAGAAATAAGTTCTATCCCGGAGATTTGAAAAATATGGCGAACAAATAGTAAACGAATAAATAACCCGATTTCTTAATTTAAATAATAACCGATCTAATTAATCAATCACAGGAGCAGCCGCTAAGATTTCTGCTCCTGCGTGGTCAGCAAATTTTTTGAAATTTTCGACAAACCTTTTGCCCAATTCTTTTGACTTCTTCTCATATTCTTTCTTGTCTTTCCATGTGTTTACAGGATTTAAAATCTGGGAAGGAACTGAAGGACATTCTTTAGGCATCATCATTCCAAAAACAGGATGCTTTTCGTAAGCCACATCATCTAATTTTCCTTCCAAAGCAGCGCTGATCATCGCTCTTGTAAAAGACAAATTTATTCTTTTACCTTCCCCATATTGGCCGCCACTCCAGCCTGTATTGATCATCCAAACACGCACGTTTTGCTCCCTGATTTTTTTTCCAAACATTTCAGCATACAAAGCAGGATGAAGAGGTATAAAAGGAGAAGAAAAACACGCGCTGAACACAGGTTGGGGTTCATCTATTCCTTCTTCTGTTCCGGCTATTTTCGCAGTATATCCACTTATAAACTGGTACATTGCCTGCCCGGTCGAAAGTTTGCTGATCGGTGGTAGTACTCCATAAGCATCTGCCGTCAAAAGGAAAATATTTTTTGGAACATTGCCAATAGAAGGATGCATTGCATTTTCAAAAAAGCTGATCGGGTAACTTACTCTTGTGTTCTCAGTAATTTTTTTACTTTCAAAATCAATTCGATTGGTACCAGGGATAAAAGTTACATTCTCAACCAAAGCGCCTTTTCTTATGGCATTATAAATTTCCGGTTCATCCTTTTCACTTAGGTTAAGTGTTTTTGCATAACATCCTCCTTCAAAATTAAATACCGAATTTTCTGTCCATCCGTGTTCGTCATCACCAATCAATTTTCTATCGGGGTCAGCGCTGAGAGTGGTTTTTCCGGTGCCACTCAGACCAAAAAAAAGTGCAGTATCCAGGTTTTTTCCAACGTTGGCAGAACAATGCATGCTCAAAACATTTTTTTCTTTAGGAAGAATAAAATTAAGAATTGAAAAGATGCCTTTTTTAATTTCTCCTGTGTAGGCAGAGCCACCAATAAGAATTACGCGCTTCGTAAAATTGATGATAGTAAAATTTCCCTGACGCGTGCCATCTGTAGCCGGATCGGCCAGGAATCCAGGTGCATGAATAATATACCAATCCGGATTAAAACTTTCCATTTCATTTTTAGAGGGACGTAGAAACATATTGTAAACAAATAAGTTGCTGGCCGGGTCTTCATTTATGCTCCTGATGTTCAGCCTGTATTTAGGATCAGCACAGGCAAATGCATCTCTGATCCAGATCTTCTTTTTGCCTAAATGATCGATCATTTTTTGATAAAGGCTATCAAAATATTTTAAATCAATAGGCTGGTTGACCTCATTCCAATCCACCGTGTTTTCAGTGATTTTATCCTTCACAATGAAACGATCTTTGGGAGAACGGCCTGTAAATTTTCCTGTGTTTATAATAAGCGCACCTGTATCACTTAGCATGCCTTCATTTCTTTCAAGGCATTGCTCTATAAGTTCATCCGGGGAGCATTGATACCAGGTATTTTCGGCGGAAGGCAAACCTGTAGAAAACAACAGGTTCATTGGTACTTTGAACATCGTAGGTACTGACATTGAAATCTTTTTTATTTAAAGCGCAAAGTTAGCCATTCAAATTTTTGACGGCTGGCCAAAACACCTGATTTTCCTATGGTTGTATCTTATGCATGGTCATCACCATCATTTTATCTTTAATGAATATCATTAATGATTGAATAAAATCATACTCAACTTTGAAAACCATTAAACGGTATAAAAAAATTATTTTTTCATCGTGTGGAGAGTACACGCTTTGTCATTCAGAAGACGAAAATGTTTAATTCTTGTATATTGCAATATAATTATTAAGAATACATTTGGTTTTTAAAGAAGCTAAAAAATAGAATTACAGATGAAATATTTACCATTAAATCCCAAAATTTTTATTGACAATAGGAAAAGATTTATTACTAAGATGGAAAAGAATTCCATCGCCATCTTTAACAGCAATGACGAGTTGCCCATGAATGGGGATGCGTTGCATCCATTTGTTCAGAACTCTGATTTGTTTTGGCTTTCGGGAATTGAGCAGGAAGATACAATGATAATTTTGTTTCCGGAAAACCCTGATCCCCAATCCAGGGAAGTGTTAGTGCTTGTCCGCCCAAACGAATTAAAAGAAAAATGGAATGGCCATCAGTTCAGAAAGAATGAAGGTGAAGCTATCTCAGGAATAAAGAAAATAGTCTGGCTGGATGAATTGGAAGGATTGCTCCAACAATGGATCCACCTGGCTGACACGATTTACCTCAACACTAACGAAAATGATAGGAAAGCAAATGAGGTTCCGGTGAGGGATTACCGCTATGCAGCATATATGCGCGAACGTTATCCTTTGCATGATTTTAAACGAGCTGCAAAAATTATGAAAGATTTGCGCGCGATCAAAACGCCACTTGAAATTGATGTGATGCAAAAGGCGATTGATATCACTGACAATACATTCAGAAGGTTATTAAGTTTTATAAAACCAGGAGTGATGGAGTATGAAATAGATGCTGAGATTTGGCATTCTTTTCTTTCACAACGCGCTTCGGGTCCGGCTTATGGCAGTATCATTGCCAGTGGCGATCGTGCAAGAACTTTGCATTACATCGAAAACAACCGTGAATGTAAAAGTGGCGAATTGATTTTAATGGATTTCGGAGCGCGCTATGGAAATTATTCTGCAGACCTTACCAGGACAATTCCTGTAAACGGAAAATTCACAAAGAGACAAAAAGAAGTTTACAATGCTTGCCTTGATCTTCACTATTATTGTGCTTCTATTTTAAAGCCGGGGGTAACCATCAATGACTATACTGAAAAAGTGGGTGATAAAGCCACACAGTTATTTCAAAAAATAGGATTATTAAAAAGGCAGGATGTAAAAAATGAAGATCCTGGAAACAGGGCTTACAGGAAATATTTATACCACGGTATTTCGCATCATCTTGGAATAGATGTTCACGACCTGGGAACTAAGACTGAACCTATAAAAGCAGGAATGGTCTTTACTATTGAACCAGGAATTTACATTGAAGAAGAGCAAATGGGAATAAGGATTGAAGACAATTACTGGATCACAAAAAATGGCAACAAAGACCTTATGAAAAATATTCCAAAAACAGTGGAAGAAATTGAATCGTTGATGAAATGAGGAAAAGACAACCGACAACTGACTACCGGCAACCTAACGTGAGCGCTGTATTCAAAAATGGAACCATTTTTAGAAACCAAAATTATTTTTATGCCTTTTAAATTCGAAAAACTAATTATTGGGCAAATGGCAATAGATGTTGCTTATGAAATTCATAACCTAACAAGAACTTTCCCTAAAGAAGAATTATTTATTCTTACTTTTCAGATAAAAAGAGCGGCTGATTCTATTTCTCTTAATATTGCTGAAGGATCGACTGGTCAAAGTAACGCAGAGCAAAAGCGATTTTTAGGCTTTTCACAACGATCCGCATTAGAAGTTGTGAGTTGCCTTTATTTAGGAAGAAAAAGAAATTTAAAATCAGAAGAAGTATTTCATGTTCATTATAAATCGATTGATAAATTAGTAGCTATGATTCAAAAATTTAAAAATTCACTTAATTAAAATATACAAACTGTTGACCATTGATCAGAAATAAAAAGAATCAAATGCAGCTTGGCTTATGAAGAAATTAACTTTCGGTGGCCAGTGGTCAGTTGTCTTTAGTCCTTAATATGAAACAAATCCCCAACATTTTCACGCTGCTTAATTTATTCGCAGGTTGTCTTGCAATCGTTTTTGCACTGCAAACCAATAGTGTTATTTTTTATCTCAACGACCAATATGTCAGCAGTTTTAATATCCCGGAAAAATTAAGCTGGGCGGCCATTTGCATTATCATTGCAGCCGTCATTGATTTCCTGGATGGTTTTGTAGCACGGTTATTAAAAGCCAACAGCGAAATGGGAAAGCAATTAGATTCCCTGAGTGATGTAGTGAGTTTTGGCGTAGCTCCCGCTGTGATATTGTACCAGCTTTTGCGTTTTAGTTTTGCGCGCGAAGAGAATGGATTGGCCATTTCAATTTTATATTTAGTGCCTGCATTTATCCTTGCAGGCGCAGCGGCTTATCGCCTCGCCAGATTCAACCTGGATACTAACCAGCAGTATTCATTTAAAGGGGTTCCTGTTCCCGCCATGGGATTATTAGTCGCTTCTTTTCCACTTATTTTGCATTTCAATTTTATTCCATCGGTAAATACTATTCTCATTAATAAATGGTTTTTATATATTTCAATTATCATATTGAGTTACCTGATGGTCAGCAATCATCGTATGATGGCATTAAAATTTTCTGATTATACTTTCAGGAATAATTTGCCTAAAATAATTTTATTGATTGTTGCAATTATTGCTGCGTTATTTTTGCAGTGGATCGCAGTGCCGGTTGTATTTATTTTTTATATTTTATTATCATTAACCCAAAAAAAAGTTGAATGAATTTTCTTGCAGAAATAAAAATAATGCCATTAAAAGAATTGCTTGACCCGCAGGGAAAAGCTGTATTAGGTGGGCTCGCTAATCTTGGAATCAAAAGTGTGGACGATGTAAGAATAGGCAAACACATTCAGCTACAGATCGAAGCAGATTCAGCAGAAGAAGCCAAATCCATCGCAGAAGAGGCCTCCAGGAAGTTATTGGCCAACCAGGTAATGGAAGAATTCACAATATCTATTAGCTAATTAGCCAATTCGTTAATTAGCCGGTGAATTGGCTCTCATTAGCATATTAGCACATTATCAAATTAGCACATTAGCTCATTAAATATGCTTTATCTCGTTCCTTCTCCCATCGGCAATCTTGCTGACATAACTTTCAGAGCGATTGAGGTCTTAAAATCAGTTGACCTTATTCTTGCCGAGGACACAAGGACTTCGGGTAAGCTTCTCCGTTATTACCAAATCGAAAAACCAACTACTTCCTATCATCAACATAATGAACATAAGATATTGGGCCATCTTATATCCCAATTGTCTTCCGGAAAAACTATGGCTTTGATCACTGATGCAGGAACACCGGGTGTTAGCGATCCTGCATTTTTGTTAGTTCGTGAATGCATCAAAAATGACATTAAAGTAGAATGCCTTCCGGGAGCAACCGCCTTTGTGCCTGCCCTGGTGAATAGTGGCTTACCTATGAACAGTTTTTGTTTTGAAGGATTTCTGCCTTTAAAAAAGGGGCGACAAACTTTCCTGAAAAAGCTGGCTGGTGAAGAACGAACCATGGTCTTTTATGAAAGTCCTATGCGTTTGGTAAAAACTTTAAAAGATTTTATTGAATGTTTTGGACCTGAAACTCAATGTAGTGTTAGCCGTGAATTGACCAAAATATTTGAAGAAAATAAACGGGGCACGTTGCAGGATGTTCACGATTATTTTAATGAAAAAAATGTGAAAGGAGAGATTGTGATTGTTGTAGCAGGAAAGCCAATATGAGTGAACGACCAAAACTTTCCAACAATTCATCAAAAGGCATTTTCAATAGCAAAAGATAAATCCTTAACGGATGCTAAAAGTAAGTAAACCAACAAATATGAAGGATTTACATTTTGCGTGAAATCTTAACCGTTATGACACTTTTTTTACCTTCATTCAAGAAAGCTGGCGCATCATTTAACTTCTGACTTACGTAATCTTTGTAAGAGATTTCCAACAATTTGCTTTCAAGCCATCCATAATAATTGAAATAAAGAAAATAAAGGTTGGTATGAGAATTGCCCCTATACTTGTCTAATTGTTTTAAAAATTGCGGTATTAATTCCCTGGCATTTTTTTTAGAAATCGCTGCAGACAGACGTTTAAGAAACAACATCAACTGCCGCTCAAAAGGGCGCAGTTTTTTCCTGGCGTATAAAAATTGATACGCTGCTTGCAAAGCTGATTCAAACCGTTGCATTTCTTTTTCTTCATAAAGAATAAGCAGATGAAACAGCAATGAAAAATGTAAAATATCTTCCCGGTTTATTTGCCGGTTTTGCTCTTTAATATGGAGGAGCAATGCTTCAGAGTCTTGCCACTGTTCCATTATGAAATATGAAATGCAAATAGAAGACAATACAGATAACTGTTCTACCGGGGATAAAATAGAGAATAAATAAGAGAATATTTCTTTGGATTTATTATCAAGCATTATTTTCACCTGGTCATAACGGGCCGTTTTAAGGTATATTTTTAGTTCAGTATTGAATTGTATAATCTCAAACTGCTTCGTATAATACTCACTTTTTATATGCGTCTTCTCAAGGTGCAAATAGGCTTTTAAATTTTCTTTTGCGTGGTCAATATTTTTGAATATAAAATTATTATAGCAGTTAGTATTAAATGAATTAATAAATAGAGGTGCATTTTCACTAATTAGATGACTATTAGAAGTCCATAATTCATATATCTTTTCGCATGTGTCTCCACAATGATTGTTTTCATGCAACATATACTGGCAAAGCGCCAAAGTATTAAGGTAAAATAAGTTTATCAGGGGCCTGTGAATTTTCCCTGGTTTCACTTTTTCAAGAAGTAATTTTGCATTTTTTATTTCAACCAACTCTTCAGAGGTGATGGGCAACCAGGAACGACTTGTGATATTTCGAACTTTTTCATAAATGAATTTGTTTTCGGCAAATGCTATCTGTGCAGCAATTGTCTCTTCCAATAATGAAAAGATAGAATCAGTTGTATCTTTAAATTGTTTGTAGTCTTTATATTCTAAAACGCGGTTCTGAAGGTGAAGCAGTAAAATCAGGGTCTGGTATTTTTCATACTTGTCTGCCAGGTTAATCGCCTTTCTGCAAAGTTTGTGAGCCAAAAAAACCAGTCCTTTTTCCCGGAGCATCCTGATTTGGTCCTGTAAAAAATACAATTGAGTATCTATCGAATTGTTTTTTTCTTTAAAAACTATTGTATTTAGAATGTCCTTATAGAGATAAGTCTTAAGTCCCGAGAAATGGATTTTGTTTTCAATCCCGAGAGCCTTGCATAATTCGTCTTCATCCGGTTCCTCACTTTCGTCTAAGAGTTTAAATAATTTTAAATGCAGCGATGTGTTTTGATCCGAATGCCTTTTGGCCATTTTAGAATAATAAGATTTTTCACTGCTGCTCAATCCTTTTACCAAGTGAAAAATGTCCAAACTATTTCCTGCTTCTTTCATAAAACGATTGAATTTAAAAACGTGGACCAGAACTTTTTAAAGGTTTGATTACTAAAAATAACTTATTTTTTTTTAATCCTGTTATACTTAGCTCTCTTCAAGAACCACTTATAATATACAACAGGAGCCAATTTCAATTACTAAAAAATATTAAAAATCCTAAAGGACTCTTAGTAATTTTATAAAGACATTTATGAAGGTCGATCTTTAAAATACCTTTTTAAACCATTTAAAACAAAAAGTAGTTTAAGGAACAACTAAGCACTCATCTAATTTTAATCAAGGGAAAATTAATGTTTCACCAACAATCGTAGAAAAGGAATCGTTTCCGAATATCAAAATTATGATCTATAGCAAACCCAATATTGACCACTGTAATGAAGATAAAATTTTCGATAAATTAAATTCCCTTATTGAAAATAAGAACTTCTTAAAAAATACTCTTCTACACAAAGAACAATATTTCTTCAATAATTTTATTGGTGAGATTAAAACCTGTCTCGACAGGGAATCATGCCTTTACGTGTGCTTTCTGATTAAAAAATGCAACCTTGCCCTGGACGAATTGCGACAAAATAATTTTTCTTCTGCCGAAAATTATTTTGCTGAAATTGAATCTTTAAATTCAGACGAACAAACTGTTTCCAGCCTTATTGTAAGGACCATGACCAGGAATGTTTTAGCCTATAAGGCCTATAAATATGGCAACATAAATGAAGTGTTCGAACTTCTTATTAATTCTTTAGAAATTGATTGTCATTTAGAAGAGAAAGGGCTTTCGTTAATGCATTTTCATAAAATACAAACACTTCATAATATTGCCAGAACCTATCTTAACCAAGATTTAAGCGCTGGCATCAATATTTCTTTAGAATTAATGAAATATTTATCAGGGAATACCGGAGATTTCAGGTTAGGAGAATTTATGCTATTACAGGAAAAAAATGAACTTTCCCCGAAATTGCGCAAGGATTTGTTTTTGCAAATATTCAATGATCTGATCTTTTATTTTGTAAAGCATGAGGATAGCAATGATATTTATTTTTTAGAAATTTACCGAAAAACTCTTAGCACTATCAAACAAAAAGAAAATTATCATAATCTCATAGAAGAATGGCTGAATATTGTATTGGATCTGAATAAAAATTCCGGAACAAACAGCATCACCTCAGTAACCAGGTTTTTAAAACTTTATAGCGATAAATTATCGTGCTTAAGTGTTTTTTTAATAAAAAAATTGCTTTCAATCTATCCTCCTGAAATTGAACAGACCAAAAAGATCAGATCAAATATGAGAAGTTACGGGTTCAGTATTTGATTCTTATTGCCTCATTTATTTCCTACCAAAATATCAAAAAAATAAATTCTAATTTATTTTTATTAGTAATTGCCGATAGAATCTGCAAATAAAAATTCCGCTTATTTGTAGGTTTACTGTAATTTATTATCATCTCCCTTGCAATTTTTGCTTTTTTATAATCTCATTTTTTACGATGTTTACACCTTTCCTTTTCAAACCAAAATCAATGAATAAAAAAATTTCACTTCTTCTCATTTTCAATTTCGCCTTTTTAATACTTGTAAAAGCACAGCCCGAAAGGTGGCAGCAAAGAGTAAAATATAATATGCATGTTGACGTAGATGTGAACACGAATCTCATCAATGGAACAGAGAAGTTAGAATATTTCAATAATTCTCCTGATCAATTAACAAAAGTATATTTTCACTTGTACTGGAATGCCTTTCAGCCTGGAAGTGAGATGGATGTAAGAAGCCGTGAACTTGGAAAAATTCTGATCGGGCAAAGGCAGGATTGGGATGGAAGAGTGAGAGACCGTATTTCTAAATTAACTCCTTCTGAAATTGGATTTCAAAAAATAAAATCCTTAAAAATGAATGGCGTGGAACAACCAATGAAAGTTCACAGCACCATCCTGGAAGTGGATCTTACCAAACCAATTCCTGCCAGCAGCAAAGTAAATTTTGATGTCGTTTTTGAGGCCCAGGTGCCGGTACAAGTAAGAAGAAGTGGCCGCGACAACACAGAAGGAATTCGATACAGTATGAGCCAGTGGTACCCCAAATTATGTGAGTATGATTATGAAGGATGGCACACGCCTCAATATGTTGCCCGTGAATTCTACGGCGTTTGGGGCGATTATGATGTCACTATAAAAATTGATAAATCTTACAAGATCGGTGCTACCGGAGTTTTAAAAAATGCCAGAGAAATTGGATGGGGATATGACAAACCGGGTACCTCATTAAAAAATATTTCTTCATCAAAGCGTACCTGGCATTTTGTGGGAGAGAATGTTCATGATTTTGTTTGGGCCGCTGATCCGGACTATGAGCATATTGTTAAAAGTGTGGACGGAGTAACCATCAATGTGATCTATAAAAAAGTAGATTCATTGGAAAAGGCCTGGGAAAATATTGCTGATGCAGCGGTTACGGTTTTGCCATTTATGGAAAAACGTTTTGGAAAATATGCCTATCCGCAATATTCTTTTATACAGGGTGGTGATGGCGGAATGGAATATCCCATGGCTACTTTGATGAAAGGCCCCGGAATAGGAACTTGCTTTCATGAGTGGATGCATAGCTGGTACCAGATGATGATGGGTTCCAATGAAAACGAACATCCATGGATGGACGAAGGATTTGCCAGCTATGGCGAAGGTGAAGTTTTTGCTTACTATCGGGCGGAAAAAGATTTGAAAGAACCTGAAGCGCTTCCATTAAACCATGCGGGTGCTTATCGTGGTTATTATTATTTAATGAAAACTGATCTTGCAGAACCTATGACGACCAATTCTGATCATTACAACACCAATTTTGCGTATGAAATAAATGCCTATTCCAAAGGAGAAATTTTGTTGGAACAATTGGGTTATATCGTTAGTGATTCTGTTCGTGATAAAATCCTGCTCGAATATTATAAACTCTGGAAATTCAAACATCCAAATCCCAATGACTTTTTTAAAGTGGCGCAGGATGTAAGCGGAATCCAATTGGGATGGTATAAAGAATATTGGTTAAATACTATTAAAACGATTGATTACAGTATTGACAGCCTTTGGGAAGATGGAAATGTTACAAAAATCAGGCTAAGAAGAATTGGTCAAATGCCTATGCCTATTGATCTTCAGTTAACGTTTAAAGATAGCACCCAGGAATTACATTATATTCCAATGGACATGATGCTCGCGGATAAACCTGCTGAGAGTTCGGAAAAAAGAATCGTCCACGAAGGATGGAACTGGACAAACCCAACTTACACCGTGGAGTTTAATCATCCTTTAAATCAATTGATAAATGCAGAAATAGATCCTACTAAAAGAATGGCAGATGTCAATTTAGATAATAATGTGCTGAAGTTGAATTGGTGAATTCAATCCTGAAATGATTAATAAAATAAGAATCCGGGTTTTTTATTGCTCTACTGCAGATAGGTTTACTTTTCAATTTGAAAGATAATATTTAAATAGAGTAATTTCAAAATTCATCGGGAACATTTAAGAAAGGAATAACGAAAAACACGATTCTTGTTTCAGGCATCTAAAGTGATCTTAACTTATCTTTGACCTCAATTTTTTTAATGAATGGATATGCTGAATGAAATCAATGAGGCGATACAGTTTATACAAACAAAGTATGCATCCAGGCCTTTGGCCGGTATTGTGCTTGGAAGCGGGCTTGGAAGTTTTGCCAATGAGATAGAAGTTGAATGCGAAATTCCGTACCATGAGATTCCTCATTTTCCGGTGAGCACCGTAAAAGGTCATAGCGGCAAATTGATCTTCGGGGAACTTAGTGGGAAAAAAGTAGTGGCCATGGCTGGCCGTTTTCATTATTATGAAGGTTACTCTACTCAAGAAGTTGTGTTTCCGATAAGAGTTCTTAAGTTTTTGGGAATTCAGACCTTACTGATAAGTAATGCAGCGGGTGGCCTCAATCCCACTTTCAAAGTCGGCGATCTAATGTTAATCCGCGATCATATCAGCATGCTCACCATCAATCCACTGATAGGAAAAAATGAAGACGTCTTTGGCGAACGTTTTCCCGACATGAGTGAGCCTTATAAAACTTCTTTGATAAATTCTGCCAGGCAGGTCGCTGAGGAAAATAATATTGAATTAAAAGAAGGTGTTTACGTGGGAGTTACCGGGCCCACATTTGAAACGAGAGCAGAATATAAAATGCTTCATATTCTTGGAGGAGATGCCGTAGGCATGAGCACCGTTCAGGAAGTGATAGCGGCAGTGCATCTTGGCCTGCCGGTTTTCGCGATGAGTGTAATCACAGACATCGGCATCAGGAAAGAAGAAAATACTATCACTCATGATGAAGTTCTTCAGGCGGCCAATGACGCAGAACCCAAGCTAACACTCATCTTCAAAAAATTGATCGAGCGCTTATAAGCAATCTTATAAATGGCTACTTTATCTAAAATATTTATAAAAAATTCACTGGTCCAAAAAATTAGTATCCTGGTAGGATTATTTTTTTGCATCCAGGTGGTTGATGGCCAGATACCCAATTTCAAAAGAGGAAATCCAATGGGCAGTATGCGAAGTGCGAGTGGAAATTCCGGATCAGACACGATCACTTTTGAGCATCGCGATGATTTGAAAGATTCTATTACCATTTATTATTTTTACCTCAATTCGCTTGTCAGGGAATATTTAGACTCCTCTTTAAACGATTATGGAAAGGTTTTTACGGTTCCTTCAGGATATGTAACATTAGGGAATAATGGAAATGCCGCCTACCCGGTTTTATTTTCGCCCTTATTGAAAGCTGGATGGGATGCAGGTTTTCATGCATTTGATCTTTATAAATTCACCCTTGATAACACACGCTTTTACCAGACTACCAAACCTTATACGCAGCTTGGATATTATCTCGCCTCAGGAAAACAGCAGGTGGTAAAAGTGTTGCAAACTCAAAACATAAAACCCAACTGGAATGCCGGAATTGACTATCAGTTGATCTCTTCACCCGGCACTTTTCAAACCCAAAATACCAACGATAACAGCTACCGTTTCTTTTCGAATTACAGGGGAAAAAGAAAAAGATATGGTGCCAATTTTATACTATTAGGCAATAAGCTCAATTCGGCTGAAAATGGAGGAATTAAAGCCGACTCTTTTTTGTATGATCCTCACAATAACCGACGTTTAGCTGTGCCGGTAAATCTTGGCGGTGATAATCCCAATCCAAATATCTTTTCAACCACGATAAATACAGGAAACCTTTATACCAATTTCACTGCCTTTTTCAAACAGACTTACGACATCGGCAAAAAAGATTCGCTTATAATAAATGACAGCACCACTGAATATTTATTCTACCCTAAGATCAGGTTCCAGCATTCAATAACTTATACTTCTTCAAGATTTCAATACAAAGACACTTTATCGGACGCTACTGCCGGGAAATTAGATTCGGCATTTTATAAAGAAAACTACGACACAGCAATCAGTGCCAAAAATGGTATAAATTTTAAACTGGAGGACAAGTGGAAATTTGTTTCAAACGATTTTGCCATTACACAGTTTCCTGACACCAAAAACCTGGGGCAATTTATACAGGCCGGCTTGCGACTTGAAAATTTCTCAGGGTATTTTTCTTCCGGGAAAAAGAATTTTTTTAATGTCGTCATGCATGGTGAATATCGCAATAAAACAAGGAATCGAAAATGGGATGCCAACGTTCATGGGGAATTTTATGCCGCTGGCCTCAATGCGGCAGACTTCAATGTTTACGCCTCTCTCGCACGAACTCTCAATAAAAAATTAGGCGATATCCAGGTGAGTTTTCAAAACGTGAACCGCTCCCCTTCCTATATTTACGAAGGAAACTCATCATTCAATTTTGGAAATGCGCTGAATACCAAAAAGGAAAATATTACCGTATTAACAGCGGTTGCCAACAATCCCCGTTTCTCATTGATGGCAAGAAATATCTCTATTGCTAATTACACTTATTTTAAAAACTTTTACCAGACAGACCAATTTAATGGCCTTGTAAATATTACTCAAATTACGGCTTCTACCCACGCTAAAATTGTGGGTCATTTAAATCTTTACAGCGATTTTATTATTCAACAAACTGCAGGAAACAATCCGATCAGGGTTCCTCTTTTTTATACGAGACAGCGATTGGCTTTCGAAGGAACATTCTTCAAAAACTTAAATCTGAGCACTGGCCTTGATATTAATTATAATACGCCATATAAATTTTACAATTATTCTCCGGTTATGGGCAAATTTTTTCCGCAGGACAGTATAACCATCAGTAATCTTCCGCAGGTGAGCATGTTTTTCGATTTCAGGATCAAATCATTTTTCGCCTTCATCAGAGCAGAAAATCTTAACAGTCTAAAGATCACACCTAATTTTGGATTTGTTAACAACAGTTTTGCCGCACCTTTGTACCCTTTGCCTGGATTGGATATCAGGTTTGGTATTAAATGGGGCTTCGTGAATTAATTCCCGGGAATGCCCTTTCCTTTTTTAAAATCTTCTATCATTTTTTTATTATTTTTAATTCATAAAAAGTGACTGAACAAAAAATGAAAATAAGAAAAATCGAACCTAATGACAATACGGCTATGGCAAAGATTATCCGCAATTCGCTGGAAGAATTTAATGCTGTAAAGCAGGGAACGGTTTATTTTGATGAAGCCACCGATCATTTGAGCGATATTTTTTCGGAAGCCCGGTCTGCATATTTTGTAATTGAAATTGAAGGCGAACTCGCCGGCGGTGCTGGTATTTTTCCTACCAAAGAGTTGGCTGACGACACCTGCGAACTCGTTAAAATGTACCTCGCAAAAAAATTCAGGGGCAACGGTTATGGAAAAATTCTTTTAGAAAAATGCATTAATCGGGCAAAAGAAGAAGGATATGTAAAAATGTATATTGAAACGATGCCCGAATTGTCCAATGCTCTTGAAATGTACAGGAAGAATGGATTTGAATATATCAGCCATTCTTTAGGAAACAGTGGCCACACGGGCTGCGAGCTATGGATGATCAAAACCATTAATTAATTTTTTAAAAACTTTTTTAAAAAAAATATTATGCAAACTATACTTGGAGCTGGCGGCGCAATAAGTATTCCACTCGCAAAAGGATTATTGAAGTATACCGACAAGGTTCGCCTCGTTGCCCGCCATCCTAAAAAAGTAAATGAAAGTGATGAACTCATTACCGCAAATCTTACGGATAAAGAGCAGGTAGATAAGGCTGTTGCCGGTTCGGAAATTGTTTATTTAACTGCAGGTCTTGAATATAAAATCAAAGTATGGAAACGCGATTGGCCTTTGATCATGCAAAATACCATTGACGCCTGCCTGGAGCATCATTCCAAATTGGTTTTCTTTGATAATGTGTATGCATACGCACCCGACGAAATTCCGCACATGACGGAAGAATCCCGAATTGCACCATTATCAAAAAAAGGTAAAGTCCGGTCCCAATTATTGGAAATGATTTTTGATGCTATTAAGACAAAAGGCTTAACTGCTTTGATTGCCCGCAGTGCAGACTTTTATGGCCCTAACGTAAAAACAGGGTTCCTTAATTTGCTGGTAATTGACAAATTCAAAAAGAAACAGAAAGCGATGTGGCAGGCGAATGTTTCCTGCATCCATTCATTTACTTATACGCCTGAGGCTGCTAAGGCAGTAGCGTTGCTGGGAAATACGCCTGATGGTTATAATCAAACCTGGCATCTGCCTACTTCTTCTGAAAAATGGACCGGGAAAGATTTTATAAACCATATCGCGGAACTAACTCATGCCCAACCACGACATTTTCTTCTATCAAAATCGATGATAGGAATCATGAGTCTTTTTTCACCCATGATGAAAGAGCTAAAAGAAATGCAATATCAAAATGACCAGGATTATTTTTTTGACAGTAGTAAATTCGAAAAAAGATTTTCGGTTACACCTACCCGTTATATGGAAGGAATAAGGGAAAGTGTCAGTGGAGAAAAAGAATAAATCACAGTAAATGAAGAAATAAAGCCGAAAATTAATTTACTGCTAAAGGAATCTTTCACAGCTCAAAACAAAAATTAGGTTTATTTGTCGGTTTACTATTCAAAATATTATACAGCAGCTGCTTTTTATTTCCCGAACTTTACCATTCAAATCCATTAAAAATGTCACAAATAAAAGTGATTATCACAGGTGCCACAGGTATGGTAGGAGAAGGCGTCTTGTTCGAATGTTTACAAAATGAAAAAGTGTCTGAAGTGCTGATTGTTTCGCGAAGGCATTTTGAAATGCACCACCGAAAGCTAAAAGAGTTAATCGTTCCTGATTTCTTCAAACTGGAACAATATAGTGAAAAGCTAAAAGGATTTGATGGTTGCTTTTTTTGTGCGGGCGTTTCTTCTGTTGGTAAAAAAGAAGAAACTTTCAGGCATCTCACTTATGACACAACGCTCGCATTTGCCACAACAATTCTTGCACTTAATCCGGAAATGGTATTCACTTATGTTTCGGGTACAAAAACGGATAGCAGCGAAAAAGGAAAAATGATGTGGGCCCGCGTAAAAGGAAAAACTGAGAATGACCTTGCACAGCTTGGTTTTAAGGCCGAGTACAATTTTCGCCCGGGAATCATGCAGCCTTTTAAAGAACAAAAAAACTGGAAACCCATCGTCAAAATTTTAGTAAAGCTGGTGAAATTTATGTCACCAAAAAATGTACTAACCCTCCAGGAAGTAGGCAGGGCAATGATCAATGCCGTTACCATTGGCTATCCTAAAAATGTATTGGAAATAAAAGATATTAAAGAACTCTCAAAAAAATAGTTGAAATGGAGGAAATAGAAGTACATCCTTATAAAGCATTTATTCCTAAAAATGTTACCGTTATTATTGTTGGCAGTTTTCCCGGAAAAGAAATTACCCATAAAATACTTTCAGAAGATGAATGGTTTTATGGATCGAAAAGAAACCAGTTTTGGAAAATTATATCAGGGGTTTATCAAATCGAATTGAACACAAAATCAGAGAAACAAAAGCTGTTTGAAAAACATGGAATTGGGATGGTGGATATTTTTTTAAGGATAAAAAGAAAAGGTAACAATAACACAGACAGCAATCTTGAAATTGTAGAATACAATGAGAAAGCTATTAAACAAATTCTTTTAAATAAGAATATCCAAACGATTTTCTTCACCAGCAAATTTGTAGAAAAACAATTTTTAAAATTATTTCCTGGTACAGAAAACGGAAAATGCCTGCCCTCCCCTTCTCCGAGATTTGCCCGAATGAGCCTTTTAGAAAAAATAAAAAATTACCAATTACAATTGCCTCAATAATTTGGAAGAGTAAAATTTTAATAGCATTCAAATAATTTAAAATTTTATTGATTTTAAATTAAAGAATTAGGTAGAACAGTCGCAATGAAACTGCTACTTTGGGTTTGCCACAGGTTTTAACCTGTGGATAAATTAAAAAAACTCAATCGGCTTTAGCCAAAATTCCAAAAAAGGTT
>JBDTKU010000069.1:0-4998 GCA_039935135.1 Ginsengibacter sp. | reverse complement strand
GTAGGCAGGGCATGGTTGGTTTACTGTCAATCTGTTTTTTATAAGCAGGAAACAATGGATTATTTCCCAGGATATATTTTATATCTGTCATTAAAAGTTCCTGGTGCTGCTGCTCATGATTAAAGCCAATCACCAAAAGATCTTCAATTTGTTTTGAAACAGGATTTTGCAAAAACTGCGCCATAGCTTCATCTACATGTTTTCGGTATTTGTAAATATCTTCTACAGTTGGGCGGCTTAGATTCCCACGGTCGGTTCGAATAACCCTTGCTCCGGCATTTTCATAATAACTATTGAAAACATAATTGTAATTCGGGTCAAATTCTTTATAACCTTTCGCGTTTGGTTTCAGAATGAATGTTTCAAAAAACCAGGTTACATGCCCGATGTGCCACTTTGGAGGGCTTACATCCACAATAGGCTGGACCACGTAATCCTCTATTTGTAAGGGTTTACAAATATCTTCTGTATAATTTCTAACTTCTTTATATTTTTTTAATAGATCCATTTCATTTTTCGTTTAGATAATTGACGAGATCTGAAATACTTTTAATTTTCAAATCCTCCGCTTGTCTTTTGCGCATCATTAATGAATAGGTATTATTAAAACCAATAGGTTTTAGCCATTCTAAATCATATTTTTTTAAAAATTGCTGATGCACATAATCATACACTTTTTTTGTATCGCTTCCCAGATTTCCAACTATAGAATCCGGTGCTTGTAAAATCACCAATAGCCCTGTACCAGTATATTCCGGGTACATATCAATTTGGTTATTCGTCAACGCATCAAAACAAATTTTCGTTCCTCCCAAACCTGTTTTTGTTTCCACCTGCAAATGAGTATTTCCTTTTATCAACATCGAATACATCGCTGCCAGGATATATTGCTCACCAAAAATTTTAGAACCCACTCTTATAATTCCTTCGTTTGCAATCAAAGGACTTTTATACAAACTTTGTTCCATTAAAAAATCCTTCGCCACTTTGTCGGGCGATTGTTTTAAATAGTCAACCTGGTAATTCAATTCAGTCATTATGGAATCGTTAATTTTACCTGCCAATTGGTTCAAAGCATTTTTTAATTCCGGGTATTTATGTAAGACTTCTTCCCTCACTACAGGCGCTGCATAATAGGGCGGAAAAATGCCTTTATCATCTTTTAAAATAACCAGGTTGAATGCTTTTAGTCTTCCATCTGTGCTATATCCATCTATCACGTCTAATTTTTTTTCATAAGCCGCTTTGTACATGACCGCGTCGCTAATAACTACCGTCCGGATATTGAGCTTATATATTTTTTTTAAACCCAAATACCCATCTTTTCTTCCCATAAATTCGGGCGTAAAGCCAGCAAGCATCTTACTCCTGTAAAACTCGGGCAATAGATAAAATGAAGAAAGTAAAACGAGACAAGCAGGCAATAGCCAAAAAGCAGTTCTCACTTTTTTCAAATTTAATTTCTGTAAGCGTGATAATATAAAATCAAAAAATATCGCAAGAAGTGCCGCCGGAATAGCGCCTGCTAAAATCATGTTGGTATTATTCAGCGCGATTCCTCCAAAAATAAATTCACCCAATCCGCCCGCTCCGATATAAGATGCAAGCGTTGCCACACCTACGTTTATGACTGTTGCAGTACGAATCCCAGCGAGTATAACGGGCATGGATAGGGGCAATTCTACCTTCCTTAAAATTTGGTTGGAAGTCATGCCCATTCCTTTTGCAGATTCTACCACTGTTTTATCTACTTCGGTGATCCCTGTAAAAGTATTTCTGACGATAGGAAGTAAGGCATAAAGAAAAAGTGCGACGATGGCCGGAACGGGACCAATACCCAAAAGAGGAATCATAAAGCCAAGCAATGCAATGCTTGGAATAGTTTGTAAAATATTGGTAAACCCCAAAACAGGAGCAGAAAATTTTCTTTTCCGGGAGATAATAATACCTAATGGAACACCGATGATTACCGCAAGTAACAATGAAATAAAAGTCAACCCAATATGCTGCAGCAACTGATCAAGAATTTTTCCGGATTGATCTCTCATAAAATCAAAAAGTGCAGGAGCATTATTCATGGCTTTGTTGCTTTAGCGCTTCAAGGCCTGTGAATAAAGAGTTGTAGCTTGCTCGTTTTATTTCTCCTGAATTATTTTTTATCGAAATATAATTTTGATTTTTGGTTTGAAGCAATTCTATGGCTTCCCATAGACTTATTGATACATCAGTAATTGGCACGTTATTGCCGTTAGTATTTTCATTTTCGAGATGTTGAAAAATATCTTTCAAAAAAACCGAATTTAATTCAAGTTCCATTTTTTGGGTAGAAAAAAAATCAGCGACAAATTGGTTTTTGGGATGAAATAAAAGTTCCGTAGATTTTCCTTGTTGTACAATTTTCCCTTTGTCCATCAGCAAAATGCGGTCGCCTAATTCAAAAGCTTCTCTTATATCGTGCGTTACCAAAACGATGGTTTTATTTTTCAACACTTCAAGCCGGGAAAATTCTTTGGTAATATTATTTCGTGTGATGGCATCCAGCGCGCCGAAAGGTTCATCCATTAATAAAACCGGGGGATCTGCTGCCAGGGCTCTTGCCAGCCCGATTCGCTGTTGCTGGCCGCCACTTAGTTGCTGCGGATAAAGTGACAAAATATTTTCTTGAAGATGGACTTGTTCCAGCAATTCTGAAATACGATTGCTTATTTTCTGTTGCGGCCATTTTAAAAGATGTGGAACAATAGCAATATTTTCCGCTATCGTATAATGAGGAAAAAGGCCGTTGTGTTGCAAAACATATCCTATATTCCTTCTCAATTCTTCGGGTGGAATTTTTTTAATATTTTTTCCGTCAACAGTAATTACACCTGATGAGGATTCCGTAAGACGATTGATCATTCTCAAAGTCGTGGTCTTGCCACAGCCGCTCGTTCCCAGTAAAACAACATTTTCTCCTTCTTTTACTTCAAAAGAAATATCATCAACGGCTATTGTGTTCCCGAAATTTTTAACCACATTTTGAAGAGAAATCATGCAAAACTTTTTTAAAAACTTATTCTTTCAAAATAAAAATGATTAAAGTTAAGGCTTTAGCGATGAAAGATTTTAAGCTGCAATGTCTTAAATAAAAAATGCCTGTCTTGTGGCAAGTCAGGCAATTATTTGTTTTTAGTTTGCAGTAAACCAACTTTTAATACAGATTTTTATTTACCTCAAGTAAAACTTTTTACAACATTAAACCGTGCAACAAACTTCAGGGACTGCAATAAGGGTAGAAGTTCTTAATATACGACTATTCCCAAGGTCGCTTGTGAGAGGACGTGGCCCCTGGTCGTCATAAATTCCCGAAGCTGCTGCATATAAGTCATTCGCAGGCAAAGCATCTTTTTGAAAATTAGCATCTATATTTTGTTTGACTTGTTGCATGCTCTCGTGGGTGATGTTCAAATATTGTTTAAGACTATTCCATTGCATGGAAGAGGAAACAGAACTCTGATTATTAGATAATGAACGGTATGCTAAGGAATATTCCAGGTCTTTTTGAGCACCGGCTCTTTGTTGATTCACTAAAAAATTATCATAGCCCGGCATCATTTCTACGCACAACACACTCAAAGGACTATCTAACGGCAAGCCATACACGCCAAGCAAATCCTCCACTTCCTTATTACGCCATCCTGCAATTCCCTGCGGCGTAGCATCCGAATTGACAGGGCTTTCACCGTTAGAAAGCTTTTGACGCATCCATCTTAGCTTCCTATCGCTAATCAGGATATTCCGGGTGTCGCTGTCATCGGCCATTCTTACCTGTGCGTACAGCAAAGCCCAAAGTTCCGTGCGGGGCGGATTAGCAGTAATGTTCCGTCCATCATAAACGGTTTGTGCATAAGGAGCTGTTACCGTGATATATTTTTCATTGCGATTGGGGACACAAAATAATTGTGGTGGCGGAAATTGAATTCCTGTATGGCGTAATGCCCTTCCAAAACGGCCGTGGGCAGTAGTCCATGGCAGTTTATGCCCCACCCTGAATTCAAAAGTGAAGAAACCAAACATCTCTAAAGCTTCCGCATGAATTCCCGGAGGCAAAGGCACCAAAAAATGAACGCTACTATCAGAAGCAGGAATCATTTGCTGCATTGCGTAATATCCGGTTTTGTCATCACTACTCGCGGGGCTTATAATCCGAATAAATTCCGGGTCTAATGGCAATGGAGGTTCTTTTTTTACAATGAGCAATTCAGTTTCCCACCGCGCCAGCAACACGTCAGGCGAATAGGCTAACATTCTGGCAAAATAAACATCATCCGGATTTTGAATAGGTTCTTCAAATTCTACCCACAAATATTTCTTTCGGTTTTCTGTATTGGCATAGCTTTCATCGCGCACATATTTACTGAAAGCCATGCCCGCACTCACTATTTTAGGCATCTGCACGGGCGGTGTTGTAATGGGTAAATGCAGGTATAATTTTAGATCGCCATCTTTTTCTGGAACGCTATTATCAATAATGTTTTGGTTAAAGTTTATACTAATCCTATAGGCAAGCATCAATTCATCAGGAAATTTATTTTCATCGTTTTGTTTAGGCTCTACCGCGTCGATGAATGCAGTAAAAGTTTGAGACCTATCAGCGCCGGTGAGCGCCGTGATATTGATAGCTTGTTTAAATTCGATATCACCCACCAATTCCTCTTCAACACCTGCTTTGATGGCGGCATTAGAAAATATGGTTTCCGCATCATTATCATTTAAAAATTCTTCTTTGTTCGTGCTGCCCATTAATTGCATAGCATCCCTCACGAAAATTTTTCTCCTGTAGATATTCATGCTGACTGGCTTTAGTCCATCCCAACTCCAGTCGCGGTCGGTCAATAAAGTAATCGGGATAATCCAATGATTCAGCAGATCACTCTTTGTGGCAAAAGTAATGCTGGTATTGTCCGGAGCTGAAGTATGCCTTATCAACCGGCTGACACCAAATTGCCAACGCTGGCC
>JBDTKU010000068.1:0-10038 GCA_039935135.1 Ginsengibacter sp. | reverse complement strand
CTGGCGCAGAGTTGGAGTTATATTAATAGTGCACGCGTCCGCTTTTGCTTTCAATTTCATCAAAATAAAATTCACCCAAATTTACCTGCCTTTGCCGGCAGACAGGTTGCTTTAATGTATTTTTAATATCCGGCTGAGGCGCGTGAAAGTATTCATTAAATTAAGTTTCATTTAATAATTAATTAACCGCAAAAGTGGGATGCCTGAAGTAAGATTTTATTATTGAGGTTTATTCAAATAGGGGAAGGACCTCGCTGAATTTTTCGGTCTTTAGGTAGTCGCGTTTATAAGTTAAAGGAGTTACCCCAATTACTTTTTTAAATTGCCTGTAAAAATTCGAGATATTGTAGAACCCGCATTTGTCCGCTATCTGATCAACAGACATTTTATCTTCTATTAAAAAATGGCAGGCATGGCTAATACGAATCTCAGTGAGAAAATCGTAGTAGGTTTTGTTAGTCATTAATTTAAAATAACGACAAAATGAAGTGGCAGTAAGATTACTAATGGCTGCAATTTGTTCCAGGGTAATAGGTTTAGAATAGTTAGCCATTGTATAGCTGCATACGACGTTTAACCGTTCCGTTTCAAATTTATCCGATTGATAGAAGCTATGTTCTTTGGTAACCTGGTAATAATCGTTTGTCTCAGATAAAATTTTAAGAATAGAAAGTAAAGCAATCAGGCGGTCAAGATTTTCCGCTTTTGATGCAGCTTCAATTAATGGAATAATTTTATCGCGGGTTTCATTAATAATTACCATTCCGCCCTTTGCCTTTTCAAAAAGCAAAGGCAGAAGGCGAGCTTCGGGTAATAATAACATATCGTTGCCCATACAATTCGATGAAAAATGAAGGACAATTGCTTCAACACCATAACGTGAAGTATCCACACAAGAATCTTCTCTGCAATGCCACTTATGTGGCAAATTCTCGCCCAGCAAGAGGATCTCACCATCTGAAAAGTTGCTAATGTTATCACCAATAAAACGAACCCCTTCACCTTTAATAAGATAATGCAATTCAAGCTCAGGATGGTAGTGCCATAATGATCCGAAGGAGGAATCACGGCGAACACTGAATGAGGATTCTAATTGAGACGGTACTTTATGAAAATGAGGCTTCATACTTTCAGTTAATTAGAGTTAATAAAATAGGTTATTAAAAATAGGGAAAAAGTATCATTTTGTCAATTTTATTTAAAAAGAATTCATGGTAAGATTTGAGAAGTTTTAGTCTTCAAGGAAGATTAATATTTTATTTAAAAAAAAGACAAATTAATTGCTCCCCCCTATGGGGTTTTCCAATTTCACAATTAAATCAAATTATTGTACAGGCATCTTATTTTGCTAAAGAGTAAAGTCTTCCGCGAAAAAGTTCGACATTTGTTTTTTTTGCACTACAACGATACAAGTTTTTGTATCAAATAAAATTTTTATGAAGTTTCTAAATATCATTATCAAGTATCGCCTTCATCTCGGCATATTGTTTTTAATTCTTGGCATTATAGTAAATATTGAGGCAAGCTTCTGGCCTTCATTTGTACTGTATTTGATAGCGCTGATCCTGATCGTTGGCCATTTTCTTTTTGGCCCGATGAGGCTTATCCAGGGTTTTATGGAGGACGGCGATATGGTAGGCGCTCAAAAAGTAATTGATTCTATCTGGTTTCCCGGTTTGCTCATTAAGCCCGTTCGCTCTGTTTATTTTACTTTGAAAGGAAATCTCGCAATGGCTAACCAGGATTATGACACTGCAGAAGCCCACATGAAAAAAAGTCTGAGTCTTGGAATGCCTATGAAGGAGGCGGAAGGCGCTAACAAATTGCAATTGGGGATGCTGGCGATGCAAAAAGGAAATATGAGGGAATCTGAAAATTATATCCGCCAGGCCTTACGCGCGGGGCTTCCTGATAAAGAGAATGAGGCAGCTGCTTATTTACAGCTTTGCTCTATCATGATCAACAAGAGAGAATTTCGCGCTGCGAAAGAATACTTCAGAAAAGTGAAAAAACTGAAGCCGACTACCCCACAGATTGCAGACCAGGTGAAGCAAATGGAAAAATACATTAGCCGCATGCCGGGATAAAACTGACTATTAATTATTGGTTATCGGTTTTTATGAACTCACAAAATAAAAATCTTCCTTAAAAGTTTGTTTACTGCAAAACAATAGATAAATAAATTTAAAATAGATTTAAGCCTGCAACAGGAATATCACCGGCTTTTTATGCAGATCAATCTTTTCCTTTTTCCAATCAGCAATCGTTTTGGTTTTTATAAATTCATTGGTAGAAGTAATTTCTGAAGCAATACAAAGTTGTGTGGAGGAATTGCCGTGATTTAAAATTGTCTCAAGCATTTTGTTATTCCTGTACGGAGTCTCTATAAATATCTGAGTACATTTCTTTTGCAGAGATTCAGCCTCAAGCTGTTTTATTTTCTTAATTCTTTCTGAAGGGTCAATGGGCAAATAACCTAAAAAAGAAAAGTGTTGCCCATTCAATCCACTTGCCATCAAAGCGAGCAAAAAAGAACTGGGGCCTACTAATGGTTTCACTTCTACATTTAATTTCTGAGCTTCATAAATCAAAATCTGTCCGGGGTCAGCTACTCCGGGACAGCCTGCTTCACTAATGATGGCAATATTTTTTCCTTCCTTTATTTTTTCACAAAAAGTGACAACCTGCTGTTGTTCTGCCTTGTGAATGGCGTACCATTCAAATTCATCAATTACTATTTCCTTGTCCATCGCTTTTAAAAACCGCCGGGCGGTACGTTCATTTTCTGCAAAAATTACAGTGCAATTTTTTACAGCAGCCATCACATAAGAAGGAATCGTTTCAACCGCATTTTCTGACAAAAAAGAAGGGATCAAATAAACCATGTTTGAATAAATTGTAAAAAATATTAACCGAACATAAGCAAATAAAAAGAAATCGATGAAACCCTTTTACTTTGTAAAATTCAGAACCTGAAATTATGAAGAAAGTTCCTTTATCTTTTTATCAAAGAAAAGATGTTGTAAAAATTGCCAAAGAATTATTGGGGAAAATTGTGGTTACAAACTTAGACGGAGAAATTACTTCGGGAAGAATTGTTGAAACAGAAGCGTATGTGGGAATTACTGACAAAGCCTCTCATTCATTCGCAGGAAAAAGAACGTCAAAAAACGAGCACATGTATTCAGCTGCAGGCACGGCTTACATCTATATTTGTTATGGAATGCACCAGATGTTGAATGTGGTTACGAATGAAAAAGAAATTCCTGACGCTGTGCTGATTCGTGCCATTGATCCTTTAGAAGGAATTGAAATTATGGCGCAGCGAACCGGGAAAAATGAAAGTGATAAAACGGTTACCCGCGGGCCGGGAAATGTTGGAAAAGCGTTGGGAATTTTTAAACGTCATTCAGGCTTACACCTTTTGAATGAAACAATTTATTTATTAGATGACGCTAAAAAAATACCGGAAGAAAATATTGGGATCAGCAAAAGAATTGGAGTAGAAAGAGCCGGCACAGATGCATTATTACCTTACAGATTTTATGTAAAAGGCAATCAATATGTAAGTGGAAAAAACAAATAAGGCCTGGAAGTTTTGAATAATTTTTAAAGCCTGTCAAAATATTTAAATTTTGGTCAATAATTTTCTTTCACAAAAGCTTAATTTTGCAGCCTTAATTTTAAAATAAAACAAAAAGTATTATGAGCACAGTAAAAGTTGCCATTAACGGTTTCGGCAGAATAGGCCGCCTTGTTTTCAGGCAGATCTACAACATGGAAGGTATAGATGTAGTAGCCATCAACGACTTGACAAGTCCTAAACAATTAGCGCATTTATTAAAATACGATAGTGCACAGGGAAGATTTGACACAGAAGTAAAACATACTGATAATTCAATCATCGTAAACGGTGAAGAAATAAAAATTTATGCTCAAAGAGACCCTTCTCAAATTCCATGGGGCTCCCACAATGTGGATGTAGTGATCGAGAGCACCGGATTCTTTGCAGATAAAGAAAAAGCAAGCGCCCACATAAAAGCAGGAGCGAAAAGAGTGGTGGTTTCAGCTCCAGCCACTGGCGGTGTAAAAACTGTAGTTTTTAATGTAAACCATGAAATTTTGGATGGAAGCGAAACCATTATTTCATGTGCTTCATGCACCACCAACTGTCTTGCGCCAATGGCAAAAGTTTTGAATGATTCTTTTGAAATTCAAACAGGATTCATGACTACCATTCATGCCTATACTAATGACCAAAACACTTTAGATGCGCCTCATCCTAAAGGAGATTTAAGAAGAGCAAGAGCGGCTGCGTCTAATATCGTACCTAACAGCACCGGCGCCGCCAAAGCTATTGGTTTGGTTTTGCCGGAATTGAACGGAAAACTGGATGGTGTTGCTCAAAGGGTTCCTGTGATCACAGGTTCTATTACTGAATTAACCACCATTCTTGGTAAAAAAGTTACTGTTGAAGAAATAAACGCGGCTATGAAAGCGGCTTCCAATGAGAGCTTTGGATATAACGAAGATGATATTGTAAGTTCTGACATAATAGGTATTCATTTTGGTTCCTTGTTCGATTCTACCCAAACTAAGGTTTTAACTGTTGGCGATCATCAATTGGTAAAAACCGTAAGTTGGTATGATAATGAAATGAGCTACGTATCTCAATTGGTTCGCACGGTTCATTATTTTGGAAAATTAATTTCTAAATAATTCTTTAATATTAAATTAAATTTTGAAAGCCCTCTTTGAAAAAGGAGGGTTTTGTTTTTTACCTAAAACCAGTAAAGCAACAAAAAAGAAGAATTCGTATTTTAAAGTAATTGATTCGTATAATCAATAACTGCTGCTTTAAGTTGTAATTTTATTTCTTTCCAGGTTTTTGGTATTATACAAATTGGATCAGGGTCTTTTTCGGCTTCCTCAAATGCCACAAGACTATGAATGATAAAACCGGGATCAATCTGTGGAAATTTTGTTTTAAAAATTTCAACCATTTTCGCAACTGGAAAATCATTCAATAAAAAAGCAATATCCCAAAAATCCTTTTTTGAAAACCGGTTGCTTAATGCCTGAAGTTTCATTGGAATTATATCCTCAACACTCAAAAGCCTTGCTCCTGCAATCATATTAAATTTTTGGTTCCACTTAAAAGGATATAAAACAAAATCAACTTTGATTTCATTGATACTAAACATCATTGTTTGATTTTGTTCGAATAATAATTCAGCATTTGCAAATTGCTTTGTGATTGACTGAAAAACTTTATCAGGCCTGAATTCTGAATTAGTAAAAAAATCCAGGTCAACTGAAAGACGGTGCTTTAATCTAAAGGCGAGATTAGTTCCTCCGCCAAGTCCAAAATCTTTCAGAAAGTTTATGGCGCAGATTTTCTTCAATAATTCCAGGGTAGCGGGTTCGACTGCATTCTCCTGTAGCATGAAAAATCAGTTTTGTTTAAATGTAAAATAACACAAAGAAAACTTAATACGGGTTTTCTCAAAAAAGACGCCTTAACTATTTCTTTACGAATGCGTGGAAGTCCGTAATAACGCATAATTTCAACCTGGTCGGTCCATGTACCGTAGTTGAAAACTTTCTCCATAACATACACTGAAGATTTTTCGAAATCCAAATCTTCAAAAGCAACATCCCAAAATGCTTTTTTTGATATAGATGGTGAGTTCATAACATCAAATATGGTTGAGAATAAAGTTAGCTAATTTAAATCTGCTAAAATTCACTGAATTTTTTGCTATTTCTTATTCAAACCTGACAAATATTTCTCCAAAGCAGAAACCATACTTGGAGCTTCAGGCTCAGGGGCTAAAATGTTAGGAAGAAATCCGGCTTTAATAATTGCCTTTCGGGTGTTATCGCCAAAAGAGCCAATCAAAGTTCCGTTTTGTTTAAAGGAAGGGCAATTTTCAGTAAAGCTTTTTACGCCAAGAGGAGTAAAGAAGCAGATGATCTGGTAATCATGTTTTTCAACAATGGCTTTCACATTGTTTGAAGTGACTTCATAAAGCACCGGTATGGCATAATCGCAATTGTTTTCCGTAAGCCATGTGCTGATCTCGCTGTCAAACGAGTGTGAGCATGGATACAAAAATCTTTCCAGGCTTTTGTACTTGTCCATCACTTCAAAAAGATTTTTTGAAGTGCCGTCGTTGCTGAAAAACACTTTTCGTTTTCTGTATAAAATAAATTTTTGAAGATAGAGAGCCACTGATTCAGTAATACAGAAATATTTCACTTCCTGGGAAATAACAATCCGCATTTCATCACAGATTCTGAAAAAATGATCAATAGCATTGCGGCTGTTAAAAATTACCGCAGTAAACGAAGAAATATCTATTTTTTGTTTTCTGAATTCTTTGGAAGCAATAGGATCAACACTGATCGGATTTGCAAAACTAAGATTAACATTGAACTTACGGGCCATCTCAAAGTAAGGAGATTTCTCGCTTTCAGGTTTACTTTGCGTAATAAGAATGTGGCGAATTTCCTTTACTGTTTTGGGTTCCTTAGATTCGATATTTGTGTCCATTTTAGAATTCATGCAGTATGGGGACAAAGTTACTCTTTTAATTAGGAAAATTAAATTTTATGAGCCAATAATTAGATAAAATCATATTAAATAATCAATTGCAACTTTATAGAGTATGAATAAAGGAATGATTTCAGCCCCGGCAATATAGATCACAAAATGAAATGGATTCAACGGAATTTTCTTTTCAATAATGCCATAACTTTTTACATAACGTGATAAGAAAAGCAGGCCAATTAGCATGAATGAAATATTAATTACTGTGGGTAACCATTCCTGGTTGATAAAGGCTATCATGATGACGACCGGAACTAAAAAAATACCAGTGATCTTATTGACCAGGAAAATGGCAAATATATACCCGTTGGTGCTTTCCGTCACATCCGAAACCCAGCCCATGAATTTCAGCATACAAAATTTCAGAAAATAGATTACGCCAATAGACAAGATGCAGAAAGGCAAAAGCACCCTGCCACTGAACATTTTTGGAGGATGAGAAAAATTAAAAAGCAGCCAGATATAAATGCCCGCTGTTATTGTAAAAAAAATATTTAATATCAGCGAAGGAAGAGTCGCCTGTTGCAACTGATCAGACAATTGGGTTTGTCTTAAAGAAGTATTAAAATATACTCTAAATAAATTTTTAAAATATCCCGTAAAAAATGTTCTGAACAGCCCCAGTATTAAAACCACCAGGCATAAAAAATAAAATAAAAATTCTTTTCCTTGAACAATATGAATTTGTTCTTCCAAAGAAATCGCTCTGCCTTTGCTATTTATATATGGGTTTTTTGCAAGTATGACACTGTCGATGGAAATGACTGGCCGCGAAAATGTTTCTAAAGAATCAGCTAAGCTATCGGGGTTATTTCTTAAACTATCATTTAAGGAATCAGCAGCCTGTATTGGCTTTGAGGCTACCAAAGCATTTGAAAAAGGAGTATCATTCAAAATAGAAATCCTCTTTTTTCCTTCGTTTACTGTATCTCGTAAAGGCCTCCTGGCCGCTACTGGCTTTTTATTCACCAAAGCATGATTGGTATCCGGTTTTTTTTGTAATACACTATCATTTTGCTTTTGTGCCATTGATTGGCTGCCGGTTACAATCAGCACGACGCTAATGATAAAAAAATAAAAAAATTTCACTTTCATTTTGTCAAAAATAGTTGATATATCCAAAATGTATTTTAGAAGAATTACGAAGATCAAATTTTACATCATTGCGTTTGCCAACGGCATAGCTCAAATTTAATAACCCGAATTTTGTTTCAAATTCCAACCCGATTCCGCCACTTATGAATGAATTGGAATAATCTATAGCATTGAATTTCGTCCTGGTAAAACCAATATCAGAGAATCCGAAAAAGTAAGAATTAATTCCTAAAAGATACCTGTATTCGCCTGTTAGTACCGCGTATTTACTGGCATAAATACTTTCTTCATCAAATCCACGCAACAGTCTGTATCCTCCAATCCTGAACAATTCATTTTGAAAATTCTGGGGACTTTCAATCCAGCCTATATTTCCTGCAGTCTTAAAAGTACTGGCTTTTCCCAAGGAAAAATAATGCGCCGCAGAAGCTACAATTTTAAAACGATAGGTCTTTGGTTTGATGGAATCATACAAGGAATTAAAATCAAATCCCGGATTAAGAGGATCTTTCAGATTCACAATGTCATTGTTCTTTGTCGTTTTCTTTATGCCCGCAGTTGCCGTGATATCAAATTCATTTCCTCTTCGCGGATTTAACCTGTAGTTGGTATTTACAAAATGATATCCCACTCCAATATTAGCTGAGCGGACATCAATATTTGGGGGCAATGTTTTGGTATTAATAACCCGGTTGGTATCCACACCGCCGGACAAAAGATAACTCTGTTCCGCCTGGTAAAAAATGTCCAAAGTCTTATCAGTGGAAATGGAATATTGTATTCCGAGTATTCCATTTAATTGTAAATAAGAAGAATCTTTTTTCAACAGATCAAAAGAAAAATTAAAACCAAAATTGGATTTTAAAATATAAGGAACAGAATACCCAAGATTGAGCCGCGGCGACTGTGGTTGAAGTTGTTGCCAATTGAATAAGATATTTTCTCCGCTCCCAAAACTATTCTTAAGATCAAGATGAACGTCCGCGGTCAGTTGCGATTTTTTGGAAATCGTATTTGCCGGCGCAAAGCCTACCAACACATTTACCTGGCTGCTTCGTTTCGGCTCCAGATACAAATTAAGCGTAGCGCCCGTTCCCAGCATGCTTACGTCCCAACTCTGTTGCTCCTGCAAAAAAGGAAGCTGCTGAATACGGCTGGATATTTTTTGCAACTGTTCATTATTATAAACACTTCCATTAAAAATACCAAGATAATGCTGAAGAAAAAGGTTTTTTATTTTCACTTTACCATAAACGTGGATACTGTCGATATGGTACAACGGGCCTTTTTTTACACGCAATTCAGCTTTTATTTTACTATCATTTATCAAAATATTTTCTAAAGAAACAGAGGCAAAAGGATAACCGGAATTTTCATAATAATTACTGATCTTTTCTTCCTGCAATTGAAGCCGTGAAAAATCTATTGGCTTATTTTCAAATTGCCTCGAATTCCACCCCGTTCTTTCAAGTACATTTCTATCGATGCTGTCGGTAGATATTTCTGCCCATTTAAATTTATCGCCTAAATACATTTTTACCTTTACGAACAACGAATCATAAAAAACCGAATCTACAGACGCAACGGGAAAGCCTTTGGCTAAAAGATTTGCAGGCAATTCATTAATATATTTTCGCGCACTTTCCCGATTTTCAAATTCATTAATTAACCCCAACTGCTGAAGTTGAATCAGAGTATCTTTGCCCGATAAAGAATATTGAACTGTATATTTTTTTTGAGAAAAAGCAACAGGCAAACCGGCAAAAAAAAGTAATAATACGAGCACAACAACACTGCTCAGATATTTGGTGATAGCTGGTTTCATTTTGTCCGCGTAAAGCTAAAGTGAATTTATCAAACCACTTTGCTATTATGGTATAACTTAATAAATTTAAATTCTTGGCAGGCATTTATATTCATATCCCATTTTGCAAACAGGCATGTTTTTATTGCAACTTTCATTTTTCCACTTCTCAAGGTTCAAGAAAAGAAATGGCTGATTGTTTGATTAAAGAAATTAATTTAAGAAGGAAAGGTTTGGAAGAAAATATTCGGAATGATATTGTGGTTCTTACTTCACCTGATGAAAAAATTGAAACGATTTATTTTGGCGGAGGTACGCCCAGTTTACTTTCAGACAATGAAATCTTTTCGATTATCGACGCGATAAAAAATAATTACTACGTTGCCGGCAACGCGGAAATAACCCTGGAAGCCAATCCTGATGATATCAATTCAGACAAATTGAAGGAATGGAAAATAGCCGGTGTCAATCGCTTAAGCATCGGCATCCAGTCATTTATTGAGCGAGATCTTGTATGGATGAATCG
>JBDTKU010000067.1:0-4401 GCA_039935135.1 Ginsengibacter sp. | reverse complement strand
CCGAACAAAACAAAATCATTTATTTTTAAATTTTGTCCGGACGACAATGCCGGAAGTTGGCAAATTATAAAAAAGACAAAAGCCCATTTACAGGCAATTTTACAGAATAGTTTTTTTTTCATCTATCAATTTTTTAAAACCACAGGATGCGGCACCTGGTAAGTATTTTTAATGTAATTACAAATCGAAAATCGATACGCGTATCAAATAGATTAATATTAATCTGATATGCCGACTTAAAATTCAATAAGTAAACAATAAAATATTCTTTAGGATTTACAGAAAGTCTTAGAGAGAGATACTGGAGGCATAAAAGTAAAAAGAAAAAAAGATATAATTCCAAAAATTATTGTTCAATAATCTTTTATACTTCACAAGGGTGGGCCAATAATTCAGTCTGTTTATTCCGTCCCGGCTGTCTTTCCGGCCAGGACTTGTCTTGCAGCGCACAAATTATATTTCTCCAAAATAGGGACAAATAATTCAACTAAATTTCTAAAAACCTGGTCACTTATACAAAATCGTACCACCAACTTTTTTCGTTATAATCTTCTATTGGGGTTACTCTATTTTCCGCATGGAAAGAACTGATCAGAATTGAAACATCTACTTTTATGGTGTTGATGCAACTGGTCACTAAATCATTTCTAAATCCCTTCTCTCCCATTTCTATGACAAAATTGGAAGCGATAATCCGGGAAAAAACTTTTCCTAAATCAATCATTTTGCGTTGACTCAGACCCGACATTAAAGTAAAATCAATATCCTTTTTAAAGAAAGAACAAGCCTTTTGCGTCAGGCTAAATTCTTCCAGGAATTGGTAAATATTCAATTCTTTTTTCCGCCTCATCAATTTAGTGATCATTTCTCCTATTTGGGTATAAAGCATTTCATTTGATCCTTCAAATATCTGGAAAGCCCTGCTATCCATGATGCCACGACCGCCAACATTACTAATCCTGTAACCGTTGGCCCCGGATAGCTGAGTGAATGTCTGTGAAGATTCCTGCATCAAATCCGTTACATAAGCTTTCATTGAATTGGCTTCAATACCTTCGGTAGAAAGATCATTCTCTATGCTGCTTACAAGACTGCTCCTGAAACACATAGAAGAAACAACGGTAAAGGCGCTTTGAATTTGGGAAATCTGGTATTGCACCTCGTCAAGCTCTATCAATTTTTTTCCACTCACGATTCTCTGGTTACATTGCTTCAAAGCCTCGTCCAGCATTCTTTTGATAAATCCCATCGCCATGCCGGGAAATTGCAACCTGCTCCGGTGAAGTATATCCAGCATCATTTTTATACCCGACGTTTGAGGCACTAATTTATATTGTTCGGGTACCAGAATATCCACCCTGTTTCTTCCATAAGGAATCAGCTCAAGACCTAAATTATTATACAACTGCTCCACCACTATTTGTTGATTTTCCTTAGACACATCGCAAATAAAGAAATCAATATCCCGATTGAGTTCACCGTTGCTATTCCTTTCACGTGAAGTAATCAGCCAGTAATTTGCCATTCCGGTGAGGCCTTGCCAATGTTTTATACCCTTTACTTTATAAGAAGCTCCAACACGTTCATTCCAGGTTTGCATATTTAATGCATCACTTCCAAAATCGGGTTCGGTAATCATCAAACCGCCCATATTCTGTTTCTCTAAAAAGTTTTTAAAAATAGCTTCCTTTACAGATTCATTCGCATATTTAGATACCGGCTCTAAAAACAAAGCGATGTTGATCCCAAATATTAAGGATAAGGAGATTGATTCATAAGAAGCTGCTGACAAAACACCGAGGCATTCTTTTACTTTAACGCCCCGACCACCAAAATTTTCCGGAATCGCCACCCGTAGCGGTCTTGGTTCCATGATTTTATTTAATTCCTCCGGGCTTAAACCTCTTTCAATGGCAAATTCATCACCACCAAATTTTTTTTCAAAAACTTCTTTTAATACCTTTTCATAATTCTTCAGGTAATCTGAAAACTCACTTATCATATATCAGCTATATTTTAATTAATTTATTTTGCAAAATTACGTTACATAACAATAATAGGTTATTAAAAACAAACATTGCGGGTATCTTTTTTTTCGTGAGAATTAAGTTCACTACTTCAACAAGTTTTTTTTAAAATTTATTCTTTTCCAATCTTTAATTGCTTTCCTTAAGAAATAAAGATTCCTGTTTTTTGTTGGTTTACTGTAAATGTCCTGGTTATTTTTCTCCTGCCTCCAGAAATTTATTGACCACTTTCAATGCACATCGTACATTTGTTTTAATATGACGTCTTCCTTTTTTACCTATAACAGGGCCAAAGTATTGCAGGCATTACGATTTCATTTTTTCAGCAGAACTGAAATAAAAGTAATGATCATCATTGTCAACCTCTTTGCCATTGCCTCTGCTACTTTATATTTTTTAGGGAAGGTAGATCCGCTCGCTTTCTTACTCAGTTCAACGCTGTGGTTTTGTTTAATGGTTGCTTTCTGGTTCGTACTTCCCATCATTATTTACAGGAAGGCTTCTACTTTTAAGGACAGGTTCAAGGTGAGTTTTGAAGACCAGCATCTTTTTCTTGAAAATGAGAAGGGAAGCCGAAGCTGGCCCTGGAAAGATTTTTCAAGCTTTGTGGAAAGTGCAGGTTTTTTTCATTTGTACTTTAACAGCAGATCATTTTTTTTAATTCCCAAAACCGCTTTTCCATTAGAAGACCTGTCTGAAGTCCGGAAATTTTTAAAGGGAAAAATCCGGGAATAGGAATATCAAATATTTGTAGGTTTACTACTTTCTGCTATCGCAGAATTATTTCAACCGGGCTTCCAGCAACTTCTTCCACTCCTGGTACAATCCATCATATAATTCAATATTTGTTGGTTCAAACTTACCCAACAATTTAAAATTCGAATAAGCATCACTGTAGGATTTGTAAATTCCTTTTCCAATTCCTGCGCCCAATGCAGCGCCTACGCTTCCGTCATTTTCGTATAATTCCACAGCAACGCCCGTGGCATTTACAAAGGATTGAATAAATACATCACTCAAAAATAAATTGGCTTTGCCCGCGCGGATGATGGTTGGATGCAAATCATTTTCTCTCATAATATCAAGTCCATAACGGAAAGCAAAAGCAATTCCCTCCTGCACGGCGCGGAAAATATGCGCCTTCGTATGTTTATTCAAATCAATATTTTCCAGGTGAGCGTCAATCATTTTATTTTGCAGCATCCGTTCCGATCCATTGCCAAATGGTAATACGAATAAGCCGTCACTCCCCGGTTTTATTTTTTCAGCAAGCGCATCCATTTCTTTGTAACTTAAATTGTCGCCACACACTTTTTTAGCCCAGCTATACATGATAGCAGCTCCATTAATACACAACAAAACACCAATTCTTTTTTCATCAGTTGTGTGATTCACATGAACAAAACTGTTCACTCTTGAAAATTGGTCAGATAATAATTTGTCGGTGATCGCGTAAATAACTCCGGAAGTTCCTCCATTTGCCGCTACTTCACCCGGCTGCAATACATTTAATGATAAAGCATTATTAGGTTGATCTCCTGCTTTATAAGTAACCTCTGCATTTTCGTTTATGCCTAACCGCTGTGCTATCTCTGGTAATATTTTTCCATGAGAAGAAAATAAACTTTTCACATCAGGAATCAACGAATTTTCGAATTCAAAGTTTTGCATCACATCTTCGGAGAGAGAATCATTCTTAAAATCCCACAAAATTCCCTCTGATAATGCAGAGGAAGTGGTGGTAATTTTTCCGGTTAATTTCATCGCGATGAAATCGCCGGGCAACATGATCTTATCAATCTTTTTATAAATATCCGGTTCATTCTTTTTTACCCACGCCAATTTAGAAGCGGTAAAATTTCCCGGAGAGTTTAAAAGACAGGAAGCACATTTTTCTTCGCCAATTTCATGGAAAACATTTTCACCAATTTCTACCGCGCGGCTATCACACCAGATGATGCTATCCCTTAAAACTTTTTGATTTTTATCCACCAACACCAAACCATGCATCTGGTAAGAAATTCCGACAGCCTCAATTTTTTTTGGATCAAAACTTTCAGAAGCGATTAATTTCTCTATTGCCTGAAGTGTTTGCTCCCACCACATTTCAGGCGATTGCTCTGCCCATCCCGAATGTAAAGATGTAATCGGATTTTCCGTTTCGGGGCATTGAGCAATGGCTACCGGTTTTTGAGTGTCCACATCAACTATAGTGGCTTTAATAAATGAGGTTCCAATATCAATTCCTAATAACAACATGATAATTTTTATTTAGCTTTTACTTTCTTTTTTATTTAGCCTGATTTCCTATTTCTCAATTATTTCCATAACAGAAGCTTTTCTTCTACGGGACCTCAACATTTTTACAGTAAAC
>JBDTKU010000066.1:0-6527 GCA_039935135.1 Ginsengibacter sp. | reverse complement strand
GTCGAAGAAGCCATCTTTACTTTTCTGCGCCACTCTTTTACTGTAAAGGCTTCTCTCTTAAAGCCTGAATTGGAACGATTTCTGAAAAAAATAAAGCATTTGGAAAAGAACCGTTTTGAAACGCGCTCCTTCGCCTACCTGGATGTAATTTCCTGGGTAGAAAGCAAAGTGTATGAGAAACCGATGGAAGAAATTATTCACCAGAAATACATGAAAAGCCGCCACAGATGATATTTTTTTCAAAAACGGTTAAATATATTTCCCGCCTACATGGTTTTTCCTAAATGATAAAATTGGGATAATTGAAAAAAAATGTAATAAGCAGGATAAAAAAATTAAAATCTTTCCTTACTTTTGCAGCCCTTTCACAAACAGCAGGGATGGTGCCCGGCTGATATTGACGGAAACAATTTTTACTAAAAGGAAAAACATTAAATAATGCCAGGGAAAAAACGAACTTACCAGCCACACAAACGTCGCCGTAAAAGTGTTCATGGATTCAGAGAGCGCATGTCAACTGTGAATGGCCGTAAAGTTTTGGCAAGCCGTAGGAAAAAAGGGCGCCATAAACTTACCGTTTCTGATGAACACGGAAGTAAGAAATAAAAATTCAACTTTTTTATATCTGTTTAATAGCCTCAATAATAGAGGCTATTTTTATTTTATCTTTAATTTATTTTTCATTTTTCAATATTTTACCCATTACTCCCAGCTTCACTTTAAAAAAGAAAGAAAAATTAAAAAGCAGGAAGGTGATCCAAAAGCTTTTTAAAGATGGTAAATCTTTTTCCAATTTTCCCATAAGAGTTATTTATTTGCCTGTTGAAAACCAGGATTCAACATTGAAAGCGGGTTTTACGGTAAGTACAAAATATTTTAAAAATGCCGTAGATAGAAACAGGGTTAAAAGATTAATGCGGGAATCATACCGTTTGCAAAAAAATAATTTAGTAAATGAATTGATTAAAAACAATCAACAGCTAGCTGTATTTTTCATTTATACTTCCGGTGATTTACCAAAATATCAAGAGGTTTTTGAAAAGTCAGGAATTCTCCTGGACCGGATTGAAAAAACAATTTCCACAAATAAAAAATGACGATATTTATTTGTTTACTATAAAACAATTCTATCGTAATCCCGACTTTAATTTTTTTGCTTTTTCTTCTGATCTTTTGGTCGTTTTTTTAAAGGCAGGGATAAATGAAAAAATTGCGATCATTCCTATCAAACCTTCTATCAGTATGGTAAAAGGAGCGCTGGTTAAATGCGCGAGTAAGCCCACGGCTAAACTGCCGATAGGAAGCATTCCGCCAAAAGCCATCACATAATAACTGATCACACGCCCACGCATATTTTCTTCTACATGAGTTTGTAAATAGGTATTGGTAGCGGCAATAAAAGTAAGCAGACCTGCTTCGCCTATCATAATCAGGAAAAGAGAAAGTGGCAAATAAGTGATGTATGAAAAGAGTACAAGGCTTGTTGAAATAAGTAAACCGGCACCGATGATCACTTTTAATAAATTCTTTTCGGTATGTAAACGAGCAACATAAATGGCTCCCATCAATGCTCCCAAACCTGAAATGATATTGAGCCAGCTAAAGGTGGTAACGTCTCCATTAAAAACACTTTTGGCATATATGGGAAGCAATGTGGTGTAAGGCATAATTACGAGACTCATCGTCGCCATTAACATAATCGCGTGTTTTAATCCCGGGTTTCTTTTTAAATAAGTAAAACCTTGTCTTAGGTTTTGCCATATTTTTTCAGTGTGTTTTATTTTGGCCGGAACTTTAATTTTCATCATCAGCAATGTGGTTATTACCGCGATAAAGCTCAAAAAATTGATCAGGAAACAAATGCCTTCGCCTACTGTGCTTAACAAAATGCCGGCCATCGCAGGGCCCACCAATCGTGCTAATGTTACCATTGTTGAATTGAGAGCGATGGCGTTGGGTAGATCATCATTATTTTGAACCAGCACAATCATTAGCGACTGGCGCGATGGTGCATCAAAAGCATTTATGATGCCGAGCATGATGCTCAACGCAATTATGATAACGATATTGTAATGATTGGTAAGAACTACCAGCGCTAACAAACCAGCCTGCAACATTGAGGCAAACTGTGTAACCAAAAGAGTTTGGTAACGGCTGTGCCTGTCAACATAGGCACCGGCATAAGGCGATAAAAACATCATTGGAATGCGGCTGGCAAAAGCAACCAGGCCAAGCATAAACGCCGAATGCGTCATTTCATAAACCAGCCAACTAATCGCTATTCTCTGCATCCAGGTGCCCACAAGAGAAATAGATTGTCCACTCATGTACAACTGAAAATTCCGGTAATGCAAAGCCCTGAGTGAAGGAGGTAGTTTCATGAAAAATTATTGACTATAATCTGGCAACAGTTGGGAGAAATCCAAACTGTTTCTCACAAAGCTACGAAGGCCAAAGGTTTTGCCTCTCTGCAAATTTAATTCCTATTGAAATCAACTATAAACAAAAATTGCTATCTAATGCTGAGCGATTTTCTGATTAAGGATGCCCTTCTTTTCTTGCCAGTTCTCCTTCATCAAGATCGGTCTTATCACCTAAATCCATATCAGGATCTTGTTCAATATCTTCTTCGGCCTGCTCAAAAGCTTCTTCATTTTTTTTATGTTGTGCGGGGTCTTTTATTTCAGTATCTTTTTTAGGTTGTTCTTTGTCTTCCATTATTTAAAATTTTGTATTAAGAAGTATTAAATATTGTGCCATTCTTATCCAAACATAAAAGTGAGTTGTGTGGGTTGCGGTTTTTTAGTTCTTCTTAACCGGGAAAAATTATTAGGTAAATGATTTGCGTGAATTTGAAAAACCTCAGTTTCATAATCCCTGGAAGCTATAGTTATTTTTACATTTCCCGCATGCGGGTTAAATATTTCCTTCACCAGTTCGGGTGAATTATTATTTTTAGAAAGGTGCGATAAAAGCAAATGGCTCATAAAAGCAGGACGATTATTGATAAAAATTTCAAGAGCTTCTTTATTGCTTAAATGTCCCATTCCGCCTGATATTCTCCTTTTAAGATAAAAAGGATAATTTCCTCTTTCCAGCATCTCATCATCATAATTAGCTTCCAGAAAAGCCGCATGGCATTGTTTAAAATATTGAATCACATTTTTGCAGGGCTTGCCTATATCAGTAAATACGCCCACGCAAATTTTCTCACAACTCACCACGAAACTATATGGATCAATCGCATCGTGAAATTTAGGAAAAGCAATCACTGATAAATTTCCAATAGTTACGGCTTCGTGGGCCAAAAAAATTTTCACCAGCGTTTCCTCAAACTCAAGCCTTCCGTTTTTCATAGTGGCTTCTGTAATATAAACCGGTAAATTATATTTCTTAATAAGGACTGGCAATCCTTTTATATGATCAGAATGTTCGTGCGAAATAAAAACCGCTTTTACTTTTTCAATCAGCAATCCAAGCCGCTTCATTCTTTTTTCAATTTCGCGACAGGAAATTCCCGCGTCTATCAAAATTGCTTCGGTTTCGTTTCCGACATAATAGCAATTGCCATTGCTTCCAGAATTAAGAGAAGTAATAAATAAAGACATTGGAACAAAGGAAAGAATTTTGTTGTTGGAAAAGAAAAGTTCTTTCCAATTCATTAGGAAACTTTCAGAAATTTTTATTTGGGAAAAAATTCTCACCTTTAAAAAAATTATACAATGAGCCTCTTATTAAACAAAAACGCATTTGGAAATGTTGCCAACAAAGGAAAAACGATTTCGAAAAAAGAAGCAAATTTATTGCTGAAAGAATGGGTGTTGAATGATAAATTGCGTCTTCACATGTTGCAGGTGGCACACCTGATGAAAAGCTGGGCTGTGGAAAAAGAAGCTCTTGATGAAGAAGATCAATGGCGATGGGAAATGGCAGGTTTGCTCCATGATGCCGATTGGGATCAATGGCCGGATCAACATTGTAAAAAAATAATCGAAGAACTGGAACGTAGAAATGTAGATCCTGAAATTATTCATGCCATTGCTTCACATGGTCCTAATCATTTTGGCGTGGAGCCTGAAACACAGATGGACAAGATGTTGTACGCTTTTGATGAATTGTCAGGATTGATCCATGCGTATTCTTTGATGAGGCCTAACGGGTATGAAGGAATGGAATTGAAGGGCGTGAAAAAAAGATTAAAGGAAAAATCTTTCGCTGCCAATGTTTCGAGAGAAGAAATTGTCGATGCCTGTTTCAGGGCAAGAGTGGAGTTGGAAACTATTATCCCGTTTATAATCGAACACCAATCAGAGGTTGACTTGCATGATTTGCAGTAAAGCAACTTTTAATTGAAATTTTTATTTTGTGCGCCGTTAGTTTTTTCCTGAATCGTCTTTGATTATTTTAGATTTTAATAGTAAATGTATTCTCAAATTCTCTTCTACGTTTTCATAATCAAAAGGACAATTCCTACATCCGTTACCACAACAAAACCCTCTTTTTAAATGGAAATTTTTGGTGAGAATCATCAGACCCGATTCATCAAAATAAAAATCAATTCCTTCTTTAAATTCTTCCTTATCCATTTTCTTCTTTCAATAGATTTTTAAGTTCATCATCATTTTCCGGTATTTTTTCGGGCAATGAAAAGCATATATAAAAAATACAATTGCTTTCGGCAATGTCAAGGCTTTCGTAATGGGTTTTTATCGCTAACTCTTCAGTCAGTATTTCCATTTTATATACATCGCCGATATCTGATATCAAATTCAAATTATAAAACCGGATCGCCAATTTGGTAAATTCATACAAATCCGGTGAATCCGTTTTTAAATGAATTTTTCCTCCTGGTTTAATTATTTGCTGATATAATCTTAAAAATTTTGGATGGGTTAATCTCTTTTTTATTTTAGAAAACCTTAATTGCGGATCAGGAAAAGTGATCCAAATCTCATCCACTTCTTTTGGTGCAAAATAGTTGCTGATCTTATCGATCTGGGTTCTTAAAAAAGCTACATTATTTAATTGATTTTCCAACGCGAATTTTGCACCGACCCACAGTCGGTTTCCTTTAATATCAACCCCGATAAAATTTTTCTGTGGATATATCTGTGCTAATCCGGTCGTATATTCTCCTTTGCCGCAAGCCAATTCAAGCACTATCTCATTTTCATTTTTAAAAAACTCTTTCCAATTACCTTTTATATTTTCAGGATATTCCAGCACGTTTGAAAACGTCTTTATTTCTCCAAACCTTTTTAGTTTTTTTTGAGCCATAGCTTGCAAATGTAATTGTCGTAATTTAAACAAAGTTGAATTGTAATAATTATAATCAACGCTTTGCAACGCGAAAAAGAAATTGATAAAACATTTTCGTTGGTTTAAAATTTATTGCTGAATTTCGGCAGGTTTATTGTCTTAATATTATTTGTATGACCAACTTAATTTATTGTTACGATGCTTATTGTGGCTGGTGCTACGGTTTCAGTGAAGTAATGAAAAAAATTTTTTCTGAATACAAAAATAGGCTTGATTTTGAAGTGCTTTCCGGTGGGATGATTTTGCCCGAAGAGCCTGTATCCATTAATGCCACAGCGAAATACATTGAAAGCGCTTATAAGCGAGTGGAAGAAATTACGGGAATTAAATTTGGCGAAGATTATCTGTGGCATATTAAACACCCGGAAATTAGTGACTGGTTTCCCAATTCAGAAAAACCAGCTATAGCGTTGTGTGTGTTTAAAGAATATTTTCCTGAAATGCAGGTAAGCTTTGCTGCTGATCTGCAATATGCGCTTCACTTCGAAGGCCGCGACCTGACTGATGATGAGTCGTATCGGTTGTTGCTGGATAAATATAATATTCCTGCAGATGAATTTTACGAAAAGCTGAATGATGAAGAGTACAAAGAGAAAGCGCATTATGAATTTGCACTTTGCAAACAATTGAAAGTTACCGGCTTCCCGGCTGTATTTATACAGCTTTCTGATTCAAAATTTTATTTAATTGCAGAAGGATATACCGATTTTGAAACATTACATCAAAGGATAGAAAATGTTTTAAATGAACCAGGCAATAATTTCAGCCATACCGCATAATAATTGGAAACAGGAAATCCAGTTATTTGTTGCTTTACTGTGTGCTATGCAAGTTTTTTTAAAGCGGCTGTTAGGTTTAAGCTTTGTTTGCCTAACAAAAGAAACAATGTAGCCTGCAGGTTGGTTACGGCTTCTTTGCTGTCTGTTTATATTGGAGTGGCGATGGAATTAATATGCAGGGAATTTTGTTTTTATTTGCGAGTGTCATGCAAATGATAGCTATATATCGATGGCCACATATTCTTCAGTCAGCATAGCAGGAAACCCCATGTTTCCTGCATATCCTTCTTATTCTATCAACACCCTTCAATTAATATGAACTCACATTTTTGCATAATCATTTACAGAGGTTAGTCGCATGGGGAAAGCCTCCATCGTATTTTTCATGTCAATTTCACTCCCGTTCGCTATTCCTAACATTAACGTGGC
>JBDTKU010000065.1:0-7306 GCA_039935135.1 Ginsengibacter sp. | reverse complement strand
CAAAGTAAGGCCCGTAAAATAATACCAATCTTTGGAGGAAGGATTACCTCTTTGCGTGCCTGCGGCAGGATAAGCCTGGGAACCATTTTTCAATTCATCGCCCCTGTAGGAAAGTTCAACGGCTTTGGTACCACGGTTTGCCAGCAATAGATTCTCATCTACAAAATCTTTACTTACATCATCCAGGTAATCATTAAATAGTTTTCTAAATCCAATTTCAAACCCGACATTGATATTATCACTCAAAGGCATTTTTACGCCTGCTCCAAAAGGTATTGAGAACTGAGTGAGGCTGTAATTTTTTTTACCTGCGATAAATCCTTCGCCTTCCGTACTTAATGGTTTCAAATAATATTTTCTTCCGGTACTATCAAAAGTATAAGGATCATAATGATAAACAGCAACACCCGCAAATATATAAGGAGAAAATACATGCTGTCCTAAAGGAGTGATCATGTATTGAAGATCCAGGCTGCCTTCAGATAGTTGAGAGGAAAAATTTAAATTTCTCTCTTTATTTCTTCCGTATTTATCATTTGCTGAAACTTTGCCTAATTTAAAAGCAGCACGAACAGAAAAATGATTGGTAATCTCATAAGACAATCCTATTCCTCCGGCAAGATGTGCCTGGTTAAATGTGAATTGTTTATCCTGCATATCGCCAGAATAATTGGAAGTACCAAGGAATAAATTCAGATTTAAATTATTTTGTGCATCGGAAACCAATGCAAAAAAAGAGAATGCAAAAAAGAAAAATATTTTTTTCATGTATTTAAACTTACAGTGATAATTGACAAAAATAATACCACTAAAGTTAAGTTACTATTAATTTAATTAAAATAATAGCCAATAATTGATTTAATGTCGTGTTAGGTGTGAAAGTAAATTGTTTGTCAAAAATATTAGAATATTAAGCTGGATTTTTAGGCAGAAAAGAATCCCTGATTCAGTAAACAAACAAATAACGTAAATTTCTATTTTTCAACAATTCACCCGGAATTAGAATTCTTAATTTTTCATTCCTTCAAGTTTCTGTGCAGGGACTACTTTATTCAAAGCGCCTGTAGAAGTAAATTCAGGAACCATTTTACGGAGAATAAAAGGAATTATTTCACTATTGTGTACGAGAGCAGCCTCTCTTAACTCTGTCATTAATGAACTGAATTCATTATTCACAATAGGGCTTTTCTTTGCTCTTAATATTCTTGGATGATAGGTTTCAGCAAACTCTTCAGAATCTTTAAATAATTCTTCATACATCTTTTCACCGGGCCGCAAACCAGTTTGAACGATGGCAATATCTGTTGGCTTTAACCCTGCCAGTTGAATCATTCTTTTTGCGAGATCCATGATCTTTACGGGAGCTCCCATATCAAACAATAGAATATCGCCCGACTCACCAATCTTTCCAGCCTCCAGCACTAATTTTGAAGCTTCAGGAATGGTCATGAAATATCTGGTGATATCCGGATGTGTAATCGTAATAGGCCCTCCGGCTTTAATTTGTTTATTAAAAGTTCTCACCACGCTTCCTGCAGATCCCAAAACATTTCCAAACCGTGTGGTAATAAATTCTGTTTGCGAGTCATTGCGGTCACTTAAAGATTGAATATATATTTCGGAAATTCTTTTAGTCGTTCCCATCACATTAGATGGATTTACAGCCTTGTCAGTAGAAACCATTACAAACTTCTTCACCTTAAAAGCTATCGCAAGGTCAGCAACGACCTTAGTTCCAAAGATATTGGTAAGCACTGCTTCACTTGTAAAAGTTTCCATCAGCGGCACATGCTTGTAAGCTGCGGCATGAAAAACGAAGTCAGGATTATGCATTGAAAATACCTTTTTCATCTTAGCAGCATCACGAATAGAAGCCACTTCCACTCTTAATTGTTGATTGCTCTTCTTTTTCAGCTCAAATTCGAGATCAAACAATCCCGATTCTGACTGGTCCAACAAAATCATTTTCTTAAAGGTAAACCTTGACAACTGCCGGCAAATTTCGCTTCCGATTGATCCGGCGGCGCCAGTTACCATAATGGTGGAATCTTTGTAAGTCTCCTGCAGCATATCATAAGGAAGACTGATCTCATCTCTTTCCAGGAGGTCTTCAATATTAAGTTCTTTCACCTGCTTTTTTTCAAAATAGCCACCACGCCATTCACTGGCATGAGGAATAACATTAATTTTTATATTAAGAGGTGAACATATATCAGAGACAGCAATTTTCTTTTCTACCGATAATTTATCAATAGCAATATAAAGGTCGGTAACTTGCTTTTGTTTCAAAAGTGCCGACAGGCGCGCTCCGTATGCCTTGTAAATTGGAAGTCCCCCCAGGTTTTTACCAATTTTCGAAGGGCTATCTTCAATAAATCCGACTACAACGGTTTTATTTTTCATATCCTGCTCCAATATTTGTTTGGTAACCTGTCCCATTTCACCTGCACCATAAATAATTGATCTGGACACTACTGAGGATTTTGACAAAGTCGCTCTTGAATATACTTCCTTTATTAATAATCTAAAAAGTACCAAAATAAAAATGACACTGAAAAAGTTGATGATCAAAAAGGGAAGGTGAAACGAACCAGTGATTACAGAATGCGTATCAAGACTAAAAATGGCAAACCATAAAGCTAACTGGAGCCCGGCAAATTTAATGATCCTGAAAATATCGTTTATTTCTGAATAACGAATTATCCCTTTATAAAGAGGGAAAAATAATACACAAATACCAAAAATTAAAACATTAATTAAAACCGCAGGTACGATTGCACTAAGGCCCCTAATATCAAGAAATAGATGTCTCAAAAAGTATGACAATAAGAATGCGGAGGTTACTAAAATAAGATCGCAACAAAAGATAATCCATCTTGGAGCATACTTATTTTTAAAAAAATTTTCAAGCATAAGAACTAATTGGGGTCAATGTTAAATTCAATGATTTTTTATTTTGAATATAGGACTTTGAACATAGGGCTATAAAAAATATCTATTTAGGGATTATCACAAAACAAGAAACGTACCATATTCTCAATTCCTATTCCACTAAATATATAGAAAAAATTCTAAAATTGGCGCAAAGTTAACGCCAATCGTACACTTTTGATCATAAAATATTAAAATTTTTTCTTGTATTCAACTAAGATATAGAATATAGTTTTGTCGACAAAAGGAATTAAAATAAAAAACCCTGCAAAGAGATTATCCATTACAGGGTTCAATTAAAATAAATTCTTGTCCTAATTCTCCCAAACTACTCTTTTTATATAATCAATATAACTAATTATGATTCGAACCACTTTTTCAGAAACATTGGGCATAGAGTAATCGGCTACCCTTCTGAAATTTCTTTGTCCTCCTCTTTGTTGAGTTTTAAGTTGTGAAAGCCCTTGTAAGATTCTTTCAGGATTTAATCCCACCATCATTACCGACGCCTCTTCCATTGCTTCCGGGCGTTCATGCGCTTCGCGAATATTCAATGCTGGAAAATTTAAAATAGAAGACTCTTCTGAAATGGTACCACTATCAGAAAGAACCGCAAAAGAGTTCATTTGTAAAGCATTGTAATCATTAAACCCAAGCGGTTTTAAAAATCGAACTTCCGGAAGCACCTGCACATTTTTGGCATTGATCATATTTTTCGTCCGGGGATGGGTGCTCACAATGATCGGGTAATGGTATTGGTCAGCAATCAAATTGAGGGTTTCAATCAAACCATTAAAGTTTTTTTCGCTGTTTATATTCTCTTCGCGATGAGAAGATACCACAAAAAACTTCTCCTTTTCCAACCCTAATCTTTTTATCACATCAGACGATTCAATATCTGAAAGATAGTGGTTCAGCACTTCAAACATGGGTGAACCGGTTTTAATAATCCGATCTGCCGGCAGCCCTTCTCTCAATAAATATTCCCGGGCAATATTGCTGTAAGTAAGATTGATATCGGAAATATGATCTACAATTTTACGGTTGGTTTCTTCGGGTACGCGCTGATCAAAGCAACGATTTCCAGCTTCCATGTGAAAAATAGGTATATGCCTCTTTTTGGCAGGAATGGCACAAAGGCAACTGTTGGTATCACCCAGCACCAAAAACGCGTCAGGATTTACTGACTCCAGCAAAGGATCAATGTTGATAAGGATTTGCCCGATGGTTTCAGTAGCTGTTTTACCGGCTGCGTTTAAAAAATGATCCGGTTTACGAATGCCTAAATCCTCAAAAAATATCTCGTTTAATTCGTAGTCATAATTTTGGCCGGTGTGGACTATTATATGGTCAATGGCATCTGAAGCATCCAATGCCGCCATTACCCTTGATAACCGGATTATTTCCGGCCGGGTTCCCACCACCGTCATTACTTTTAATTGAGTCATTGATTATTGAAGCTTTTTAATTTAATTATTGATTTGATTATTGATTTGATTATTGATTATTTGGTTCGTCCCGGCTATTTGAAAAGATTAACCTGGATTAAGCATTTTCTAATTTTCGACTATTCGCCATTCACCATTCACCATTCACCATTGACCATTCACAATTACACCCCTTCAAAATAAGTATCAGGATCTTTTTCATCATAAAATTCATTGATCCAGAAAATAGTATATAATTCTTCTTCTCCAATATTTTTAATATTGTGAGTGTACCAAACGGGCATATCCACGTAAGCGGGCTCAGTTCCATCCAAATAAAAATCCAACACTTTATTTGTACCAATTTGTCTTAGCTGAATCAAAGCTTTCCCTTTGATCACAGCAAATCTTTCAATCTTTCTTGTATGAAAATGATTGCCGCGCGTAATCCCCGGAACTGTCGTAGAAAAAGAAACCTGGCCACCAACATTCAACCGAATTACTTCTACGAAGGCGCCCCTCGGATCAGTATGCTGAGTAAATTTAACCGGGAAATGATTTTCAATATCCATGTAACAACGGAATGTATTGAAAAGATTTACTTCAAACCGATTATTAAGCAATGGAATAATTCCTTTATCCTGGTATTGTGTTTTGTAATTTTCTAATAAAGCCAATATTTGTGAAACTTTACTTTCTGAGGTAAAAGGAATCAAAATTTCATCTTTACTTTCTTCACTCCGGATTTCTATTAAAATCGCTTCTACCAATTCTCCCACATAAATTAATTTCATCTCCCCATCGACATCAATCTTAGGCGTTTCATTATGTGAAAGTTTGTGACAAAAAGTGGCAACGACAGAATTATAATTCGGATGACCAAAAGGACCAAAAACATTGGGAATAATCATGCCTGTAAATTTGCCACCTGATCTTTTAGCCCAATCGGCCATTAATTCGCGCCCTTCTTTCTTAGATTTCCCATACAAGTTTTCTCTTTCTTCCTGTGTTGAAGATGAAAAGAGAACGTGAGCTTTACTTTTTGTTCTTTCTAAAGATGAAATCAGTTTTTGTACCAATCCAAGATTGGTGTCATAAATAACCTGTGGGTCATTATGCCGGTTTTTTGCAGCCAAATGAACGATTACATCGCATTGGGTAACAAATTCATCCATTTTATTTTTATTCTCAAAAAAATCTTTGTGAAACTCAACCTGTTTAAAATCTTCAGGAAATAAGCCGATAGTATTATAGAGATGCTTCCCTATAAATCCATTCTGTCCTGTAATTCCTATTTTTTTCATGAATGCTTCCATTTACTTTTGATGGTATAAATTTTTATTTCAATCACTGCCAAAGAACATGATAAGGAACTGCCCATAAATTTTCTCCAAAAGGAACTGTCTCTTTTCCTGAATAGAGTACGACACCTCCCTTAAAGTCTTTGCCAGTCATTTCTTCCATCAATTTAATTCCATTAAAATCTTTTGCTGAAACTGAATCCGAACTTTTCACCTCAACAGCCCATAAATTGCCATTCGATTTTTCTAATATGAAATCCACTTCCTTTCCATCACTGGTTCTAAAATGATACAATTTTGCATTTAAATTACTAAAACTTAAAAGTTTAGTAAGTTCCATTGCAACATAATTTTCAAGCACATGACCAAATAAATCAGGTCTGTTTTTTACAAGCGATTCCAAATCCAGATCAAGCATATAACAGAGCAGTAGAGTATCCGTCAGATAGCCTTTAGAGGATTTTACCAAACGTTTCCCTATATTCCTGTACCATGGTGGGACGTCTATACTTAAAAACATCATTTTTAAAATATTCCTGTAAAACTTCCCTGTTACTGCATTTAATCCCACATCGCGGGAAAGATCGGCATCGTTTATAACGTTGCCGGCCCGTGAAGCAAGTACTCTCAATAAAGAAGGTAGAACCGCAATCTTTTCCAGGTCTGCAAGCATTTTTACATCCCGTTGCAAAATAGTAGCAATATACCCCTGAAACCATGCATTAATTTCTTTATCTTCTTTATCAAAAATTTCCGGGTAGGTTGAGGCTTTGATCGCATTGGTTATGGAAATATTTCGCGAATCCATACCAGAAAAATTCATCGAAAAAATTCTTTCTAATCCTGTTCCTTTCCCGCCAGTAGTTTCGGCAGTACAAAAAGGATAAAGCGTCAAAATGTTCATTCTTCCAACCAACGCCTCAGAAAGTCCGGGCAGTGCGAGAATGTTGGCTGAACCTGTTAACAAATACCGCCCATTGGAGTTAGCCTTATCCTGATGCCGCAATTCATCTACTCGCAATTTAAGTGCACGGTAAATCTCCGGAACCATCTGCACTTCATCCACTATCAGTGTGTTTTCAGAAGCTGATAAAAAAGTTGAGGGAGATAATGATGCAGCCGCCATTTGGGTGGGATTGTCAAAAGTGATATAGCTCGCATCCACTCCATCTTTCCCAATTCTGCTCAAATTATTTAGCACCAATGTACTTTTCCCCGATTGCCTCGCGCCATTCAAAAACACTACCGGACTGATGGTTAAGGTATCAAAAAGAAGTGGGGAAATAAAACGTGGGGAAATAGTCATTTTGCAAAAATAAAGGTATCCTTTAGAAAATCAAAAGGATACCTTTATAATTTCAAATTCTTATTGAAAATTCAAAGATGCCGAAGAAAGTAAACTTGAAAAATTGTAGCCTGTGATTTCCTAATAGCCTATTTCCAATCATACCAAAGATCTTTATCAAACCGAAAATTATCTTTTGAAGATTCTTCAACAGTAAACGAAGAAAAAACCATGATTTTTGATTTGGGGGCTAACGCTTTAAATCCATTCGCAAAATTACCCGGAACATGTAAAACCTTTGGGTCTGATGATTCTAAAGTAAATTCTTCGGTAACTAAAGTTTTTGATGGATTTTCCCAATG
>JBDTKU010000064.1:0-4928 GCA_039935135.1 Ginsengibacter sp. | reverse complement strand
GCAGGTTGCCTTCTATTTGTCGTTTTTATACAGTATATTTTTTTAATAACTTAATTACCTTTAATTTCTAAAATATAATAAAATATGGTATTAAAAAGACCGGTGACAATTGAAACAACATGCAAGGTTCCGGTGGAAAAAGTTTGGAAAGCATGGACGACTCCTGGTGATATCATCCGGTGGAATAGCGCATCAGAAGATTGGCATACATCCAGTGCTGAAAATGATTTGCGTGTAGGAGGAATATTATCTTCCCGGATGGAAGTAAAAGATGGAAGTGTTGGATTTGATTTTTGGGGAATATATGATGAAGTAAAACAGAAAGAGTTTCTTGAATATACTATGGACGATGGACGGAAAGCGAAAATAATTTTTACTGTCAATGGTGGTGATGAAACTAAAATCACAAAAACTTTTAAAACAGAAGATGAGAATTCAATCGAAATGCAAAGAACCGGTTGGCAAGCAACTCTTGACAATTTTAAAAATATGTTGAGTCAATTTAAATTGCTTAAAAATAAAAGTTATGAATCAACAAATCGCCCCCTGCCTGTGGTTTACCAACGAAGCCAAAGAAGCTGCTGAATTTTATGTTTCTGTTTTTAAAAATTCCAAAATTGAAACCATTAGTTATTATCCTAGAGAGGGCTTTGAAGAGCATCATCAAAAGGAGGGAACTGTTTTAACTGTTGTTTTTCAATTAAATGGGCAAAGATTTACAGCGCTTAACGGTCGCGAAGCTTTTAAATTTACTGAGGCGGTCTCGTTCCAGGTTTTTTGTGAAACTCAGGATGAAATTGATTATTTCTGGGAAAGACTTTCTGATGGAGGAGAGGAAGGGCAATGCGGCTGGCTAAAAGATAAGTATGGATTATCCTGGCAGGTGGTGCCATCCATATTGGGTGAATTGATAACTGATCCAGCGATAGCGGGGAAAGTGGTGGAGGCTTTCATGCCGATGAAAAAATTTGATATTGAGATTTTAAAAAAAGCTGCGCAGGATTAAAGGGCCATGAAAAGCAATTGATCAAAAAAAGGCGTTGGTGATATATCCTGGATTAGAAATGTAATCAACTAACGGTGATCATAGACGAAGATACTATTGCTGTCGGACTTGATAGAAGAGAGCAGTAAACGAAGAAATAATGAGTATTCTTCTTTTAATAATTTTTCCTTTATTTATTCTTCAACTGGAGGATGAAAATGAATTCCTTTTGCTTCCGGCCCTGCTAATATTACGATGGCGCCTATTACCAAAACACTTCCTGCAGCAATTTCCATGGAAGTAGCATAGCCAAGATTTTCAGCAAGCCTTGCTTCTATGTAAGGAACGGATGATGCGATTAAAACTCCGAGCTGATAAGCAAAGCCAGGAAAAAAACCGCGAACAGGTCCGGGAGATAATTCATTGATATGTGCAGGAATGATTCCCCACGCGCCCTGCACCATAAACTGCATCCCGAATGCTCCCAAAGCGATTAACATACTTCCGCCAGCGAGCAACCAAAGCGGAATTAATACCAGTGCAAGGATAACGGCCGTTGCCATCATTTTTTTTCTGCCGTAAAAATCAGATAAATAACCAAAAAATAATCCACCTACAATCGCACCCACCATCGAGATCATAGTGATTACTGCTGTTTCGTGAGGACTGAAATTCTTTTGTTTTTGCAAAAAAGTTGGATAGAGATCCTGTGTACCGTGAGAAATTAAGTTCATCACCGACATCAAAAGAACGAGGTATAGAAATAATTTCCAATTCTTTTTAACTGCGTTTCCATATTCTTTCCAATCACTGGAACGGTTAGCTTTCCAGGCCGCAGTTTCTTTTACTTTGCTTCTAATAAAAAAAGTTATCAACGCCGGTACGCCTCCAATAAAAAACATCGCCCTCCATCCATATTTCGGAAAAACAAAATAATATGCACCCGCTGCTAATAAAAAACCCATTGCATATCCTTCCTGCAAAAGTCCTGAAAGTAGTCCACGCCGCTTCACCGACACTGATTCCATAACCAAAGAAGCACCAACGCCCCATTCGCCTCCCATGCCTATTCCATATAAGAAACGTAGTAATAAAAATACCTGGTAATTAGGTGCAAGCCCTGATAAAATTTCCATCACTGAATAGAAAATAATAGAGATCATTAAAGGACCTTTTCTGCCATACCTGTCAGCAAGCAAACCAAATACAAGGGCTCCCACCGGGCGCATTACCAGGCTGGCCGTGAGCGTTAGAGCCATTTCGGGAATCGTCTTGTTGAATTCAGTTGCAACTGTAGCAAGGACGAATGTAAGAATGAAGAAATCAAAAGCATCCAGCGTCCAACCCAGAAATCCGGCAAGCACTGCATTCCTCTGGTTGCGCCTTGCTTCCCTCTCATTTGGGACAGCATTATTAACCGGATCTAATTCCATTAATTTGATTTTAGTTTTGACTGGGATTTCAATCGCACAAAAAGTTCACGCGATCTTTCAAGCTTTCGTTAGAATTTTTTTACGATGCTAATATAATAAAAAAGTGTTTCGTAGAAGGCAGAATCTTATTGGGGTTGAAGTGAATTTTAAAAATACAGAAAACAAGGATTTTAAAGATCTGCTGGTTCACTGTAACAGCTATGTATATACGCAGCTCGATTTATTAGAGCAATCCTTGCAGGTAGCTACTTATCTTTAAACATCATTTTTTCCATTTTTGCATCGTGCCCATAAATATCGTTGCGAAAATTTAAAGTGCCGTCTTTGGTCACCCATGCAGTAAAATAGACAATGTAGATAGGAATCTTTTGGTCCAATTTCACCCAGGTATTTTTACCGCCTTGCATTAGGTTATTGATTTTTGCATCCGTCCATTCGGGATTATTTCTGAGGAGATATTTAGCAAGTCTTTCAGGTTGTCCAAGCCTGATGCATCCATGGCTGAAGGCACGGTCTTTCAGATTAAATAAATTTTTTGCGGGTGTATCGTGGAAGTAAATGCTGTAATTATTTGGAAAAATAAATTTCACTCTTCCTAATGCATTAAAAGCTCCCGGCCTCTGTCTGATAACAGGAAATCCATTTCTGACGCCGGTTTGCTCCATGTTATTTTTTCTGAGATAATTTTTATCTCTTCTCATCGCAGGTAATATTTCATTCTTTACAATACTCTGCGGAATATTCCAGTAAGGATTGAAAACAATATATTCCAGTGAATCAGTAAAAATAACCGTATTGTGTGCCACTGTTCCGACCACAATTTTCATACTGAATTGTTGTTGATCGCCATTAAAAACGTGTAAGGTAAATTCGGGAATGTTGGCCACCAGCCGTGTTCCGCTACTTTCATTGGGCATCCATTTTAGGCGTTCCATATTCACAAGCATTTGCTCTATCCGGTCTTTCACGGAAACATTCAATTCTTTTGCTGTTTGGAATCCTAATACGCCATCCGGATTTAATCCTAATCTGTCTTGAGCATGCTGCAGACCGGTTTCTAATTGTTGAGTAAATTCAAATGAAGTGTCTTCCCCGACATAATCACCGGTGATGGACAAACGCTTTTTAAGATTGAGAATGACTTTGCCTGAATCGCCGGCTTTATAGGCTTTATTTAAATGGATGCTATCCCATCCTCCTTTTTTGTCAATTTCATAATAGGTTATTAGCTTGTTTCTCAACAAAGGATAGAAACGGTTTACGGGTTCCCAGTTTTCGAGTTTGTTTCCGTTTCTTGCTATCAGCGAATCCAACAGAGCCACTGCATCAATTTTCTTCTTTGGGATGTGCCATTGTAGTTGAGATGGATCGATGGTTCCTTCATATACTTCTTTGGTATATTTAAAAAAATGTTGCGTAAGATGAAGCTCGGTTTGTGTTGCTTCCTGCGGAGTTAAAAAAAAGCTGTCATCATTGAGCAATTCCTCCATCGTGGTATGCAATTGTTTGTCATAAGTAGAGGTATCAATATTCGCTTTTATATAAGTATTATGCAGGTTGTAAAAAGCGCGCGCTTGTTCAGTCAGGCCATCTTGGCCGAACCAGGCAAAATGATAATTCCTGTTTTTGTAAAAATCGCGCATTTCTTTTGCCATTGAAGGTTTTAAATCATTTTTTAAGATGTAACCTTCAAGCTTAAGACTATCTATTTCTAATGGAGAATAGGCATTGATTTGAGTGATTGTCGTGTCTCTTATTACCGGTAAAGTGTTCTTTTTTGATGAAGAATTAAGGCAACTGGCAATCATCAAAATGACTAACGCAATCAAGGTGATTTGTATGATATAATGGTAAAAGTTTCTCCTCATTTAATACTGATTTTGCCTGGAATGCTATATAATATTATTCTTAATATAATTTAATTGAAAAAATATATTCTGAGTAATTTATTCTAAATAACTCTTTAGAGCAAATAATTTATAAAGGTTTTTGAAAGTTAATTTTCTTGAAACTTTTATTAACTTCAATTTCCGCTTAGTAAAAGAAAAAGTCTATGATTGCAATTGAAAGGTAGAAAGAGGAATTTCTGGATAATTAAAGAATGGCGCGTGAAGTTTATTGTAGGGTAGTAGTGGATTAAATGGTCGTGAAATGAAAGGACTATAGTTTAACTTGTAATCATTAAATACAAATTTTTAGAAGAAAGCTCACAAGAGAGTTAGAGTAAAATTTTTTCTAGAAAAGAATCTTTACACTTTTCAGACAGGTGTTTTTGCTTATGATCACAATGGGAATAAACAGTGATCAGAACTTTTCCCTCTTCCAAACCTTTAATATAACGTACCAATTCATCTTTGGGAATACCAGCTTTTAAAATAGCCTGGATGATTGTAGATGATCCGTTTTCGTCCTGTATATTAAATTCTTCTTCCAATGGACCCGAAACCACCAAACCCGGCCATGGAATCTTTAAATTAGTTCCAAACGATGAAAAATCATCTGCAATTCCA
>JBDTKU010000063.1:0-7937 GCA_039935135.1 Ginsengibacter sp. | reverse complement strand
CCTTTCATCACTTTGATATTGGTTGCCATCTGTGCATTATTTGTTCCAGCATTACCCGATTTTGCTGAAACAGGGAAATATAATTCGGCTGATATAACATGGATTTTAGTAGCCACAGCTTTGGTTTTTTTAATGACGCCAGGGCTGGCTTTTTTTTACGGAGGAATGGTTCACAGAAAAAATGTGCTGTCCACAATGATCAAAAGTTTTGTAGCTGCAGGTGTAGTAAGCCTATTGTGGATTACTGTGGGATACAGCCTGGCTTTTGGAGATTCAATTGGTGGTTTTATAGGAAATCCATTTACTCATCTTTTTTTTAAAGGGGTAAATTCAGGCGCTCCATGGAGTTTAGCGCCATCAATTCCCTTATTACTATTTGCACTTTTTCAATTAATGTTTGCCATCATCACTCCCAGCCTTGTGGTAGGCGCCGTAGCAGAAAGAACCCGGTTTTCATCTTATATTCTTTTTATTGTTATGTTCAGCCTCCTGGTTTATGCGCCAATTGCCCATTGGACCTGGAATCCAAAAGGGTTTTTATTTAGAATGGGTATTTTGGATTTTGCCGGCGGAACCGTGGTACATATTTCTGCAGGTTGTGCTGCGCTCGCAGGGGCCATAGTTTTAAAGAGAAGGAAAGTTCACAGGGAACATAAAGAAATTCCACCGGCAAATATTCCTTATGTCCTTATTGGAACAGGCTTACTTTGGTTTGGCTGGTTCGGCTTTAATGCGGGTTCTGCGATGGCAGCTAATTCGCTGGCCGTTTCTGCTTTTGCCACCACAAATACTGCAGCCGCAGCCGGAGGTTTAGCCTGGATGTTTTTTGATCTTTTAAGAGGGAAAAAACCTTCTGTTTTGGGCTTTTGTATCGGGGCCGTTGTTGGCCTGGTTGCTATAACTCCCGGTTCCGGATATGTTGCCATTCCCCAAAGTATTTTCATCGGAGTAGTTGCCTCTATTATTTCTAATCTCGCAGTATATTATAAATCAAAATCACCTTTGGATGATACTTTAGATGTTTTCCCATGCCACGGAATTGGCGGTATAATTGGAATGATATTGACAGGAGTTTTTGCAACAAAAACAGTGAATGCAGGAGGAAATAATGGTTTATTTTATGGAAATCCGGCTTTCTTTTTCACACAATTAAAAGGGTTATCCATAGTAATTGCCTATAGCTTTTCTATGTCTTATGGTATTTTCAAATTCATCAACTGGGTAATGCCAATGAGAGTGAGCGAGGCAGATGAAGAATTAGGATTGGACGCTACACAACATGATGAAAAATATTTCCAGGGAACTTTACTGGTGAAACACGACGGCGTATTGCACCAGGAAGAAAATGAATTAGAGACCTTATAATTTCCTTCAATTGTTCAATTTAAAAATTAAACCAATGAAGACTAAAATTGGATCAGCCATCTTTTGTCTGGTTGCATTTACTAATACAAATGCACAAGACACTACAAAAAATTCTTCCATAAAATTTTCAGGAAATGCGGATATTTATTATCGATATGATTTCAATGCTTCAAAAGAGCCGTTTAATAACTTCACCAGTTTTACCAATTCACAAAATTCCTTTGAATTAGGAATTATTTCCTTCAAGGCAGAACATAATATCGGTAAAGTAGGTTTGCTTGCTGATGTTGGTTTCGGGAAAAGAGCTAATGAATTTTCATACAATGATGATAGATCTTCTCTCACCATCAAACAATTATTCATCACTTATTCCCTTTCTTCGAAACTTAAGTTTACGCTGGGAAGCTGGGATACTCATATTGGTTACGAATCTGTTGACGCGTATCTTAACCGAAATTATAGTATGAGCTATCTTTTCTCGTTTGGTCCGTTTTTTCATACAGGTTTAAAAGCTGACATTGGGATAACCGAAAAATCGTCGCTTATGATCGGAATCGCCAATCCTTCTGACCTGAAATATGCTAGTAATTTGCCCAAGATGGTAATTGGTCAATTTTCTACAGCTACAAAAGACGACAAAATAAAGCTTGCTTTCAATTACGAGGGCGGAAGAAATAATGATTCCGGAAGAATATACCAGGGCGACGCGGTACTGAATTATTCAATTTCTGAAAAATGGGGTGTGGGTTATAATGGTTCAATTCAATCCAGGCAAACAAAATCTTTTGAGAAGTGGGAAGCGATGAAAAGCTGGTTTGGCAACGCGTTGTATGTTAATTCAACGCCAAACAAATGGTTGGGATTTTGCCTGAGAACAGAAATCTTGAATGATAAGAAAAATGTGCTGGGGTTTGATGGAAATGTTTTTGAAACCACTTTTTCGGCCAACTTTATCATCGATAACCTAACTATTATTCCAGAACTGCGCTTTGAAACTGCGGGGCAAAAAATCTATTCCAAACACAACCATCAAATGACGAACACCACAGGGAATTTCTTAATCGCAGCAGTGTATCAATTTTAAAATCTGAAAATTAAAATCCTCCTTATTTGTTGGTTCACTGCTTAGCAATTAGGTAAGCAGCACCGCATCCAATTGCTTTTCCATCTTTAACAGGGAATCCAAAAGATCCGGGCTCAATATTTCAGAAGTGTCTTCTTTTGCCTGGGTGGCATACCAAATCAAAACCATTGAAACATAATCCTGCATGTCTTTTCCGGCAAACTGGGTTTTAAATTCGAGGATCTTTTCATTAATAGTTTTCAAAACTTTACGAACGGTTTCTTCATCCTCCGGTAAAATTTTGATGCGATAATTTCTGTCGCCAATTACGATATTAAGAGGAATAAGTTGCTGACCGGCCATTTTTTATTTGTTTAAAATCCCAATACATTTATCTATCGACCTGATATAGCCATTAATGCTTTTTTCAAAATCTGATTTCTCTTTTCCTTCAAGTTGCCCCGCAGAAGTTTTTAAAATATTCACCTGCATTTCCAATTGCCTGTTCTTTTCAAACAACGTTTTTATTTTCAAATTAATATCCACATTTTCTTTTTGAAGTTGCTCGTTTTCTTTTTGTAATAATGCGTACTTTTTCAAAAGCAACTGCAATTTCGACTGAAGGTTTTTTATATGAGTCTCAATATTGTCAGCCATTATTTCTTATTGCTACATTAAGTTTACTTTCCAGGTTGGAAACGATTTTATTCATGATATTTTCAACTTCTTCATCGGTCATTGTTTTTTCTTTATCCAAAAAAGTAAAATTAATAGCAAATGATTTTTTATCGTCTCCTAATTTTTCATTTTCAAAAACATCAAATAATCGGATGTTTTGCAACTTCTTAATATGCAAAGATTTTACCAACATTTCAACTTCACCGTAATTCAGGTCTTTATTAACAAGAATGGCAAGATCGCGTTGAACCTGTGGAAATCTCGAAACCGGCTCAAAAGTAACACCTTCCTTCTTGCTTAAAAGCAATAATTTATCCCAATCGAAATCAATAATATGTACAGGCTGCTTTATAGAGAATTCTTCTAATTTAAATTTTTTAACCGTGCCCAAAAAAAGGATTTCTTTTCCTTTTACTACACCCTTTACGCACTCCTCCAAATTTTCATTTTCACCCATTTCAAATTTATAATTCTCAATTCCTATTAAAGAAAAAATCGCTTCACAGATGCCTTTTGCAAAATAAATATTGGTTTCTTTCAAAGTACTATTCCAGTTCGTTTCGTTTTGATGGCCTGTTATATAAATCGCAAGGTTTTGTTTTTCAAAATAAGAATGATCAATGTGTGAATAGGTTTTGCCAAATTCAAAAAACAAAAGGTCATTATTTTTCCTGTTCAGATTATAAGAAATACATTCCAGCCCGGTGGGCAACATAGAAGGCCGCATCACATTCAAATCTTCGCTCAGGCTGTTGATAATAGTTACCGTTGAAGCCAGTATTTCTTTTGTAAAATATTTACTGTTGGTAATTGAATTGGTGAAAATTTCATTAAAACCATTTCCCATCAGCCATCCCGATATTTTGTCTCTTCGTGCCGCTGAAATTAAACCACTATCAGTGGAAGGTGTAATAGTGATCGAAGCCGGAATTTCAATATTATCAAGGCCGTCAATCCTCATGATCTCTTCAATAATATCTGCAGGAAGAGATATGTCCGGGTTGCTGAAAGGCACTTCTACTTTTATATTATCAATTCCTTCTCTAACGATTGTATAATTTAATGAAGTTAAAATATCCCTTACCGTTTCAGGATGATATTTTTTCCCGCTTATTTTTTTCAAATAAAAATTAGATAAGGTTACTTCCTTTTTCTGCCGTGGAATAGGATAAACATCTATCACCTCAGAAGAAATTTTTCCACCTGCTATATCCCGAATCATCAAAGCGGCACGTTTCAAAACTTCCACGGTATTTCCTATATTAATTCCCTTTTCAAAACGAACAGCAGCTTCTGTCCTTAGATTATGGGCCAACATCGACTTTCTGATAGAGGCAGGATTGAAAACGGCACTTTCTAAAAAAAGATCGGTGGTAGTTTCAGATACACCCGAATCCAATCCGCCAAAAACGCCGGCAATACACATAGGATTACTTTCTTCGTCGCAAATCATAATATCCGCTTTGCGTAATTTCCGTTCTTTTTCATCCAGCGTAACAAATGAGGTTCCTTCAGGCAGAGTTTCAACAATTATTTTGCTGCCTTTTATTTTATCCAAATCAAATGCGTGGAGAGGCTGGCCTGTTTCATGCAAAATGAAATTGGTGATATCTACGATATTATTCACCGGGCGAACACTGATACTTTTTAATTTATTCTGCAACCATGCCGGTGACTCAGCCACTTTAATTCCCGAAACACTGATACCAGAATAGCGTTCACACTCCTGCGGATTTTTTATCTCCACCTGCACCGGTTTAGAAAGATTATCAGGTTTAAAATTATTTTTAAAAGGATAAATTACTTTGGTGGACTTTCTCAAATGATGTGTTATATACGCACAAACATCCTTCGCCACACCAAGATGACTCATAGCATCCATCCGGTTGGGAGTAAGTCCAATCTCAAAAATCCAGTCAGAATACAATTTAAAATGATCTTTTAAAGGTGTTCCCGGAATGGTATCATCTGGCAAAACCATAATCCCTTCATGACTGTGGCCTAATCCGATCTCATCTTCGGCGCACAACATTCCATTGCTCTCCACGCCGCGGATCTTTGCTTTTTTAATAGTAAATGGTTCGCCTTTTAGTGGATAAAGTGTAGCACCCACCGGAGCCAGGATTACCATTTGACCGGCTTTTACATTGGGTGCTCCGCAAACAATCTGAAGCGTTTCACCATGGCCGTTATCAACCGTTGTAATTTTTAATTTATCTGCATCAGGATGTTTTTCGCAGGTAATTACTTTGGCAGTTACCAATCCTTCCAATCCATTTTTAACCTGTTCATATTTTTCAAGACTTTCTACTTCAAGGCCTACTGAAGTCAATATTTCTGATATCCTTTGTGGGTCGCCGGTTATTTTAAAAGTAGCCTCATCAATAGGCAAATATTCCACCAGCCAATTATAACTAATCTTCATGTATCTATTTGTAAAATGTGTTCAAAAATAAGAAAGAAGTAGTTAAGAATTATTCTTGATGCTGTAGGCAACGAATAAAGTGGGTATAAACTTTTATAGAGCGAACTCTCGTAGTAAACTAACAAATAAGATGATTTTCCATTTTCATCCTGATTTCCTACCATAAAAAAAGCTTCTCATTGCAAAGGGTTGGCAGGTCTTATTTTCACAAAACATTACCTTTTTAATTTATAAATAGAAAAAATTATACTTCAAAAGCGGACTACTCTTTTTAGCTGGGTTATTTCCGAAAAAATGGATTATTTTTCTTCACATGTGCATGTGGATAATTGTTAAAAAAAACGGGAAATTTTTTTTGATTTGGGGAAAAGTAAAAAATATGTGTGCATAAGTGAGTAATTTTGGCACGTTTCAATGTGAACATCGTCTGTATAAATATAAGACCTGAACAATTTCCTAAAATAGGTTTTGTTCCATTACCTTAGCTCCCCACTTATGAAAATACCAGCGAAAATTTACTAAAAATTAAAAAATTGCTCTTTTGAGAAATTAAAATATGGATTTACCCAATATAAATAAAGATAGAAAAAGAAGGAAAACAGGGTCACTGGAATTAGGGACAATGGCTTTCGGTAAGGTGCCACCGCAGGCAAAGGAATTGGAAGAAGCCGTGCTCGGTGCCATCATGCTGGAAAGAAATGCGTTTGATGTTATCGTGGAAATTTTAACACCGGAATGTTTTTATATAGAAGCGCATCAAAGGATTTTTCGCACGATGCAGGGATTGCAACAAAAAAATTCACCTATAGATCTTTTAACGGTAGTTGAAGAATTAAAATTCAGGGAAGAGCTCGACCTCGTTGGAGGCCCTTTTTATATCACTAAACTTACCAATGCAGTTTTTTCTTCTGCAAATATCGAAATTCATGCAAGGATTATTTTGCAGAAATTCATTCAGCGCGAATTGATAAAAATTAGCAGCGAAATCATTGGAGACGCGTACGAAGACAGCACGGATGTTTTTGATTTATTGGATATGGCTGAGTCCAAACTTTTTGATATTACCAATAAACATCTGAAAAGAGATTATGAAAGTATTGATTCGGTTCTTGTAAAAACGATTCAAAGAATTGAAGATCTCAGAACCCGCCAGGATGAAATAACCGGTGTGCCTACTGGTTTTGAATCTATCGACCGTGTAACTTACGGATGGCAACCCAGTGATTTGATCGTACTTGCAGCGCGGCCTTCCGTAGGTAAAACCGCATTTGCGCTTAATCTTGCCCGTAATGCGGCGCTTCATCCCACCAAACCTACTGCAGTTGGTTTCTTTTCTTTGGAAATGAGTGCCAGCCAATTAGTACAAAGAATTCTAAGCGCTGAAAGCGGCATCCTTTTAGAAAAAATTGCCCGGGGAAGATTGGAACAACATGAAATGGAAGAGCTTTATAAAAAAGGAATCAACCGCCTTTCTTCTGCTCCTATTCACATTGATGACACAGCAGCTTTGAACATTTTTGAATTGCGGGCTAAATGCAGAAGGCTAAAAAACAAACATAATGTAGGATTAATCATAATAGATTATTTGCAATTAATGAGCGGCACCGGCGAAAACAGAAATGCCAACCGAGAGCAGGAGATCAGCCGTATTTCAAGGGATTTAAAGGGGCTGGCTAAAGAATTGCAGGTTCCCATTATTGCGCTCAGCCAGTTGAGCCGTGAGGTGGAAAAAAGAAAGGAAGGAAGTAAGATTCCACAATTGAGTGACTTGAGGGAATCCGGTGCCATTGAGCAAGATGCGGATATGGTAATTTTTCTTTATCGGCCCGAATACCACGATATTCATGCGAATGAAATGGGAGAATCTACCAAGGGCGAAACGCAGGTCCGTATTGCAAAACATAGAAACGGACAATTGGAAACGATCACATTAAAAGCGTTATTACACATTCAAAAATTTGTAGATAATGATGAAGATGATTTTAGCAACAAGCTCCCTCCGGGAAATTTCAGGCCCGTAAAAGGTGTGGACGAAACTGGCGGCGCCAAGCTTTATTTCCAGGCCGGAAGTAAAATGAATGATGAAGAATTTGACGAAGACGCTCCTTTTTAGCTAAAACATTAAATCCTAATAGGCATAGAAAAAAATTATAGAATTAGGTAGTTTAATCGCAATCCTTTAAAGAAACTATGTAAGGAGAATGTGTGACTGTTGTTTTAATTTGCCACTGTTGTTTTAATTTGCCACTTGCTTTAGCAAGTGGTTTATAAAATAAGATGTAAGGCTTTAGCCAAACCTTTTTTGGAATTTTGGCTAAAGCCGATTGAGTTTTTTTAATTTATCCACAGGTTAAAACCTGTGGCAAACCCAAAGTAGCAGTTTCATTACGACTGTTCTACCTAATT
>JBDTKU010000062.1:0-17136 GCA_039935135.1 Ginsengibacter sp. | reverse complement strand
AGATACAAAGTTTTATTTGTTCCCACTGACTTTACCAAATCTGTCATGTCTTTGCTAAGCATTTCAAAATGCTCGCGCTGATGTTCAATTTTGTCACCATTTTTGTTGATGTGTTCGCTGTTTTCCTTTATGTCATCAACCAAGCCAAGAAATGTTTTCTTTTGATCGGGCGTTAAAGAGGAATTATCAAATTTTGCTAACTCATCTAAAATTTCCTGTCCGTTTTTTGCTGCAGCACTTCCATTGTCGGCTGCCAAAGAATTTTTCAGATTTATATAACCAGCCAAAATTCCATCCGCGGGTTTTGCATTAGCTGATACATCCTGAGCGACAGACCGCGTTGTTGCAGAATCTGCATTATTTGTTTGTTTACTGCTGGTGGAATTACAGGCGGTAAAAAAGAGCGCTAAGATTGAGGCGCTAATAGTCATTATTGTTTTCATTTTTTTTATTTAATCGATTAAAAATTCGGGTTATTTGTTCGTTTACTTTATCGTCTCTATAATCTTGCCACACGTAAGCATAGCGCTGCCGGAATAAGGATTTTTAATTTCCTTTGTCTCACTTAGCCAAAGCGCCCCCTTGTTATTATTGTACATCGGGCAACGATTCACATAGATATTTTCTCCTGCGGCAAATCTTGTTACCATATCGTACATATCTCTACTAAGTGAATCAAAATGTTCGCGTTGATTCTCAATATTGCCTAAGTTCAGCACTATAATTTGTGCATGTTTTTTTGCATCCCCAGCTATACTTTCAAACGGAATCTTTTCTTCCTTTCTTAATATTAATTTATCAAAATTGTCCAGCGCTTTTACCAACTCGTTTCCAACATTAGCTGCTTTCTTATCATCATCAGTAACGAGCGCATTTTTCATTTTAAGATAAATTCGTAAAAGTCCGTTCACAGGGGAAGTAAATGGCGAAACCGTATGAACATCAGATTTCATTAAGCCATCATCCATTTTGTATGATTCAGCAGATTTATTGCTGCTGTTGTTACAGGCAACCATAATTGCACCACCAATAACAATAGCAAAAAATGTATTTTTCATTTTTTCTATTTTTAGGCCTGAATAAAATTTATTGAATCGTCTCTGTAACCTTGCCACATGTAAGCATCGCACTGCCGTAATAAGGATTTTTTATGGTCTTATTACTGCTTAACCAAGATGATTTTTTCATGGGACAATACTGGTAATAAACCGGTTGAGCATTGAGTTTCACTTCTTTTGCCAATGCATACATATTTTCAGAAAAAGTGGAGAAAGCTGCCCGCTGCTTTTTTAAATCTTTGGTATCAGAAATTTTGCCGGCATCTTTTAGCAGCGCTCCTTTATACGATTCATGAATAATTTCTGAACTGATACTATTGATGGTTTTCACAAATTTTTCTGCATTAGTGGCCGCGTTATTTGCATCGCCGCTTACCAATGCATCCTTAATGTTGTAGTAAGAAGTAAGTAATTCAGAAGGCTCGGGTGTTGAAATATTTTGAGCAAAACTTTGTTGCACAGATGCTGTTGCACAGATGGCAACGAATAGAAGAATCTTTTTCATTTTTACTTAATTTAATGTTAATACAATAATTACCCGCATAGAGAAACACCTCAATGCTTAATACATGGAAAAACATTAAATCATATTTGAAAGCTCTGTATGGATATACGAATGTCCGGTATCGGGGGATGGTGGGTTCGTGCACAATATTTGATGTGTGAATCTACGCCTGTAGAAAGCGGCGCGCCAGTATTATAGAATCCAGCTAAGAAAGCTGTAAAAAAAACCGGGCTTACTATGTTTATTGATTGTGCAATTGCTTTATCCTGTTGAGCAATTTCTGTTGCTCTGTCATGGCAGCAATTTTCTTCCTCATTGGTTGTTTTATGAAGGTGATTATTTGCATCTTCCTGGTGACTTTCGACTTCGTCGTGATGCCGGTGTTGCTTTCCATCTGTATGTATATGAATGGAAATATCCGTTAATTCTTCTTTGTGATGATTTGAATTAAAACCCATATCCAATCCGACTGCGCATGCAAATCCTATGATAGTATTTAGTGAAAATGCTATTAAAAGAAAGGCTGCTTTATATTGTATGGATCTTCTTTGATTCATTAAAAAAAGTATTTACTACGAATCTATAGGAAAAAATTAAATTATATAGAGAATCCCGAAAGTGCTATATATTTTATAACATTTTCTTTTAAACTAACGATTCCGCTTTATAACCTACTTTTCCAAGAGCTTTAATTACTTCGTTTGGATCATCATTTTCTGTTGAGACAGTTAGAATCTTTTTGGGATCCTTCGTATCTACTTCCCAATTCTTTTCACCAAAAGTTTCATTAAGTACCGGCGTTACTTTTGCAATGCAGGAGCCGCACATGATATTTGTTTTAAATTTTTTTGTTTCCATATTTTTTATTTTAATCTTTTTTAATTTTTTATCGAGACCCGACTTGAGGAACCGGCCACTGAATAAAACCGCGCTCGCAACTTACAAAGTCAACCGCTATTTTAGTTTAATAAATCTCAACCTTAAACTGTTACTCACCACACTTACAGAACTCAATGCCATAGCAGCTCCTGCAATCATTGGGTTTAATAAAAACCCGGTGAACGGAAATAAAATTCCTGCTGCAATAGGAATTCCAATTATATTATAAATAAATGCCCAGAACAAATTCTCATGAATCACTTTCACGGTTTGTTTCGACAACTGGATAGCCTTCGGAATATGATTTAAGTCTGAGGAAATTAAAGTCATTTTCGCCACATCCATTGCGATGTCAGTTCCTTTTCCCATCGCGATACTTACATCCGCAAGCGCTAATGCCTGGCTGTCATTAATACCATCACCAACCATCGCCACTTTCTTTCCCTGCTGTTGCAATTCTTTTACGAAATCCGCTTTGGCATCAGGCAATACTTCCGCTTTGAAGTTTTTAATTCCTACATTCCTGGAAACTGCTGCTGCAGTTTTTTCATTATCTCCGGTTATCATGTAAACTTCAATTCCCATTTGTTGCAATTGCAAGATCGCTTCTTTAGAAGTAGGTTTTATTTTATCAGCGATAGCCACTGCTGCCAATGCATTTTTTTCATCGGAAAACCAGATTACAGTAAACGAATCTTTAAGCCATATTTCTGTTTTAATTTTTAATTCATCCGGAATAAAAATTTGTTTTTCCTGCATCAATTTATAACTTCCTGCAAAATATTTTTTATTATTAAAGATAGCTGAAACGCCTGATCCGGTAAGGCTTTCAAAATTATGCGAGTTTATCTTTTGAATATTTATGGATTGAAAATATTGAGAGATAGCATCTGCCAACGGATGCTCGGATTGAGATTCCAACGAAAACAAAAGAGAAGATAATTCCTCAATTTTTTCGTCTTTCTTCCAAACCATTTCCACCACCTTCGGTTTGCCTTCTGTGATAGTGCCGGTTTTATCGAGAATAATTGCATTAATATTTTTTGCCTGTTCCAGACTTTCTGCATCTTTTATCAGAATCCCATTTTCCGCACCTTTTCCAACGCCCACCATAATTGCAGTCGGCGTAGCAAGCCCGAGTGCACAAGGGCAAGCAATAACCAAAACAGTAATCATTGCCAGCAAACCATAAGTAAGCCCATTAGCACCGCCAAAAATCAGCCAGATCACAAAAGAAAAAATAGCGATTCCCATCACCACCGGAACAAAAATGCCTGCGATTTTATCAGCTAATTTTTGAACAGGAGCTTTACTTCCCTGTGCTTCCTCCACCATTTTTATAATGTGCGCAAGCAAAGTATCAGAGCCTACTTTTGTGGCTTCAAAAACAAAACTTCCTTTTTGATTGATGGTTCCCGCAAACACCCCGGCATCTTTCCCTTTTTCAAGCGGAATTGGTTCACCAGATATCATACTTTCATCTACAAAAGAGTTTCCTGAAATTACAGTTCCATCAACCGGAATCTTATCGCCCGGTTTTACTAAAAGCTGATCTCCTATGTTTACTTCAGATATTTTTATAACTTCTTCAGTCCCGTCATTATTAATTTTTAAAACTGTTTTTGGTTGTAGCCCAATCAATTTTTTTATTGCAGAAGAGGTATTTGATTTTGCTTTTTCTTCCATCATCTTTCCCAATAAAATAAATGAAATAATAACCGCTGCAGCTTCAAAGTAAACGTGAGCCTCCAGTCCCCTACTGGTCCAGAATTGTGGATACAAAGTATTGAAAACACTGAACAGGTAAGCAATGCCGGTACTCAACGCTACCAGGGTATCCATGTTGACAGAACGGTGCCTGGCCTGTTTCCAGGCACTGATATAAAATTGTTTACCAAAAATAAAAACTACCGGAGTAGCCAGCGCCCACATTATAAAATTGGCGTAAGGCAAATTCATAAAAACCATCCCCATCAAAACGATTGGAAAGGAAAAAATTATAGAAAGAATAGTACGTTTACGAAGTTGTTGGTAATAGGTTTTTTTTTGTTTTTCTAATTCATCTGTTACAGTTTCATTGTCTTCAATGATCAAATCGTATCCTGATGATTGAACCGATTTTTTGAAGTGTTGGATATCCGCAACCTCTGAGGCATATTCTACAGACACAGATGAATTTGCATAATTCACGGCTGCTTTAATTACACCAGGCTCTTCTTTTAATGTAGTTTCCACGCTTGCAGCACATGAAGCGCAGCTCATTCCTGTTACAGGAAAAGTTTTTTTAATGGTAATTACCTCTTCATCAACTTCAGACATTTTATTTTCTTTTTAGAAAACAAAGTTCCGTTGATTATTTTTTTTTGTGTTATATCCTTTTGGGAAAGATGTATATATTATTGGAACCAAAAAGTCTGATGGTATCCATCTGACTTCAAATATTGGTGCCGGCCTTTTCTTATCTAACATCATCAATTGTCTTTCTGTGTACAGCGCCCAATGCCTTAAATTGCGTGGGAGTCATCCCCGTAATTTTTTTAAATTGTCCGCTGAGATGCTGGGTGCTGCTGTAACCCAGATTGAAAGCAATCTGACTTAATGAAAGTTCATTGTAAACAAGCCACTCTTTTACTTTTTCTATTTTTTGCAGAATGAAAAATTGTTCAACGGTAATTCCTTCCACTTCTGAAAACAATTTACTAATCGAAGAATAATCTTTGAATATTTGTTTAGATAAAAATTTATTGATACTGAAATGCTCTTCGATATTTCCTTCCTGCACTTTTCGAATCAGCAGCGTTTTTATTTTCTCAATCAATTGAGTTTTCTGATCATCTAATAGTTCAAAACCTACTTTTTCTAAATCTGCTGAAAAATTTTGCAATTGTTTTTTACCGGGAGTTTTTAATAATTCAATTTCACCGAGTTGCACATATTTTGAATCCAAACTATTTTCTCTCAAAATATTTTCAACGCTCATTATGCAACGTGGGCAAACCATATTTTTTATAAAAAGTTTCATGAGTATTTACAAATTTAGGATTAGGTATATTATTCCCGATCAACGAATTAGATGAAGTTTTATGAGCTTTAGCCAAAACCTTTATTTAGAATTTTGGCTAAAGCCTGCAGCCTTTAATAAATATTGAACACTTGCTAAAGCAAGTGGCAATTCATTTGGGGCAGATATCCTTGCAAAATGAATTTCACAAAAGCTTTGCGATTATTTTACTTAATCCTATCCAAATTTATAAAGAGAATTCTTCATTATTTTTTAATTTACTGATAAGAAAGATATAATAATCTGATACAAAGAAAACAGAAATCTTCGTTATTTGTCGATTTACTATTGCCTAATTCAATCGCAATCAATAATAGAAATTGATTGATTAATTTTGCTTCATGTCAAACGGAAGAACAGTAGCACTTCATACTTTAGGTTGCAAATTAAATTATTCAGAAACATCAGCAGTGGAAAGATTGTTGGAAGACGATGGATTTGAAACAAAAGATTTTACAGATAAGGCGGATGTTTATGTAATCAACACCTGCTCGGTAACTGAAAATGCAGATAAAGAATGCAGGCAGTTGGTCAGAAGGGTTCAAAGAAAGGCTCCGGAAGCTTTGGTAGTTATTATGGGTTGTTACGCCCAATTAAAGCCAAAAGAAATCGCTGAAATCCCAGGAGTTGACCTTGTGTTGGGAGCTTCTGAAAAATTCAATATCACCTCTCATTTAAAAGAACTCACACATGGCGACAGCGCAAAAATATGTAGTTGCGAGATAGAAGATGTTGAGGGTTTTCATTCATCGTTTTCATTAAATAGCAGAACCAGGACATTTTTAAAAGTGCAGGACGGATGCGATTACAATTGTTCATTTTGCACCATACCGATGGCGCGTGGAAAAAGCCGGAGCAATTCCATCGAAAATGTTTTGTCTGAAATAAAAAAAATTGCTGACGAAGGAGTAAAGGAAATTGTATTGACAGGAATTAATCTCGGTGATTTTGGCAAAGATGGAAGTGGCGAAAAAACCGGTGAAAGTTTTTACTCCCTAATAAAAAAAATTGAAGAATACAATGGCGTAAACCGTTACCGCATTTCTTCTATCGAGCCAAATTTACTAACTGAAGAAATAATTCATTTTGTGGCAGGCAGCAAAAAATTCATGCCCCATTTTCACATCCCTTTACAAAGTGGAAGCAATAAGATTCTTGGATTGATGCGCCGCAGATACAGGAGAGAATTGTACGCCGAAAAAGTTCGGCTTATAAAAAAATTAATCCCCGGCTGTTGCATCGGGGTGGATGTTATCACCGGATTCCCGGGTGAAACGGAGGATGATTTTAAAGAAACTATCGATTTCTTAGTTTCGCTTGATGTGTCTTATCTGCATGTGTTTACTTATTCTGAAAGAGACCTTACGCATGCTCTTACGATTGAGCCTGTCGTACCCATTCATATCCGTCATGAACGCACAAAAATTTTGCGGTCCTTATCTTACAAAAAAATGCAACAATTTTCTGCAAGCCACGCAGGAGAAACCAGGAAAGTTCTATTTGAAGGAAAAAATAAAAATGGAATGATGGAAGGCTTTACGGATAATTATATAAAGGTTACTGTTCCTTATAAAGAAGAATGGACCAATGAAATTATAGATTGGAATATTTAATTGGCTGATTTTTTGTATCATCTATTCTTTTAAAATTTATCTTATTTACTTTACAAAATTAAAAAATGAATAAATTAGTAAGAGGATTGATAGCCGCTTATGGCGCTAAAAAATTAGGTGGTGGCTGCCTGGGAACTATCGTTGTTTTTTTTATTATCTATATGCTTTTGGGCCAGGTTCATTGCTGATCAAATTTCCTTCCTGAATTTTCAATTTCTATTTTCCCTTTTCCTTAATGCCAGGTTTTTATTTAAAAGAGAAATGATTTTATAAAATTTAGGAGAGAAGAAATTTTATGCCGTCGCCGGCATTTGCACGTGGAATATTAAAATGCTTTTGAAGCTTAGCTTTCATGTGTAAATTTGTAGCAATTTTTCCATGAAACACTAAAATGTTGGAATGCATCTAAGTCAACCCTTTAAAATGCCGACTTATGTTTTCACTCTTCTTTGGCAGCAGGAAGCGAAAAATTAAAAACAGAACCTTTGCCAATTTCACTCTCAGCCCATAGTTTTCCACCATGATTTTTTATAATTTCAGAGGAGATATATAATCCCACTCCAGAGCCTGAATACGAGCTGGCTGAACCACTAACCCGGAAGAAACGAAGAAAAATATTTTCGAGATCCTCTTTAGGAATTCCTATTCCCTCATCCTTTACATTCACTCTTACAACATCCGTATTTTGAGTAGCATTTACTATAATTCTTCCCGTTTCCCGGCTGTATTTTATAGCATTACTAATTAAATTAATGACCACTTGTTCAATCTTCTCCCGGTCTGCATTGATCATTAATTTTCTTTGTTTTTTAGCATAGATGATTTTGTGATCTTTAGTGGTTTGTTGCAAATTGTCGATCAGCTCTGCAAGCAATTCATTCAAATCAAATTTAGTTGGGTTCAACTCAAGCTGACCAGCTTCTATTTTTGATACATTAAGAAGATTACTGATCAATTTAGATAATTTATTCACTTGTTTCAATACCTTTTCCAGCAATATTAAATGGGGGTCATTTTCCATCATTTCATGCAACACCTGAAGATTAGCCATGATAACCGTAAGTGGTGTTTTTAATTCGTGGCTGGCCATTACCATAAATTCATCCTTATATTTATTTAACTCCTGTAAACGCTTTGTATAATTTTGCCGTTGTTTTTCTGCCTCCTTTCTCATCGATATATCACGGGCAATTTTTGAGGCCCCAATTATTTTTCCGCGGCGCCCCCTTATTGGAGATATCGTTAAAGATATATCTCTTAATGCGCCGTTTTTAGCAATTCTTATAGTTTCAAAATGGTCTATCTTTTCTCCTCTGCTCAAACTCTCAATAATTTTTGTTTCTTCATCTAACCGGTCTTTTGGAATGATAAGAGATATGTGCTTGCCAATTGCTTCTTCTTCTGTGTACCCAAACATTTTGAACGCGGCCTGGTTCCAACTGGTAATAATTCCCTGTAATGTTTTGCTGATAATAGCATCATCAGAAGAATTTACAATTGCAGCCAATATCGCCTGCTTCTCATCCTGTTGATCTTTGTCAGCAATATCTCTTGCAATCTTAGAAACTCCTATCACATCGCCCTTTCTATTTTTTATGGGAGATACAGTCAATGAAATAAATTTTTCTGTGCCGTCTTTTGCGATTCTTGCCGTTTCAAAATGATCAATCTTTTCTCCTTTAATAATATTTTCCATGATCAATTCTTCCTCCACAACACTTTCCGGAGGAATGAGGAGTGAAATATGACGGCCAATTGCTTCATCTTCAGTATATCCAAACATTTTTGTTGCTGATCGGTTCCAACTGGTGATTATGCCATTCAATGTTTTGCTAATAATAGCATCGTCAGAGGAATCTACGATTGAAGCCAATGTTGCTATTTTTTTTTCCATTTCATTTTGATCAGTAACATCCGTTGCAATTTTTGAAATGCCCATCACTTTTCCCATTTTATCCATGATGGGAGACGCGTTGAACAACACACATATCCGCTCTCCCAATTTGGTTTTGCAACAAATTTCATATTGAAAAGAATCACCTTCTAAAATATTTTCAAGCATTTTTTTTTCCCGGGGAAAATTGTTCTCAGAAAAAATAATAGAAATATCCTGGCCAACCGCTTCAATTGCCAGATAACCAAAAATATTTTCGGCAGCTTTATTCCAGATAAAAATGGATCTATCAGTTTTTAGTCCAATAGATATTTCGCTGGGATAAGATGAGTTACCTTCTACTGCCATGTTATCCAATTTTTGAATTTTCATCTTTGAAAATAAATATTTAAAAAGTTAATAGAAACGCCGCTTGCGATTGTATGAAAGATTTTGTCATAAACTACTAACACGCAAAAAGACAAAAGATTCAACTTCAGAATTAAATTAAATCTCATCTGTTATTATTTCGGACTTTACATTATAATCCAAACTATACGGAAAATCCGAAGGGCGTCTTAATATTTAGCCATGTGGACGCAACTCTTCTACAAACAGACTTTTTTTTCAAACCTAATAGAGAATTGCTATGTTTATTTCTTCTAATCCTCAAATCATTTCGGCAATAATCAGCGTTTCAGAATAAAAGTAAAAGATCAAAAACTAATTTTCCAAACAAAATGTTTTTTTTATAAAAAATAAATCAGGAAAATTATGCCATAAAATAATTATGGCTTGCTTTCAGAGAAAAATATAAGAATAAAGGCAGCGTAGGATCAACATCTATTCAGCTTAAACAACTTTCAGGATAAAGATAAGATCGATAAAGTCTTACAACCTGGAGCGAAATAAAAATCATCGGAATTTGTTGGTTTACTACAAATCCATCCAATAAAAAAGCGGCCCAATGATGTAGCCGCTTTGAAAATACAACCCAAAATTATTAAAAAGGAAGATCATCTGCCGGCTCCTCCATATCTGCTACTGGCTGGCTTACTTTTGAACTTCCGGAAGATTGATAATTACTGTTTTGTTCTGAGTTTCCACTATTGCTGTTGTCGTTTTTACTCCCCAACAACTGGATCCTGAAGACAGTCATCTTTAATGAAGCAGCATTCTGATTTTCCTTATTTAAATATCCTTCAGCTTCAGGATTTCCTTCCGCATATACTAATTGACCTTTTTTTAAATATTGTGCAATTGCTGTTCTGTCTGTCCAGTATGCGCATTTTACCCAGGTAGTTTTTTCTACCAGGTTTCCCTGGGAATCTTTATATTTTTCAGAATGGGCAACAGGAAAATTGATTACGGTTCTTCCGTTTACCTCAGTGGTGGTACAATCTGTGCCCAGGTGTCCGATAATTTGTAATTTGATCATGATTTAAATTTTTGTTGTTGAATGGAAATGTTATTGCCTATTTTGAAATTTTAATTCAAACTGCATGATACCAAATAATCCCAATATTTACAAACACAACCGTATCCTAATTCATTTTCTTTTTTAAGGAACTTACCTGGTCCTGAAGATTGCTAACAAGGTTAACTAATGAATCTACATCCCATCTTTGTTGTTGTGTAACTTTATGGATAACTGCCTGGGCTTGCCACATTTCCAACACATCAGCCGATTGAACCTGGTACGGCTGAAATGCCGGATTGTCGCTTACAAGGGTTAATTTATTTCTATTCTTATTATTTTTCACAACACGCTTATAGACAATTCCTTCATTTTTGCTTACCACAATGTAAGCGGCATTGTTTTTTACACTGTCAAGATTTTCAATTTTTTCTCCCACAATTACGCTTCCGCTTGGAGTCGGGAGCATGCTATCACCTATAATTTCAAATGCCCGATAGCTACCGCCCGTCAGCATTGGAAGAGTGAACGTATTCAATTCGTCAATGAACTCGCTGTCAGCATAACCCGCAAGATAACCTGCGGCAGCTTTTACAGGAACAAAATGAATAATATTCCTGTCGGCACTCATCATTTTCATTTGCCTTCTTTTAGCAAGATAGCTGCTGCCTTTTGATTCCGCCATATTTTGTAGCAAAAGTTCATCCAACGTAACTTTAAATATCTCACTAATGCTTTCTAAAACATCAAGCCTTGGATCGGCTCTTTCCTCTTCATAAGCGCCAAGAAGGGAGCGCTTGATGCCTAACTTTGTAGAAAATTCTTCTTGAGTCCAACCCCTTAATTTGCGAAGGTATTTCAGATTTTGTCCTGCTTGTGACATACGAGCTAATTTATTTAGGACAAAAATACTAATTAATTTAGTCTGACCAAAAAAATCTTCAATATTTATCTTTCAACTATAATTCAGAAATGAATTTTGAAGATAAATGGGATAAAGTGAATTCTAATAAAAGGGAAATTTAAAGTTAAAAATAATCGAGCTAAATCCATTTTTCAACCACTTCAAGTAGATGTTTTACCTGGAAAGGTTTTTCAATAAAATCATTAGCGCCAGCTTCCTGCGCAAATTTCCCAATTCTGGGAGTTGCTGATACAATTATAACTGGAATATCTCTTGTTGAATTTTGGCTTTTTAAAAATTTACAAACTTTTAATCCATCATGGCCGCTTAGCTGCCTGTCGAGGACAAACAAATCAGGATGCTGGTACTTATTCTCAAGTATAGAAAACGCTTCACCAAATATATCCACCTCATATCCAGCCCGTTCGAATATTAATTTAAAAATATCCTGAACACCTTCATCATCATCCGTAATAAGGATCCTTTTTTTCATGTATCAAACTCAATTTACTTTCAATAATCTGATTACAAAGAATATACCGCATTGGTGTATCCAGATTTTTAATGTATTATTTTATTGAGTTCAATAAATAATTTATACAAATCTTACGAATAATTAAACAAAGAGTACCGATAAAATATCGTCAAAAAGTTAGTAAACCAGCAAATACACCAGATTCCTAATTTGTATTGAAAAGCATGTCGCTTCAATTTATAGCAGTGAATTGCCTAATTATAAGAATAGTAGATAAAACATCATGAATTAATATTTCCGATTTTGGGTAGCTTTCTACCCATAGACCCCTAAATAGAAGAATGTTTAATAGGTTTATTGCAAATCATTTCTTCCCTATTAAAAAAAAACCCTCTCCGAATGGAAAGGGCCAATATTAAGAAAATAAGTTTTTAGATTCTGAAATGGGCGAATGCTTTATTTGCGTCAGCCATCCGATGGGTATCTTCTTTCTTTTTGTACGCTGCTCCCTCTCCTTTGCTGGCGGCAATTATTTCATTAGCTAACTTTTCTGACATACTGCGGCCATTTCTATCTCTGCTATATTTTATAAGCCATTTAATGCTTAAGGAAACTTTTCTATCGGCTCGCACTTCAGATGGAATTTGAAAAGTAGCTCCACCGATTCTGCGGCTTTTTACTTCTACACCCGGGGTAACATTTGATAAGGCTTTTTTCCAAATCTCATAACCGTCTTCACCTGTTGTTTTAGATACTCTATCTAACGCATCATAAAAAATAGTGTAGGCTCCACTTTTTTTGCCCTCCCACATTAAATTGTTTACAAAACGAGTAACCAGTTTATCCTGGAATTTAGGATCTGGGGCTAACGGAAGTTTTTTTGCTTGTGCTTTACGCATTGTTATTTTTATTTTTTCAACAGACCTTTTCTACTTCTGGTATTTCATCTAAGTATTGCAAGAAAGGTCACTGATATTATTTTTTAGCTTTTTCTTTTTTGGTTCCGTATTTCGAACGGCTTTGTTTACGGTCTTTTACACCTGCGGTATCAAGGCTGCCGCGAACAATATGATAACGAACTCCCGGAAGATCTTTAACCCTTCCTCCACGTAACAAAACAATAGAGTGCTCCTGCAAATTATGACCCTCACCCGGAATATAAGCAATCACTTCAATTTTATTGGTAAGCCTTACTTTGGCCACTTTGCGCAAAGCGGAATTTGGCTTTTTAGGAGTAGTCGTGTAAACTCTTGTGCAAACTCCCCTACGTTGAGGGCAACTGTCAAGTGCTCTTGATTTGCTTTTAGCTCTTATTATTGTTCGTCCTTTTCTGACTAATTGTTGTATGGTAGGCATTGTTTTTTACCTTGATTTTTTTGGACGGCAAAGGTAAGTGTAGGTTTGCTAAAAACCAAAATTATTTGAATACTGGTTCAAATTCAAATATTCGTTCTACTATTCCCTCAAACCTTCCACAACCAACCATATTTATCTTCAGTTTTCCCTTCTTTGATATCCTTTAATGCTCTTCCAACTTCTGGTGCAATCTTCCATTTTTCAGTATCAAAAGTCATTACAAACTCCTTATAGCATAGTTCCTTGATCATTGAAATAGTAGCCGCTGTTCCTGTGCCAAACAATTCTTTTAATTCGGCATTTTTATAAGCTTCTATCACTTCATCAATACTTAAAGGCCTTTCTTCAACCTCCATTCCCTTATCTTTCATTAATTGAATTACGCTCGCTCTTGTTACGCCAGCGAGAATTGTATCTCCAAGAGGAGGAGTAACCGCCTTGTTACCAATGACAAAAAACACATTCATTGTTCCGCATTCCTGTACATACTTATGTTCAAAAGCATCTGTCCATAAAACCTGGTCGTAACCTTTCCTTTTTGCCTCTTCAGTCGCGTGCATTGAAGCGCCATAATTGCCCGCATTTTTGGCAAATCCTACGCCGCCATGAACTGCCCGGACGTATTTTTCTTCTACATAAATCCGCATTGGTGCACTGTAATAAGGGCCGGTCGGGCTTAATATTATAATAAATTTATACCTGCGACCTGGCTTAACCCCAATCGTATCATCAACAGCAAACATAAAGGGCCTGATATAAAGAGAATGATCTGGTTTTTTAGGTATCCATTCATGGTCCAGTTTTACAAGCGCCCTCATCCCTTCCATAAATATTTCTTCGGGAACCTGAGGCATTTCCATCCTTTGAGCTGACGCATTAAACCTGTTAAAATTATCAATCGGGCGAAAAATAAATGGCTCACCTTCCTCATTTTTATAGGCTTTTATTCCTTCAAAAATGGACTGTCCATAATGAATAGCGGCGCAAGCCGGATCTATGCTTATTGACTGATAAGGTTTGATTTCCACGGTTTCCCAGTAGCCATCTTTATAGTTTACTTCAAGCATATGATCAGTAAAATATTTACCAAATGGAATATTATTAATATCCAAAGAAACCAGCCTAGTGTTTTTGACTTTTGTGATTTTAAAATCTTCTGTAGCCATCATTATCTTTAAATTTGCCACAAAGAAACGAAAAAAAAGAAGGAGAAATACTTTATGAGTTTGGATAATATTCAACTTTCTTATCAAACCTGCGCGATTTTATTCAACCATAATCTCATTGAAGACCCAGCCCCTAATCCTAAAGTTGGTCCGTCGCCGAAAATCGAAATCGAAAGTTTCGGGGAAAATCACAGCCATGTATTATTTGTAGTGAATGACGATTCGCATAAATTCTTGCCTGATGATGAAATGGAATTATTGACCAAACTGGTTTCGGCGTGCAAATTGTCATTAGCTGATATTGTTTTGGTAAATTTTAGTTCAAACAAATATAATTATCAACTATTCAATGAGCAATTTCAACCTAAAAAAATATTGATTTTTGGAGTTAAAAACGCTGAACTTGAATTGCCCTTTGACATTCCTTATTTCCAGGTACAAAAATTTCAGCAACAATCATATCTAACGGCGCCACCCTTAAAAGAATTTCTAAATAACACCCCTTTAAAGAAAGAATTGTGGAGGACGCTTCAAAAATTATTTCTCTGAATGAACACGATCATTTTTGCCACAAATAATGATAACAAGGTTTCTGAAGCCAGGAGCATATTGAATGGTAAATTCAGAATAATTTCTCTGAAAGAAGCAGGAATAGATATTGATATTCCTGAACCTTACCACTCGCTTGAAGAAAATGCGAGGGAAAAAGCAAGGGTAATCTATGAGCTTTCCAATCTGAATTGTTTTTCCGAGGATACGGGCCTCGAAGTAGAGTCGCTGGACGGGGAGCCGGGTGTGAAAAGCGCGAGATATGCAGGCGAAAACAGGTCTTTCGAAAATAATATTAATAAACTTTTAAGTAAATTGGCACATAAGGAAAATCGAAAAGCGCGTTTCCGTACCGTAATTTGTCTTTTGTGCAAAGGAAAAGAGGAATTCTTTGAAGGGATATGTAAAGGCACTATTATTGCTGAAAAGAAAGGACATTCAGGTTTTGGGTATGATCCTGTTTTTATGCCAGAAGGGTCAACCCAAACTTTTGCGGAAATGGCGGTGGCAGAAAAAAATATTTATAGTCACCGAAAAAAAGCAATGGAAAAGCTAACGAACTATTTAAGAAGCAATTCATGTTTTTAACCAATATAATATTTAGAAAAATCCATAAAATTTGAATCCACGAGGCAACCATATCCCTTCGGAAAGCGACTTAATAAAAGGATGTATAGAAGGAAACTCCGAAATGCAAAAGTTGCTTTATGACCGGTTTTCCTCAAAAATGTATGGGGTGTGCCTTCGGTATGCCGAAAATACGGAGGATGCAAATGATGTGATGCAGGAAGGTTTTATAAAAGTTTATAAAAGTTTGCCGAAGTTTAGAGCCGAAGGATCATTTGAAGGATGGATTAGGCGAATTTTTATTAATACTTCAATTGAACACTATAGGAAAAAAGTGAAGTTGTATAATGTCACAGAAGTGCAGGAAAATACAATTGAAGATAATGAGCTTGACGCTCTGGATTCATTAGCAACCAAAGATATTCTGAATATTGTGAATGAATTATCGCCAGGATACAAACAGGTTTTTAATATGCATGTAGTCGAGGGATATTCTCATAAAGAAATTGCAGATATCTTAGGCATAACGGAGGGAACAAGCAAATCACAATTGGCACGAGCAAAAGGAGTTTTAAAAAAAATAATTGAAACTGGTAGTATGAAAGATAATCGTGATAAGTAGTAACAATAATATTTTTAGATAATCGAAAATGCTAAACTTTAAAAATAAACTTTATAATTACGAAACTCCTCCCCCGGAGGAAATTTGGCAACATATCAATAAAGAGTTGCAAAATGAAAAAGTAGTGAAGATTCCGGGGTACAAAAGATCAAAGAATTTTTATTACCTGGCGGTAGCTGCCGCTTCTTTGGTGATAATTTTTATAGGATCAATCTTTTTTAAAAAGAATAACACCGAATCTAATTCTTCCGAGTATGTTTCCAGAGGAACAACAATTTCGCCGGAAAAATTAAAAGATTCGATGGTTTTAAATCACAAAATGCTAGAATCCATTATCCATAGCCCCAAAGAGAAACATAAGATATTGCTAAACGAGATGAAAGACGCTGATCTTCCTAAAAAATATATAACTGTGGCTGGTCCCGAAGGGCAACCTGTAAAAATATCACCAAAAGTAGCCACACTAATTATTGCAGCAGATAACGAATTTCCTCCAAAACCGATCTGGAACAAAAAGGTGGATAAATGGCAAAAAATAATGCTGAGCAGCACCATTCCTCCCACGTCAGCGGGGCTTGCAGATCTTATTCAGGATGTATCAGAAGTAAATTAGAATAAGATATTAATGGCGCGTTTAAAAATCCAACTACCTGAAAAATTTCTCACATCTGTATCTGTTCCGGTACGAATAACTGATATCAATTATGGCGGTCATGCAGGAAACAATGCAGTCGTTGAATTCATTCATGAAGCCCGGGTACAATTTCTTCAACAAAACAATTTTACCGAATTGAATGTGGCTGGAACTTCGCTTATTATGAGCGAACTCCAGGTAGAATATAAAAATGAATCCTTTTACAAAGATATTCTTCGGATAGATCTCTATATCGGAGAAATTTCAAAAGTGGCCTTTGAGCTATTTTACAAAATTTCTACAAAAAGACACCAACAGGAAATCATAATTGCTTTGGCAAAAACCGGGATGGTATGTTATGATTATAAATTAAAAAAAGTGAGTAAGATTCCTGAAGACTTAAAAGCCATCCTTCTTTCATGATAAAATAAAAATCAGGAGAATTTGTTGGTTTACT